>DWYB01000078.1 GCA_019118885.1 Candidatus Mediterraneibacter surreyensis | reverse complement strand
GGGGTGATATTGCGCAGAGGGCGGCAGTCTGCAGGGCTGCCCCCGGTAAGTGACGTTGATGTTTGGGTCTCACGCGACGGGAACCTGTGAACCGTGTCAGGTCGGGAACGGAGCAGCACTAAGCAGGAGCTCCCGGGTGCCGTGAGGGTGCCTGGGCTGAGTTAACTGCCGGGGTAACGCCTGTGGATCATGTTCGAAGCGCAATGCACGTTAAAAAAGAATAACGGATTTTTGGTCTTTGAGTTACGGTTCACACCGTAACCTTATTGGAAACGCACATTCTCCTGAATGATAACGAACAACACATTTTTCTGTTTTATTATCATCAAGGAGGATTTTTTATGCCAAAAACTAAATTTCAGGAAGTAATTTTTACTATTCTGATGGTATTTGTCATGGTCTATGCAATGATCTGCTATAACATCGCTTTGAATGTAGGCGGTATGAACAATACTGTATTTCTGTCAGCATTTCATGAATTTGTGATCATGGCTCCGGTCGCTTTTATACTTGATTTCTTTTTTGTAGGACACGTTGCAAAGAAAACGGCATTTCGCATCGTGAACCCGGAAAAGGAAAATCCATTTCACCTGGTTCTTGCGATTTCTGTTGTATCCGTCGCATGGATGTGCCCGCTCATGAGTCTCGTGGCAACTATTTTATTTAAAGATGCCGGAAATCAGTTTATTGCCGTATGGCTGCAGACAATCGCACTGAATTTCCCGATGGCGTTCTTCTGGCAGATGTTGTATGCCGGTCCGTTCGTCCGCTTTGTGTTCAGACAGATATTCCGCGAAAAAGAGAAAGTATTTGAAGCTGAAAAAAGTCTCTCCTGATTTGGAGAGGTTTTCTTTCTTTTCTGCTATATTGATTTCCGTTCCACCGACTTCTTCTGCATCTTCTTTCTTTCCCGCAGTTCCCGGAAGAATCCTGTCATAAGAGCGCTGCACTCTTCTTCAAGTACACCAGTGGTAAGCTCTGCCTGATGGTTAAACGCTTTCACATCCAGCAGATTCAGGACGGACCCTGCACACCCCGCTTTCGGATTCATACAGCCAACCACCACCCGCGTCACACGTGACTGTATGATAGCCCCGGCGCACATCTGACAGGGCTCCAGAGTTACATACAGAGTACACTCTTCAAGCCGCCAGTCGCCAAGCTTTTTGCTCGCTTTTTTAATAGCTGTGATCTCCGCATGGGCAAGGGGACTCTTATCTGTATTCCTTCGGTTGTATCCCCTGCCTATGATCTTGCCGCCATGGACGATCACACAGCCGATGGGTGTCTCATCCAGCTTGTAGGCTTTCTTAGCCTGCCGGATCGCTTCTTTCATATATTTTTCATCGAGCTTTTTCTGCTCTGAACTGACGTCTGTATTTTCTGTAGACATAATTTTCCTTTCCGATTTCGTTCTTTTTGCCACTCTTTTTGAATACACTGAAATGAAAAGAGACAAGACCAGAGGTTATTTTATTCTATGAATCCCGGTACTTTTTATTTATATGAATATGAAAATTATAAGCGCAGACGAAATGTAGGCTTTATAAAAGTCTCCCGCCATTACCAGTCCTGTATCCTTCAGATCCATGCCCGGAACATACCTGTCCGAAACGGCAGTATGCTCAGTCTGTCGGCTTTCTGCTGTGATCAGGATAAACTGCTCATCTCACAGGTCGCGGATCTGGCCTCATGCGGCAGAAACATATCCATCCGGCTGTCCGTATCTGAAACACATTTTCCGGAAAGACGGCCGCTCCAGCAGATTGACGGTTTTCTTCTGCAGAATCCCGCCAAAGACGCTCCGCCGCTCTTCTGGATGGCCTCCGCATTCTTTTTTGACATCAAACCTGATATGATGCTCTCAGAAGAACCTGAAACTGCACCTGAACCGGAAACCACCCCCCAAGCAGAAACCGCGCCGGAACCGGAGACTGCACTCGAATCAGAATCAACTGCCGGATCGGATTCTGAGCCTGTCCTTCAGTCCGCCGAAGCAAAAGATCTGCCCCGGGCCAAGAAGATCAGCCGCGAAGATCTCACTCTGCTGCCGCGGAAATTCTGGTCTCTTGCCAACAACAGTTTTCTGCTGCACGGATACCACAATTATAACCATCTTGCGCTTATTGAAGAAGACGGCAGAAGATGGCTCGGAGTTCCGGGCATATACGATACGCGCGAGGCCCGAGCTGCCGATCTGTTCGGCTTTCCACGGTTCACGCGCGCATATGTTTCAGTATTGGAACTTGCTGACGGGGAACGCAATGACACAGCGGACTTCGGTCACTGGTGCCGGTGCGTGGGAACTATATGATCCCGTTCATCTCCTGATAGAGGCGCTTTGCATAACTGTCCGTCATACCGCACACATAGTCAGTCACAAGGAGCAGGCGGAGATACAATTTCTCCGCTTCGCTCTTTCCTTCTGCCTGCAGCTTATATGCATTTTTATAGTTATCCGATATAAAAGAGACGACTCTTTTATCGATGGTATCCTGTTCGACATCCGTATCAAAGTAGAGCACCGCCCTGACCAGTTTATCCATAAGATTATCCAGTATGGCGGACTCCGCCACTTCCATCTTATAAATTTCCATGGAAGAAAATACATACCGGTATGCCATATCACCCAGCAGATCCATCAGTTTTTCTCCATAGGTTCCGTAAAACAGATCATGTCTGAATGTTCCTGCCATAATGCTGTCATAATTCGAGGTAAAACCAAATGTAGCACAGCTGATCAGAAATCCCTGCGCGCTTATGATCCAGTTCTTTACCGCATAGGATTCCGGATTACTCACGCCTTTCTTTGATCCACGGTCATAGAGCTGCCGCAGTTTCTCCAACGGTTTAAACGGCGACTCAGGATAGTTTTTCTCCAGAGGAGCCAGCTCTTTCTCCAGCGTATAATAAGTGATAAATCCCTTTACAAATGCATCTTCAATATCGGCTGTCTTATACGCCAGATCGTCAGCCGCCTCCAGAATATAAGTCAGCGGATGTCTGTTCCCGCCTGCTCCCGTAGCCTCCGTCACCCTGCAGAATACCTCCTCATCCGCAAGATAATATCCCATCTTTTTATTCTTTATATTTCCCTTGTCTTTATCGATCTCGGTGGATGGAACCGGGTACTTGATAATCGTATTGAGCAGTGCATACGTCAGATTCATCCCATGCTCGTCCACCAGGTAATGCAGTCTGGTCACAAGCCGGAGAGCCTGGGCGTTTCCTTCAAAGTTATAGAAATCCTGCTTCATCTGTTCAGTCAGCATATCCTCTGCCCTCTGCCCGCGAAAAATCAGCTTCGGCAGATTCCCGGCAAACCATTCGCGGATTGCCACTTCACCGAAATGACCGAACGGCGGGTTCCCGATATCATGGATCAAACCCGCGCACTCAAGAATGTGGGAAATATCTTCTTTCATCTTCGGAGTAAAGCCCGAATTTCTTCGAAACTGAAGAATATTCTCACCGATATTCTGTCCAAGCGATTTTCCCAGGGAAGAGACTTCCAGTGAATGGGTCAGCCGCGTCCTGATAAAATCGCTTTTATCAAGCGGGAATACCTGCGTCTTATCCTGCAGACGCCGAAACGACGCGCTTCCGATGATCCTGTGGTAATCCTTCTCAAACTCACTTCTCAGATCCGTTGACTTTGGTCTGCCTGAACTCTCCCGCTCCCGTCCTGGGGATAACAGCGTTTTCCATTCCATTGTGCGTTTCCCCTTTCATCTGTGCGGCAGTTTCTGCCGCCTGTTGTGCTGTAAAATCAAAATCTTCCCATCATCAGTCGAGATAAATCGGCGGCTCATACGCTTTTCCGAGCAGAGCTTTCTTTCGCTCCTGAAGACCGAGGAAAGCCCACTCCGTCATATCCGTCCATTTATGAATGGTGCGGTCATACACCTGAACGTATCCGATTCTCGTCGGGTGCATCCTCACGCTGTTAGACTGATATTCTTTTCCTGTATATGGATTTACCTCGCCTACTTCCCTGTCTTCTTCTACATCGTCATGGGAAATGACCGGTTCAAAATCATCTTTTTCTTCTGTTGCAGCTCCGGAAGATATCTGTTCTGACATCGATGATGTCTCCTGCTGCTCTGCCTCTGCATAACCTGAAGCATTCTCCCGATCCGTATCTGCCGCGGATATCTCTTCATGTTTATCTGTTTCCGTTGTATCCCGCTGCTTTCTGCGAAGAAAGATCCCTCCGGTATGGAAAAGAGATTTCTTCGGTTTTTCCAGCTCTTTCTTAATCTCTTCTACTGGCTCTCCCGCCTTTGCGTTTTCCTCCAGCTCAGACAGTTCTTCATGGATCTCATAGAGTTCCCCGATCGTCATATCACGCTCATCCGAAGCAATTTCCGGCCCGGATACCGGCTCCGCTTCCTGCACACTTTCTTCTGTCTCGGAAACAGCTGAGCTCATATGTTCCGTTTTCTCTGCCTGGATATCCTCCGTCTTTACATTCTCTGGCCGGATATCTTCTGTCCTGCTTTCTTCCTCCTGCCTCTTTTCCACCGCATCTGTCCGTGCGATCGCGGCCTGCTCAAGAGCTGCCGTGCTCCGCGGCTGAGCCGGCGCTTCCGACATAATGCTCAGATGAAACGGACAATCTAGGATGGCGGCGATCATACGCATATCCTGCTCCTGAAAGTTGTCTCTTCCAAGACGCTGTGTCAGATTCTGTCTTGACATTTTCTTACCTGTCCGGACTTCAATCAGCTCAGCAAGCTGTTTGATGGTCATCCCTTTTCTCCCCAGAATGATCTTGACCTGTTCGCCAAATGTTAAATCTTCCATGGTTTTCCTCCTTATGTATGCTTATATTCCCCAATAATATCCTTATCTGTCTCGCTTAATTCCATGTCTTATCAGCCGGAAGTTTCTTTCTGCTGAAGGTACTCTTCCAGCGTAACGCCCATTTCCGTTATTTCTTTCGCAGTATCCTTTCCGACATACCGATAATGCCATGGCTCATAGATAATACCGGTTATATCGGATTTCTCCGGAGGGTAACGAAGAATAAATCCGTATTCCCAGCAATGTTCCATAAGCCACTTCTGCTCTTTCGTATCTCCCTGCCTGTCGTCTAACGCCTCATATTCCGTAGAAATGATATCCACCGCCAGGCCGGTAGCATGTTCGCTCGTTCCCGGAAGGGCTACTGATGTGCTCGTCTCCTGATATGCCTCAAGAGGCGTCATTCCCTGATTCAACCGAGTCTGCATGGAAGCGTTGAATGTATCAATCTGCTGTTTGTAAGAACGGTATGCTGAAGTCACATACATACTCAGCCCTTCTGCAGCCCCGTCATCAAGCATCTGCTTCAGGTCAGCAACGATCCGGTCATCCACACGGTATCCCGATGATATCTCTGTGAGTTTCTCCGGTACATAAGAAGAATCCAGAGGATGATCCTCGTTTACGAGAATCAGTTCCCAGGATGTTTCTTCCCCGGCAGAAGTCTCTGCCGCCGTCTCCTCGCTCTGACTCTCTTCCATCTCTTTCTTAAGTTCCTCGTTCTCCCGGGTCAGCTTTGTCTCCGTCACGGCAGCTTCCGATCTGGTTTCTGATATGACGTGATATGCGCCCAGTACTGTGAACAGTATGCCTGCAGCCAGTCCGAGCGCCGCCCCCATGCCAAACATTGTTATCTTATGTTTATCAAAATGAAAATTTATCATAATGTCAACTCCGTATGAAGTTCGGTATCTATATCTGCATCCGAAGAACATACTGCCATTTTATATGGGAATCCCTCTATCTCGTATTCACAGTAATAATAAGGTTCTGTAAACTCTTCCGGCTTTCTTATAAGAACCGGAGGTCTTCCCATGCGGATGCAGAATGAATTTACGGGGAGAGCCATTCCTTTCCCCGTCGCCTTCATAAAACTTTCTTTCAATACCCAGTATCGAAAAAAAAGATCTGTCCTTTCCTCTTCCGTCTTCGCCCCCGCAATCGTTTCATACTCCTCACTGCAGAAATATCGTCTGACAAAGTTCATCTTCATCGAACTTTTCTGCTCAATATCACACCCCACCCGCGCCTGTCCGCCGTCCATACACGCGGCGCACATAACATATGTTCCCGAGTGAGACAGATTAAACGATGTACTTTCCGGAAGATCATATGCAGCGCGGATCTTCTGCCACAGTATCCACACGCCGATGCTCTGTGCCTTCATCTTATCCAGTCGGAGTGCATCGGCTTTTTCCCTGCGGAAATCCGGAACCTGACCGTAATACCTGTCATAACACGCCTTATTAAGAAGGGGGGTGACATCCGCGATCCATGCTCTTACCATCTTCTATTCCTTCATATATCTCACTTCAAATGTCTCGATCGTGATCGGTTTATTAAAAAGAGAGCCCTGTACATAATCGCATCCCAATTCTTTCAGTACGTTAAGCTGATCCCGCGTTTCCACGCCCGCCGCCTGAACAAATGCCCCCAGCTGACGGCATATGTCGATCACCGCCTGAGCCACGATACGGCTTCGTGTGTTTCCCACAATATTCGTAATCAGGCTTTTGTCCAGTTTCAGGCCATCGAACTCCATCAGGGAAAGGATAGAGAAGCTTGAATCCTTCGCTCCGAAATGATCCAGGATCACACGCACATTTGCCTTTCGGATCTTGCTGCTTGTCTCAGCTAACATTTCCTGATTCATATCGTTTCCGGACTCCGACACTTCGACTACCAGATATTCGCATCTGACGTGATACTTCTCGATCAGATGCAGCATCTTCTCCGCGATGCTCTCCTGCTTCAGCGTGGCTCCGGCAAAATTCACGGCCACGGGTATAAGCGGAATGCCGCTGATCTCCCACCTGTGGAGAGTTTTGCATACCTCCTCAAACACATACAGATCCAGATAATGTGACAGCTTTGTCTCTTCGAGAAGATTAATGTATCTCCCCGGATCCACAATTCCGAGATCTTTGTGATGATACCGTACCACCGCCTCGGCTTCGGCCACACGCTCTGTCGCCGTATCGATCTTCGGCACAAGACATACGATAAAATTCCCCCGCTCCAGATCTTCCAGAAGATCCTGCTTAATAATCGGCTCATGATGACCTTTCTTAAGGTTCTTATAATACTTTTTCTTTTCCTCCCGCATCATAACTTCAGCATTATTTACCAGCTTTTCCACATCGATATCAACTTTCTCCCATGCATATCCCATGGATACAAGTCCAAGGCTGATATTGTCAAG
The DNA here is from genome assembly GCA_019118885.1 of Candidatus Mediterraneibacter surreyensis. GTDB lineage: Bacteria > Bacillota > Clostridia > Lachnospirales > Lachnospiraceae > Mediterraneibacter > Mediterraneibacter surreyensis. The sequence continues at coordinate 8,605 of DWYB01000078.1, read as the reverse complement.
CTTTGTATGTGATGCATAAATCTGCTTCGTAAAATCCTCATAGGTTGTATTTTCCACAAGGACAAGATACTGGTCGCCCGTAAGACGATAAACCTCCCCGCTGTGGAAATATTCCTGAAGCACTTCTCCGACACGGATCACAACTTCATCGCCATAGTCTCTGCCGAATTCTTTATTAAAGTTCTTAAGTCCGTTGATATCAATAGAAAGCGCCCCAAGCGACTTCAGTTTCCGTTCCTTCACATTGTCAAGATAATCCACCAGACTATTCCTGTTCAGCAGTCCTGTCAGATCATCATGATAACTGAGATACTCCTGCTGCTTCTGCATCTTCTGAAGCACGATAGCCTGCGGAATATAGGGAAGGAGCGCGCGCATAAAGTCAATCGTACACCCTCCCCTGTGAACGCCTACAACAGCAAGGATAGCCGTTGTATCGTCACTGATCTGTTTGAAAACACTGTAGCTGTCAGATGTAGTATCTGTAATCTCCGTTTTCATCCATCGAGGCTGATTTTCCTCAGGGAGCAGTTTCAGACGGTCTCTCTGCCACTCCACATTCTCTGCGCACCACTCGTAAATGGTCTCAATATCTCCCTGATCTTTTTCGATATAATAAGCGTACTCTGAATCGTAGTAATCACGGACAGTACTCAGGACATCATTCATGATCTCTGCCAAAGAACGCGGTTTATAGCTTTCGCTCATATCTTTCTCTCCCCTGTCTGTCAAATTTGACAAAATATAACACAATAACTGTGCTTCTTACATTTCAAAAGGCATATTTATTGTAGTATAGCATCCCTCAAAATGCAAGATAAAACTGGGAAGATCCAGTCGCGTTTCCACTTCCGGTTCTTCCCAGTTCTATATAATATTCCTGGTAAAGACGGCATATCCGCCTCTTTCATAATTATGAATTTTTCATGATCACACTCTCTACTACATCCGCTACATGCTCGCATGCATCCGCACATCTTTCCAGATAAATGTATATATCTCTCCACGCAATAATGCGGATTGGATTATCCGACTCTGTATAGAGTCCCCGGATACTCTCGATAAAAAGTTTATCTGACTCTTCCTCCAGATCGTTGATACGGATAATAAGCTGTTTGATCGTCCTGGAACGCTTGAAATTCTTAAACTCAATAAGCAGATCTCTCACTGCATCGCAGCACTGGATAACCACATCCGTCATCTTCAGAGCATTCGGCTCGATATCCTGTACATTGTTCATATACACCCTCAGCATGACATCCTCTACTTTGTCCGTCATATTATCGATATTCTGACTCAGGGAAACAATGTCTTCACGCTCGATAGGCGGCAGGAACTCTTTTGCCAGATGATCAAGCATCTCATGCTTCTTTGCATCTCCGCTGTGTTCCACCTCGTGGATTTTGTCAAGCTGTTCTTTCAGAGTTTCCGGCCGGAAGTTTTCAAGCGCCTCTTTCAGCATCTGTGCCGCCCGGCAGGAATCCTCCGCACACGCTACAAAGTTATCAAAATAAAATGAATCCTGTTTCTTTGCCACTGTTCTCTCCTCCTAAAATATCATAATAAATATTTTTGCAACTATGAAGCTAATCAGCCCGCAGCCCGGAAATGTAAAGATCCAGGTCAGCATCATATCTTTCACTACACCGAAATTGATTGCAGAAAGTCTCTTTACGGCGCCTACACCCATGATGGCGCTTGTCTTTGTATGCGTTGTCGATACCGGGATTCCGAATACACTGGAGAGGAGCAGACACACCGCTCCCGCAAGGTCTGCAGAAAAGCCCTGGAACTTCTCCAGCTTTACCATATCCATACCCACAGATTTGATAATCTTTTCACCGCCTACACTCGTTCCTACCCCCATTACCGTACTGCACAGCAGCATCAGCCATACCGGAATGATCATTCCCTGTACACTGCTCTGTCCATTACAAAAGGCTACTCCCAGGAAAAGGACTCCGATAAATTTCTGCCCGTCCTGCGCCCCGTGCATAAAGCTCATGAAAGCCGCACCGAAGATCTGAGCCACGGTGAAAAAGCCGTTTGTCCTGCGCCGGTCCATAGCCGCGCAGACTATGGTGATGATCTTACAGATTATCCAGCCCATGAAAAAGCCGAGCGCAAGACTGAGCACCAACCCGTAGAGCACCTTCACCCACTCGTTGAAATTGACTCCTCCGACTCCGTTGTGTATGGCGATCGCAGCTCCCGTAAGACCTGCAATCAGACTGTGGCTCTCGCTTGTCGGTATTCCGAATACAGACGCCGCCACGCTGTAGACTACAATGGAAAACAAAGCGGCGCAAAGAGCAATAAGCGCCTCATCTGTCTGTCCGCCAAAATCAACCATGTTGCTGATCGTCGATGCTACGGCGCTGTTGATATGCGTCATAACGAGCACTCCAAGGAAATTAAACACAGCACTCATCATAATAGCTGTCCGGACTTTCAGACATCTTGTAGCGATACATGTAGCGATAGCATTCGGTGCATCCGTCCAGCCGTTTACAAATATTACGCCCAAAGTGAGCACTACCGTTACCATCAGGACAGGGTTGGAAAATACCTGCTGACAGAAACCTGCAAAAGAAACATCCATATTTTTTCCCTCTTTGCTATATATTAAATTATCGTATAGTATCCATTGCGGTATACTTTATTTTGCATAAAAAAACTGGCCTGCCTTCGCCAGATATTTTACGCAAATTTAACCTAAATATAACATCCGGCCGCTGACATGTCAACGGCCGGATTATTTCTTAGCAAAAATATAGCGTCTTTATAAACTATTCTTGAACATTAATAATAACTTTCATTGTTGTTTCTCTGTTGTCATCAATATACTGATATGCGTCGAGATATTCACGAAAAGCAAAGTGTTTCGAAATAAGCGGCTTTAATGCTACCTTGCCTTCTTTCACAAGACGAATCGCATCAATATAGTCTTCATTTCTGTACATCATGCTTGTATTAAGATCCAGTTCATGGTCATTAAGTACTGCCAGGTCAACCTGTGCCATTCCTGCGAACACGGCTACAAGTATGATCACACTTCCTTTTCTGGCATATTTTATTGCCTGACCCATGGTAATATTATTTCCTGCACAGTCATAAATCACATCTGCCTTATCCGGGCCAAAACACTCAACCATGGCCTCGCCAAAGTCTTTCTCCTTTGTATTGACGCAAAAATCAACACCGCATTCTTTTGCTTTCGCCAGACGCACATTGCTGACATCTGTAATCATTACACTTTCTGCACCCAATCCTTTTACAGACTGTGCCACCAGAATACCAATGGGGCCGGCGCCTAACACTGCGATTTTACGTCCTGTCATTTCTCCAGGCTGTTTTGATGCATGTACCGCGACCGCAAGCGGCTCTATCATAGCGCCCTCATCGAAACTCATATTTTCTGGAAGCGGTGTTACCTTTCCGGCATCTACCGCGAATAATGCTCTCCGTTACCAGCAGCGCTTTCTTTCCATATTTTTTTACAATTTCCCCGACTTCTTTAATCCTTCCACACCCGAATACGATTTCGGTCGGTGCATAATAATTAAAATTTTTCACTGTCTGTTGCTCTTTTTTCTTTCTGCTACTTTTATAATAGCCACTCTGCGCATGATACACAAGACAAAAAAAACAGCGCCAAAATGGCGCTTACAAACAAGCGTTGGAAATAACTCCAACGCTTGTCCGGCAAAATCAGCAGTGTATGAATTTCCTTGCAGCATATTGGTCTTCCGATCATCCTTTCACCGCGCCAACGGTCATACTCGACTGGATCTGTCTGCTCAATATAAAATATATGATAACGACAGGAACAGTGGCCACTACCAACCCCGCGCCGATCAATCCCCAGTTTGTAGAATGTTCGCCTACAAATGTCATGATACCGACCGGCAAGGTCCTGTATGCTTCGTCATCTACAAAAGTGTTTGCAAACAGCAGCTCATTCCATGTATTCATGAACGCAAATATAGATGCTGTGGACAGAGCCGGTTTAATCATCGGTACAATAATCACAAAGAACGTCCGAAAGATCCCACAGCCATCGATACAGGCTGCCTCCTCCATCTCCCTTGGGATTGAGCGGTAAAAACTGCTCAGCACCATCACACTCATAGGGATTGCGAAGACAATATAAGGAATCATCAACCCCAAATATCCGTTTCTCAGTCCGGTAGCGTCCAACACCTGGAAAAGAGGCAGCAGCGTTGCCTGAACAGGCATCATGATACCAAGTGTAAATACAGCCATCACAAAACTTTTTAATTTCCATTCCATCCTGGTAATCCCGTATGCCGCCATGGCCGCCAGAAGTCCAGATACGACAACAGTCACAACCGAATATAAAATCGAATTTAAGAAGTATCTCAGTATCTCTCCCCCCTGCAGAGCCATAGAATAATTTTCAAAATGCCACACTTCCGGCAGGCTCAGCGTTTTTGAAGGGTCGAATATTTCTGTATTAGTTTTAAAAGAAAACAGAATCAGCCATACAAAAGGAAATAACTGAATGACCGCAACCAGGATCAGGATTGCCATTTTTATTACCGATCTTGTAGTTCTCAATTTTTTTTTCATTGTCATCACCTCAAATCATGGACGCGTTATCTTCCGCCTTTTTGAAAATCCTGTTAATGATCAGGCTGAAAAACAGACACTCAAAAACGATAAAAAAGGCCTGCGCGCTTCCGTAACCGTATACTCCTTTAGTAAAAAGATTGCTGTACATCAGTGTTGCGGGCACTTCGCTTGCATGATTCGGCCCTCCGCCCGTCATTACATAAATCAAATCAAATGCCCTAAGGGAACCTACCAGGGCGAAAGTCACACACATTTTGATCACAGGAGCCAGAAGCGGCAGCGTAATCTTTATCGTAGCCTTAATGCCTGTGGCGCCATCGATCCGGGCGGCTTCATAATAATCTGGGGATATATTTTTAATCCCGGCATACATGATCAGCATATGATAGCCGATGCTCTGCCAGACAGCCGGAACTACGGTTGCAATAAACGCAGTCGACGAGTCCGCCAACCATGCCTGAGTCGTGTGGATACCAATCAGTCCAAGCAGTCCGTTAAATAATCCTTCACTGTTGAAGATCCTCGTAAAAAGCTGTCCGATCACCATACTCGAGATTACGACAGGCACGAAATAAATCGTCCGGAAAAACCCTTCTCCCTTTACTCCTCTGGCAAGTGTGACTGCAAGAATAAATGAAATCGGAAGCTGTATAAACAGTGATGCTCCTGCAAGGATAAACGAATTTATTATTGCTTTTATGAACTGCGGATCTTCGGTAAATAAATCGATATAATTTTTCAGGCCGAGAAATGTTTTTTCACCAATTCCATTATAGTCGAAGAGGCCGTAATATCCTGTTATGAATAAGGGTACTACACCTATACACAGAAAGGCTATAAAGGCCGGCATCACAAAAATTGCTATATACTTTTTATTGCTGTATAATTTCTGCACGATAACTCTCCTCTGTAAATTTACGGAGCCTGCTTTTGGCAGACTCCGATTTCAACAACACGCTTTTTTACTGCTTTCCTATCACTTCCTGATGCCCCTGGATAAATGCATCAACGTCGGCAGAGTCAGCAAGGAGCGTCTGGCATTCTTCCTGATGAGTCGCCGCCGGATTTGCATCCAGAACAGTATCCCACGCAAGCACACCGTTTTCTACCTCATCAAACAAAGGTATCATCTTAGCAAAAGTTGGGCTAATCTTACTTTCATCATTATCTACATTCCAGGATGTAAATCCTGACCCAAGCTCCGGTGCCTGGCTTCCCATCGCTTCAGTAATATAAGCCGCAAATTCTGCTGCCTCTTTCGGATGTTCTGTAGATTTATTGACAAAGAAAGAACTATTGGCTCCACCGCTGTAATCTGTTGTAGCTCCGTCACTACGTGTCATCGGAAATGTTGTAACTACTACATTGTCTGCAATAGTACTGTCTTCCGAAGAATCAATATCTGCGGCAAACCAGCTTCCTGTCAGACGCATAGCCGCACGGCCACCCAGGAATTTTGCATTTGCCTCTGCTTCTCCGTCTTCCAGCGGATTCTCTCCAAGTATTCCATTCTCGTAGAGCTCATTCATCTTTTCTGCCGCGGAGGTAAATCCCGGATCATCAAAAGGTTCCTCGCCAAGAAGTACCTGATTTACTTTTTCCGCACCGACTTCTCTCATGGCAAGTGACTCATAAAGAGTTCCTGCCAGCCATCCATCTTTTGCTCCAAGGGCAAGTGGGGTGACTCCGTCCAATTGCTGAAGTTTCTTTCCTGCTTCAAGAAGTTCTTCATACGTGGTCGGGATTTTCGCCCCTGCCTGGTCAAAGAGTTCCTGATTGCAGAAAAGGATCACCATATAACTGTCAATAGGAAGTCCATAGAGTTTTCCATCAAATTCAAAGGACTGTGTCCTTCCCTCTTTTACTCTATCAAGCTGTTCATCCGTAACATACTCGTCGATTGGAAGGACTTTATCCGCTTCAATCAGCTTTCTGATCATACCCGGAGCCCAATAATAAAAGACGTCGATTCCCTCGGCCTTTCCTGCAAATTCAGTGGACATTTTTGTTTTGTAGGCGTCCGTGTCAAGTCCATGCAGTTCGATATTGATATCCGGATGCTCTTCTTCATACTGAGCCACCGCATCTTCAAATGCAGTAGTCAGAGAGCTGCTGGGATCTGTCCAGATATCCCACACGTCCAGAGTGACTTTTCCGTCTCCGCTCTCTTTTGTATTTTCCGCTCCGCATCCTGCTAGCAGACCTACACACATCACCGCGCTTAGAAGCGCTGCTAAAATTTTCCGTTTCATCTTTTTTCCTCCTCTGTTATTTTGTAGTTACATCATAACTTCCGGAGACCGGATTCACAATTCACTCGTTTCACCCTGACCGTCACGATTTTGACTTTTTTTGCGGTTTCTAAATTCATTAATCGTTTTCCCAGTATATTTTTTAAACGCAATTCCAAAATAATGCGCATCCGGCATACCCACCCGTTCCCCGACTTCATATGCTTTCATAGATGTCGTGCTAAGCAGTTCCATACTTTTTTCAATCCGGCATCTCATCAGGTATCTGTTTACACTCTCTCCTGTCGTCTGTTTAAAGATCCGGCTAAGATAGCTTTCGTTCAAATATAGTTTTTCCGCTATACCTTTCAGCGAAAGGCCCGGCGTGTCCATATGTTCCATAATATACTGTCTGCACTCCTGCACAGTATTGTTCAGTGTATTTGACTTCATCATATCAACATAATCTGTCACTTTGATCAGGATCTCATTCATCCGCTGACAGAATTCCTGCAAACTCTCGACTTTAACAATGGATCTGTATACATTTTCCTCTACAACATCCGAAATGCTCTTTCCCCATTCGTTCAACCCTTTTTCTGCATTATAGAGGAGAATAACCCCCAGATTTCTCAGCTGAATCACAGAAGCCATGTCTTTTTGGATATATTCATTAAGGCACGAATCAATAAATTCCACAGCCTCTTCAAAAGCTCCATTTCTAACCGCCTGCACGTACTCACTAAAATCTCTGGAAGCCAACCGCTCCTCCTGTTTTTCCATCTCTTCATAGTCGTCAAAAAAAATGATCGGTCTCATATTTCTCAGACTCCCCAATATCACTTTTCTGCATTCTCTCCATGCTTTTCTGATGTCTTTGAGCTCAGTATAAATATTGCTTACTGCCAGAAGAACAGAATATTTTGTCTGAATTTTTCTCAGCCGTTTTTCAAAATCTTCATAGAGCATTCTCTGCTGGCCCGGGCAGATCAAAACCGCTTCATTCTCATAAATCCACGCATGCAAAAAAACCGGAACAAGCTGACGAAAAATCTGTATCGTTTTCTCATAATCTTCTTTCGTCAACGGATTCCCCGCGTACTTTATCACAACTGCCTGTATAGTGCCGCTCTTTTCAAGTGTTTTCCAGGCTCCGAACAGTTCCTTTCCCTCCTGCCCCGGTTCGTCTCCTAATAAAAGTTTCCTTATATAATCTTCTGCAAGCAGAGGCAGGCTTACGTCGAGCAATTCCCGGTCTGCGCGTTCTTTTAAGATCGTATTCTTTATCTTTATAAGTAGCTCCTCTACCTCTCTTTGTTCAATCGGTTTCAAAAGGAAATCGTCTACTCCGATACGGATTGCCTGTTTTGCATAATCAAATTCTCGGAAGCCTGTAATGATCACAATTTTTATGCCAGCATCGATTGCCTTGATATTCCTGCTCAATTCCAGACCGTCCATCTCCGGCATGCTGATGTCAGTCATGATGATCTCTGGCCGTATTTCCTTGAACATTTCAATTGCCTCCTGACCGGATGACGCCGTACCGACCAGGCTGATTCCGATTGATTCCCAGTTGATCAGTTTTGACAGAAGCAATCGCTCATATTTTTCATCATCCACGATCAACACTTTAATTTCCATAGCTCTCCTCCTAGTATAATAATGGTGTAGTCAATAATGACTACGGGTTAATAGTTACAAAGTCTAAATGAATAACTGAAGGAGGGATTCCCCTCTCCATCAGAAGTTATTCTTCCTTACCGTGTCTGAGGCTT
>DWYB01000077.1 GCA_019118885.1 Candidatus Mediterraneibacter surreyensis | reverse complement strand
GGTTAAGAGACTGACAGGCAAAGAGCCGAGCAAATCCCTGAACCCGGATGAGTGTGTTGCACTCGGTGCTTCTGTACAGGGCGGTAAACTTGCAGGCGATGCAGGCGCAGGCGATATCCTTCTTCTGGATGTTACTCCGCTGTCACTTTCCATCGAGACGATGGGCGGTGTCGCTACAAGACTGATCGAGAGAAATACTACGATCCCGACAAAGAAGAGCCAGATCTTCTCCACAGCCGCTGATAACCAGACAGCCGTTGATATTAACGTAGTACAGGGCGAGAGACAGTTCGCAAAGGACAACAAGTCACTCGGACAGTTCAGACTGGACGGAATCCCGCCGGCTCCGCGTGGAGTACCGCAGATCGAAGTTACATTCGATATCGATGCAAACGGTATCGTAAATGTATCCGCTAAGGATCTTGGTACAGGCAAAGAGCAGCACATCACGATCACAGCAGGCTCCAACATGTCTGATGCAGAGATCGACAAAGCAGTCAAAGAGGCAGCTGAGTTCGAGGCTCAGGACAAGAAGAGAAAAGAAGCGATCGATGCGAGAAATGAAGCAGACGCTATGGTATTCCAGACAGAGAAAGCCCTCAAAGATGTAGGCGACAAGCTGGATGCAAATGATAAAGCAGCAGTTGAGGCAGATGTTCAGGCACTGAAAGACGTACTTGCAAAATCTACTCCTGAGACAGCAGCAGATGCTGATGTTGCTGAGATCAAGGCTGCAAAAGAGAAACTGATGGAGAGCGCACAGAAACTGTTCACAAAGATGTATGAGCAGGCAGGCGCAGGCGCCGGTGCAGCAGGCGGCCCGAATCCGGGAGCAGGCGCAGGCCCGAACCCGGGAGCAGGCGCGGGTCCGGCTCCGGACGGTTTCCAGGGTGATGATGTGGTAGACGGAGACTATAAAGAAGTCTAAGCTGCCGGATTTGAATAGAGCACAGGGAATCTTCCCATTGTTTCATGATAAGAATAAGAAAAATTCTACGGAACCACTGGGTGGTTTCGTAGATTTTTTCGTGAAAGGTAGAGTATTCCAGTTATGGCAGAGACAAAGAGAGATTATTATGAGGTGCTCGGAGTAAGCAGAGACGCTGATGAGGCGGCGATCAAGAAAGCTTATCGTGCACTTGCAAAAAAATATCATCCCGATATGAATCCGGGAGACAAAGAGGCCGAGAAGAAATTCAAAGAGGCTTCAGAGGCATATGCTGTCTTAAGCGACGCTGAAAAACGGCGTCAGTATGACCAGTTCGGCCATGCGGCATTTGAAGGCGGCGCCGGCGGTGCAGGCGGATTCGGCGGCTTTGATTTCAGCGGTGCTGATTTCAGTGATATATTCGGAGATATATTCGGCGATCTGTTCGGAGGCGGCCGAAGGGGCGGCCGTGCCGGAAACGGGCCGATGAAAGGCGCCAATATCAGAAAGAGTATCCGCATTACATTCGAGGAAGCTGTCTTTGGCTGCGAGAAAGAACTTGACCTGATCCTGAAAGATCCGTGCGAGGATTGTAACGGTACAGGCGCAAAACCGGGTACATCACCCGAGACCTGCCCGAAATGCGGCGGCAGGGGACAGGTTGTCTACACCTCACAGTCTTTCTTCGGAACAGTACAGAATGTGCAGACCTGTCCGAACTGCGGAGGTTCCGGTAAAGTGATTAAAGAGAAATGCCCGAAATGCGCAGGTACAGGATATACATCAAGTAAAAAGAGAATCAAGGTTACAATTCCCGCAGGTATTGACAACGGACAGAGCGTCCGTATCCGCGATAAGGGCGAGCCGGGCGTAAACGGCGGCCCGAGAGGAGATCTGCTTGTTGAGGTGAATGTATCCCATCATCCGATCTTCCAGAGACAGGACGTCCATATTTTCTCGACCGTGCCTATCTCATTCGCAGTTGCCACACTGGGCGGAGATATCCGCATAAAGACTGTGGACGGCGATGTGATCTACACTGTCAAACCGGGAACCAAGACAGACACAAAAGTGCGCCTGAAAGGAAAAGGTGTGCCGTCGCTTCGGAATTCTCAGGTAAGAGGAGACCATTATGTCACACTTGTGATCCAGACCCCTGAGAGACTGAGCGCGGAGGCTAAAGAAGCACTGCGCAGGTTTGACGAGCTGACAGGAAATACCCTGCACCAGAACGATGACGCAGATGAAAAGTCGGAAAAAGGCGATAAGAAGAAAAAGAAAGGCTTCATGGATAAGATGAAAGAAGTCTTTGAGGATTAAATTCGTGTATGTCGGCGAGACATCCTGCAATAAATCATCCGAAAATCACCCGGATACAGAGGAATCATTCACGTATCCGGATCAGCCGGGAGTGCAATGCTTCCGGCTCCGGGTTACAAAAGGAAGATAAACTAATAACCCTGAAATATAGCTAAAAGCAATCAGCCGAACGGACAACGCGTTGCTCAGACAATTCCGTCCGGCTGATTAACGCTATATCTCAGGGTTAAAGTTTATCTACCCTTTTTCCACAGTCGCCGGCAGTATTGCACTCCCGACTGATCCGAAAGGTGTATCATATCGGCCTGTATCCAACTGATTTTCTATGTTCATCCAAACAGAAGTGTCTCTCCGATAATCACGAAGTTACAGCACCAGTGACGGCGCAGCATATGTCCTTGCCGCCAGTTCCTGATCGAGCAGATACAGGCTCTTCGGATCTGTTCCGAACAGGTTCATCTTCTTGATAAGATCGTTTGCATTTGTCTCTTCTTCGCCCTGCTCTTTGACAAACCAGTCAAGGAACTGCATGGTGCGGAAATCTTTTACGTCGTAAGCAGCTCCGTAGATATTATTGATCAGTCCGGTCACGTAGCGCTCGTGTTCCAGTCCGGCTTCGAGTACTTCCAGATGGCTGCTGAATTCGGAATCCGGTTTTTCGATCGCTTCAAAAGTGATCTTTGCATCGTTATTCTGCATGTACTGCACGAAAAGCATAGCGTGGTCGCGCTCTTCCTGGGCCTGCACATTATACCAGTTTGCAAATCCGTCCAGTCCTTCATCGGAAAAATAATTTGAGAAGGAAAGATACAGGTACGCCGAATAAAATTCCTTATTGATCTGAGTATTCAAAAGTTCAGCTACTTTTTCGTTTAACATGAATATGATCCCCTTTCAGAATATAAATATTTTACAATCTATAATATAGAACGAAAAGCCGGGAAAAGCAATATGTATGCAGAGGAGTGTATGGGAAAAAATACCACACAACCTATTGATTTTTCTGGAAATTATAATATAATAAGCATATAAATAAATCCTAGTAAAAAACTAGGAAATATAACAGCAAATTAGTATGCAAATGATTGAAGGAGGTTAACAGGATGGTAAATATACAGAAAGCAGCAGTGATAGGATGTGGATTTGTGGGATCGACGATCGCGTATACTCTGATGCAGAAAGGGACATTTTCGGAGCTTGTGCTTATCGATGCGGTGCAGGCGAAAGAAGAGGGAGAGGCGATGGATATCAGTCACGGACTTCCGTTTGCCCATGCGATGGATATCGTAGCGGGCAGTTATGAAGATATAGCAGACGCGGCTGTCGTGATCATTACGGCAGGGGCGAACCAGAAGCCGGGAGAGACGAGGCTGGATCTTGTGCAAAAGAATTCAAAGATCATGAAGTCGATCATCCGTGAGATAAAACGGGTGAACTGCGAGGGGATCCTGATGATCGTGTCGAATCCGGTGGACATTCTGACGCAGGTCGCTTTAAAAGAATCAGGTTTCCCCAAGGAGCGGGTGATCGGTTCCGGTACGGTGCTTGATACGGCGAGACTGAAATACCTGATCAGCGAGAAGCTTGACGTGGACAGCAGGAACGTCCATGCATTCATCGCAGGCGAACATGGAGACAGTGAGCTTGCAGTATGGAGTTGCGCAAATGTTTACGGGATCGGCATAAGGGAGTTCGCAAGAATGAGGGGATTCGATAATTTTGATACGGAGATGGACGAAATCTACCACGCGGTACGTGACAGCGCATATGAGATCATCGAGAGAAAAGGAGCTACGTATTACGGGATCGGGATGGCAGCGGCGAGGATCGCGGAGGCGATCGTCAGAGACAGTCATGCAGTGGTGCCGATATCGGTGTCGCTTAACGGTGAATACGGACTGGACGGACTGTGCCTGAGTATCCCGACGATCGTGGGGAATAAAGGAGCGGAGCAGGTGCTGGAGATCAGTCTGAGTGATGAGGAAAAAGAAAAATTAAAGAAATCCGCAGAAGAGCTGAAAGCAGTGTTGGCACAGATTAAAGATTAAGCTTCAATTCTCTACCGGATTGCCATGAATCTACAGTTTTTTGGATTTTAAAAATTTCCATGTTTTTTTTGAAAATGTCCATTTAGATGAAGGAATGATAAATGTATACTTAAGGCATAAAGACGAGCGCTCAATTTCAAAAGAGGTGAAAGGAATGAAAAAGTCGTTAAAAAAATTAACAGCATTAGGTTTGACATTTGTCATGACTGCTTCAATGGCAGCGTGTGGTTCTTCGGGCGGAAGCTCGGGAGAGGGCGGCACGGATGAGAAAGAACATGTGGAACTTACAGGTATGGTTCAACAGTCCAGGTGGTATTCCGGGCTGCAGGAAATGGTAGAGAAACTGGAGGAAGAAGAGAATATTTCTATCGAATTTGAAGTGATCCCGGATGACCAGTATGACAATCTGATGAAGATGAGGCTGGACTCACACGAGGCGCCGGATCTGGTCGTTTACCAGTTTGCAGATCTGTTCGCGGCAGTGAACCCGGAGGAATTCTTTGTAGCTCTTGACGATGAGCCGTGGATGGAAAAAGTGGCGACGCCGGAGATGACAGAATACAATGGAAAGCATTACGGATATTGCTTTGAGGCATCAAATGGTTTCCAGGGGATGATATACAACAAGGATGTCTTTGAAAAGGAAGGAATCACAGAATTGCCGGAGACGTTAGACGAATTCTATGCAATCTGCGACCAGTTGAAGGCGGATGGTATTACACCGATCGCAATTCCGTCCGATACATGGGTTCCGCAGATTTGGATGACGTCTGGTATGGCAAGGGCTCTTGGCACGGAAGAGGCGTGTGAAGATTTTGCAGATAAGATCCTGACACATCAGGCGGAATTCAATGATTACCCGGAGATGGCGGAAGTGATCGACGAGTATCTTGACCTGTTTAAAAAAGGATATGTAAATGAAGACTACATGACGGTCAGCTATGATGAAATCCTCGGTCGTCTTGCGAGCGGCGAGATCGCTATGATCTACGGCGCGACCGAAATCCTGACATCGATCGAAGAGTCTTATCCAGATGCGAACTTTACAATCTTCAATCCGCCGGTAGGATATGATGACAAAGACGTGCTTGCATATCTGCCGACTGCGATGGGCATCGCGGTCAATAAGGATACGGAGAATCTGGATGTGATCAAAAAAGTCTTCGAGCTTTGGAGCACGCCCGAGTATGGGAATCTTTATTTTGAATCACGCCCCGGCTTCCCGAATATCGAAGGGGTTGACGGTAATCAGGATGCAATGAATCCGGATGTACTGACAATATATAACGAGTATATGGACAGTGGAAAGGTTGTTGCTCAGATGAATCAGTATATCGATACATTGCAGCCTCTGTTTGGAAATACACTTTGGGTATACTTCCTGGAAGCTCCATCCAAAGGGAATATGGACGGGAAAGCGGTCCTTGACAGATTCCAGAAAGATGTAGATGAGTTTATGACAGAAAAAGGCGCAGAGGGGTGGAACTGACCGAGTCGGGCTGCCGCACAAAAGTGCGGCGCCCATTTTTAGTATAGCGCAAATAATCTGCAACTGTACAGGAAGGAGAGCTTATGAAGAAAAAGAAAAGAAAAAATTCCATATACCCGCTGTGGGCTACAGCGCCGGCATTGCTCATATATACCGTATTTGCGGTTGTGCCGATCCTGATCAGTCTTGTCTTTTCATTCACTGACTGGAATATGGAACGGCTGTATTCACCGGAGTTTGCAGGACTGAAGAATTATATCGGACTGATGGAAGATCCGGTGTTTTTAAAGTCCATCGCGAATACTTTTATTTTTGCCCTGTGCACGACTGTGCTCAAGACAGTGGTCGGGTTTCTTCTGGCGCTGGCGCTTGTGAGAAAGGTTGCTGCGCGTGGAGTGCTGCGAACCATCTATTACGCTCCGTGCGTGATGAGTATCACGGTCGTAGGTGTTTTGTTTAAATCGATCCTGGCAAATACGGGTCTTCTGAATAATGCCCTTTCCCTTCTGGGAATGGATTTCCTGACAAGAGACTGGCTGGCAAAATATGGAACAGCGATGGGAAGTGTGATTTTTGTGGAGACGTGGATGTGGGCAGGATTTAATATGTTCATCTTCCTGTCCGGACTTCAGGCAATCCCTTCGGATTACTATGAAAGTGCGACGCTTGATGGGGCAAACGGATGGGAGAAGTTCCGCTATGTTACCCTGCCGCTGATCGTTCCGTCTTTGACGGTTGTAGTGACGCTGAGCATAGCGGGAGGACTGAAAGTCTTCGATATCATTTATGTTATTACAAACGGCGGCCCGGGTTTTGACACACAGGTGCTGTCCACGTATACATATCAGACATTCAGTCTCGGATTCTTAGGAGAGTCGACGGCAGGTTCCGTCATACTTGCGGTAATCGTTACGATCATTTCGTTTGTGATGAACCGGTACTTTACGAAAAGAGAGGTGGAAATGTGATGAAGAAGTGGAAAAAGGGAGATATTATCCTGTCAGTATTTCTGATCATACTGGCGCTCATTTATGTGGTTCCTTTTGTCATGATGATACTGGGTTCCTTTAAGAATCAGGCGGAAGCTTCTGCGTTTGATCTGGCGCTGCCCTCTGAGTGGCTGTTTTCAAACTATGCCCATGTCCTGGAGAACGGGAATATCCTTTCCGGCTATGTAAACAGCATCATTATTACAGTGCCTGTCACGCTGCTTTCTCTGTTGTTCGGCGCGCTGGCTGGAATCGTGATATCCAGGAGAAATACGAGATTTACGACGGGGCTTTACTATTATTTTATATTCGGCCTTACGATTACGCTTCAGATCGCTTCGATTTTCTTCCTGCTCAAAGCGCTGAATATTTACGGTACCTTTTTTTCTGTAATCTGTATCTTCATCTCACTGCGGATACCGTTTACGGTCATGACATTTTGCAGTTTTATCAAAGGCGTTCCGAGGGAAATCGACGAGGCGGCTATCATCGACGGATGTACCTTTATGCAGATGGTGTTTAAAGTCCTGTTTCCGGTGCTTAAGCCTATTGTGATCACAAATATTGTTATAACAGCGATTGATGTATGGAACAATTTTATGATACCATTATTCTATCTCGGATCGTCAAAGAAAGCTACGGTGGCAATGTCTGTATATAGTTTCTTTGGAAGATACAATAGAGATTGGCAGTATGTATTCGGCGCGCTGACGCTGGTCGTGCTTCCGATGCTGATCCTGTTTATCGTCTTACAAAAGCATATCGTGGCAGGCATGACGTCCGGCGCAGTGAAAGGATAAGGATATAGGAGGGAAAGGAACATGCAGACAAGATTTATTTTGATCGGTTATGGTTGGAGGGCGGATTTCTTCTACAGGATTGCAAGGATGCTTCCGGAGCGCTTTCAGATTGCCGCATGTGTTCTGCGCACGGATGAACGCGCAGTACAGGTAAGGGAAGAAACAGGAATATATGCGACATCAGATTTGGAGGAGGCACTGAAACAGGAGCACGACTTTGTGGTTTTGTGCATCCCACGTAATGGCGTAAAATCCTATCTGAAAGAGCTGATGGAGAAGAAGGAGTACATTCTCTGTGAGACGCCTCCGGGAAAGAATCAGGAGGAATTAAACGAGCTGTGGGAAGAAAAACTTCGTTTTGACGGCAGGGTACAGATTGTGGAGCAGTATCCGCTCCAGCCTTACTATGCGGCTGTGGAAGAAATCATAAACCGCGGCACGGTTGGAAATGTGACGCAGGTGATGCTCTCGGCGCTGCACGGCTACCACGCCGTAAGTATCTTCCGAAGATTTCTGAATGTCGGATTTGAGAACTGCGTGATAAGCGGGAAGATCTTCCCGTATAATATAGTATATACCAATGGAAGAGAAGGATTTGACTACAGCGGGAAACTGATTCAGAGCGACAGGGAGTGGGCGTCTTTTCGGTTTGACAGCGGAAAAGCGGCGTTTATGGACTTTTCGGGGGAACAGTATTTTTCCCAGATACGCGCGAGACGCTGGAATATACAGGGAACCCGAGGGGAAATCGACGATATAACGGTGCGATACCTCTCGGATGAAAATATCCCGGTCGTACAGGAAATTTATCGTTTTGACGTGGGTGTAAATAATAACAGTGAGTGGGCGCATAAGAGGATGATGTTTCTGGATCGGGCGGCGTATGAGAATCCGTTCTATCCGGCACGGATGAACGATGATGAGATTGCAGTCGCCTCCTGTCTGTATCGGATGAAAGAATACACAGAGACGGGGAAAGACTTTTACCCGCTCCGGGAGGCGCTTCAGGATACATACCTGTCATTTTTACTGGAGAAAGCGGAGGAAAGTGGAAAAGATATCCGGTCAGAAAACCAACTGTGGACCTAAGGGAGACAGGACGTTTAGAAAGATGGGGAACGCATGCAGAGATATCGGTTTCAGAGACAGATCATTATTAAAAATATCATCGTAGTCGTGGTCGTCATCCTCATGTTGACGATAGGCGCGTTTGGCTATATATGCTGGAATTATACAGAAAGTTACAAGGAACAGCAGGAATTCCAGATAGCAGGGATCCGTTCGCAGATCAGCTCAGCGTTGGATCTGGCGGATGAGATTGCCTTGCAGCTTGCGGCAAATCAGACGCTTATCCTCGCCTTTAAGGAAGTAGGAAACTATAGCGGAGAGCGGAATTACTTCGTGGAAGATACAGATTTAGACTACCGGCTGAAACAGTATATGATGTCTTATATGCTCAAGCAGAATTCAATCGGGAGGATCTGCCTGTTTGACGACAGGCAGAATTTTACATTCGCGGGACGGGCAGTGGATTATGGATATCTCCAGAAAAACTGCCCGGATCAGCAGATTTTTCTGGAAACGTCAAAGTGGTTCGAAAATGGCGAAGGAACCAGTATGTTTCGGATTGATGAGAGCGACCCGTTTGTGCAGGACGGCGATATGGTAATCTCGGTGACGCGGGAAATCAAGGACTATCAGCTTCTTCCATCGGAACGTCTCGGCTATGTACAGTTACAGATACCGGTCTCTAACTTTGCAAAGTTTTGCGAAGGGCTGGGCGGAGACAGCACATTCTTCCTGTCTTATGGAGATACGGTGGTCTTTGCTTACAACAGCGGAGAGGAACCGGTGGAAATTACGTCGGCTACCCGGGTAGGAAGGGAAGGCGCCGAATGGAATGTGTTCCGCAGCCAGAGCCATATGGAAGAATACGGTTTTACACTGGAAATCGTCTCAAAAAACGTAAGGCTTATCAATACGATCACCACGACGCTCGTCTGGCTTGCTATACTGGTCGTCTGTGTGATCCTTATCATCTGGTTCGGACAGATGCAGGTTATCAGAAAGACGACGGAACCCATCGGCAGGCTCTGCGATATGGTGGAGAACCTTCACGCGGATGAAAACTTGAAAAAGATCCCGCTTATCGATGCAGAAGAGGGAGATGAACTGAGAAAATTGAATCTGGCATTCGATGGAGTCGTCAGGAATCTGAAACTGTCCATGGAGAAGACCATGATAAGCCGCGTCAACGAAGTACGCAGCCAGATGCTTGCTCTACAGGCGCAGATGAATCCTCATTTTATCCACAATATCCTCACCATCATATCGGCGATGGCAAATACTGACGAGTGCAGCAGGATTCCTGTGATATGTGAAAAGCTTTCCGATATGATACGGTATAATACTAATTATGAAGATAATTACACGGATTTAAGTAAAGAAATCAATTATGCCGAGAACTATCTGGAACTGATGAAACTGCGCTATGAGGAAAATCTAATTTATTCGATGGCGTGCATTGGGCAGATGCAAGACTGCGAAGTGCCGAGATTTATCATCCAGCCGCTTTTGGAAAACAGCTTTTATCACGGTTTCCAGAAGATTGAGTTTCCGTGGAAAATCGATATAAAGATATTTGCCACCGAAGAAAAGTGGGAATGTGTCGTGACGGACAACGGATGCGGTATTCCTGCCGAAAAGCAGGAAGAGATAAGGAGAGAATTGGAGAAAAGCCGGGAACAGAGCTTTGAGGAACTTACAGAAAATCTGAAGATTGGCGGACTGACGATCAGAAATATCTATATCCGCCTGTATATGGCGTACAAAGATCGGATGATATTTGACATAGAGAACAGGGAGCAGGGAACGTGTATAAAGATAGGAGGCGTCTGCAATGATAAGAGTCATGGTGGTGGATGATGAACCGCCAATCCAACGCATTATCTGCCGGAAGATCGAAGACGCTGATGTGGAATTTCAGGTGACGGCAACAGCGTACAATGGGAAAGAAGCGTTGGAGATATTGGAAAAGCAGGAGACGGATGTTTTGTTTGCGGATGTGAGCATGCCGGTCATGGACGGACTGGAATTACTGGAAGAAATCAACCGGCGGGATATCCCGGTAATCCCTGTGATCTTAAGCGGATATAAAGAGTTTGATTATGTCCGGCGCGCATTTTCTAACCATGTGACAGACTATATCTTGAAACCGCTAAATGACAATGAACTGAAAATGCTGCTCTGCCGTATAAGGAAAATCATCCAAAAGAAAAGGTTTGAGGAGCATGCGCAGGATTTTGAACTGGCGCTGAGCGGGAAAGAGAGAAAGTCTGAGGGAAAGTGCGAGGAACAGTGTCTGCTGCTTATTACAGTCGGCAATGGAAAAGACGGCTTTATCGAGACGGAAGTGGACTATACGAAAATCTTTCAGGAAATGCATCTGGAACACATCATGGAACAGCTGGTCGATCCGATGCATTACTGGATCGTGGATGGGAGGAACAGCAGCGAGAAGATTATTTTTATAAAAAAAGGATATGAACCGAAGATCAGTGACATTAACCGCTGTTTTACATTTCCGGAGATGATCGGACCGCCGGTGACAGTCGTATATTGCAGAGATGAGGTTCATATGCCGGATATCTATGACGTATACCGCGGCATGCGAAGATATGCAAGGAACAATATGGTCTTTTTGAGAAGTTCTTTGTTTATTTATGACCTGAATGACAGAAATCCAGACAGTCCGGACAGCATGGAAACCGGGGAAATCAAGCAGGATATCAGAGAACTTCTGGAACTTTACCGGAGCGAGGGCGTGCAAGGAATATATTTGGCGCTTGAGGAGTTGATCAAAGAGTTTCTTGAAAGACCGATGAAATACCGGGATGCGGTAAAGCAAATTAAGTATTTCTTTTCCATCGTGTGCAAAGACTATATTGTGGGGTGCGATTACATTGAGTTGGAAGACGGGTTGGAATATATCCTGGAGAATTGCTACACGGGCGATTCTATGCTCCGAGAATTTCGTTTCCTGATCAGTGAAGAATTCGGATCGACCATAAAAGGAAAAAAGGACAAGGAAATGCTTGCCGGAAAAATCAAAGTATTTTTGGATTCAAATTATAAAAGAAATATGTCCAGCCAGATTTTGACTGATTATTTCGGATTTGTTCCCTCTTATCTGAGTAGTATCTTCAAAAGTTTTTATGGGAAGACGCCAATGGAATATGTAACAGAACGGAAAATGGAGGAAGGGAAACGGCTGCTCAGACAGGGAAATCTGAGAGTAAAAGAAGTTGCCGAGCAGCTCGGATATGATGATTCACTGTATTTTTCCAAGGTGTTTAAGCGGATGGAAGGTGTAAGTCCGAAAGAGTATTGTCGCAGAGTAATATAAATATAGCATATTGCACAATAAAGCTTATATAAAATTATATGTTGTCAACAAAATTACAAACAGAAATCAAAAACCCATTGACGATGAGGGGGTATGGTGTTAATATGTATCCAGACAGGAAAACGATTTCCCGTTAAACGAAGGAGAGCTTGCATGGCAGTGACGATTGCGGATATTGCAAAAGAAGCGGGTGTTTCTATTTCTACAGTATCCAGAGTGATCAACAATACGAAGCCGGTCAGTCCGGAACTGAGAGAACGGGTATATCAGATCATAGAGAAGAACCATTTTACGCCGAACGCACTGGCACAGAGCATGATCACGAAGAAGACCAATATCGTCGGGGTGATCGTGCCGGATATTTCAAACGCCGTGTTCGGGGCGCTGACAAAAGGGATAAACAGCGCATGTTCGCGCAAGGGATATACTATAATGGTATGCGAGTCCGGAGGAGAGTTCGAGCGTGAGCTGAGGCTCCTCAATATACTGGAAGAACGTCAGATCGATGGAGTTCTGTTCGCCGGAGTGGATGTAAACCGCAAACTGGTCGATGAGATGGAGAAGAAGGATTACCCGGTCGTGCTTGTCACCCAGGAAGCCTCGGTTGAGGAAAGTCCGATCGACACGGTTACACACAACAATGTACAGGCTATGTATGATGCAGTGATGTTCATGCATCAGAATGGTCACAGAAAAATCGCTTATCTCGGCGGCCCTGAGTATGATTATTCATCGGGGCAGAAACGTCTGGAAGGATATAAAAAGGCTCTGAAAGAGCTCGGGATCACGGTTCCGTCTTCCTATATCGAGCAGGTGCAGTTTTCGTTCCAGGGCGGTTATGAAGGCATGAAAAGGCTGTACGAAGAAAACGGAGTCCTCCCGACTGCGGTGGTCGCCGGAAGCGACCTCATAGCCATAGGCGGGATCCAGTTCCTGCACAGTCAGGGAGTTTCCGTACCGGATGAGATATCAGTGATGGGGTTTGACGATCTGGAGTATGCGACGTACTTCAGGCCGGAATTGTCAACGGTCAGGGTGCCGTATTTCGACGAGGGTGAGAAAGCAGCCAGAGAACTCCTGAAATATATGAATGGCAGCAAATCCAAGGCGTCCATCCATTATGTGACTCATAAGATCATACGCAGGGGAACCGTAAAGGTTTTGAATAAATAAAGATAAGAGCTGGTTTACAGATCAGCTCTTTCAAAAAGCACTATAGGAAAACGGTTTCCTAATAAGTCAAAATAATATGGAAATAGATATTTATTAAAGTTATTGTACAAACAATTATGAAAATTCAACTGGAAAAACATGCATATATTTTTTTGAAACTTGGGAAAACGATTTCCGAACAACTATATGAGTATTCTCCCACAAGGGGAATCAAATAAATATATTTAAAGGAGGACACAAGATGAAAAAGAGAATGAAACGAATTGCAGCGTGTTTAATGGCAGCGGCAATGACAGCCTCACTGGCAGCATGTGGAGGAGGCGGAAGCAGCAGCGGCAGCGGCTCTGATTCGGGAGACGGATCAAGCGAACCGATCACACTGAACTTTTCTTTTGATCAGGGCGTTGGCGAAGCGACACAGCAGATTGTGGATGCATTTAATGAGAGTCAGGATAAGATCCAGGTTGAAACGGTTCTGCTTCCGCAGGATACGAACCAGGTACATGACGACTTTGTAAACAAACTGGCTTCCGGCGATACAAGTGTTGATATTATGGGGCTGGATGTTGTATATGTAGCTGAATTTGCTTCAGCAGGCTGGCTGTATGATCTGACAGATCAGATTGATACGAGCACAATGTTGGAAGGACCTGTAGAGGGCGCTACATATGACGGCAAACTGGTAGCTGCTCCATGGTTCACCAATTCCAGTGTACTGTTCTACCGTACAGATGTACTGGAAGAATTGAACGCAGAGGTTCCTACAACATGGGAAGGATGGATGGAACTGGCAGATCAGGCTGTAGGTATCAACGGTGTCGAGTATGGCGCAGATTTCCAGGCGTCCCAGTCTGAGGCTATGGTAACAAACTGGTGTGAATATGTATGGGGTAACGGAGGGGACATTCTTGATGAGAATGGCAATCCGGTTGTAAATTCCGAGAATAACATCGAAGCAACCAACATCATGAAGAAGCTGGTTGACGATTATGCTCCGGAAGGCGTTACGACATATGCGGAGACAGAAAGCGAGCAGGTATTTAAAGAAGGCAAATGCCTCTTTATCCGTGACTGGTCAGGATTCTGGTCAAGCGGACAGGATGAAGGCTCAAAGGTAACCGGAAAGATCGCCGCAACGAAGCTTCCGGTTGGACCCAGCGGTACAGAATCTCACACCTGCCTTGGAGGATTGGATCTGGTAGTTAATAATGCGATCAGTGATGAGAAGAAAGAAGCTGCAGTCGAATTTATCAACTATATGACCAGTTTTGATACACAGAAAGAAATGACGATCATTTCTTCACAGCCGCCGGTAGTAAAAGAAGTATACACAGATGATGAGATCCTGGAAGAGATCCCGTTCTATGCTGATTTCTATGACATCATCATGACAGGTAAATCCAGACCGTCATCTCCGCAGTATTCACAGATTTCTGACGCAATTCAGAGAAATATTCATCAGGCACTGACTGGAGAAGTTGAAGTGGAGGCTGCTCTTGATACATTACAGGGAGAGATAGAAGAATTTAACAGCGAAGAGTAACAGGACGGTAGGCAGTGCGCCAGGCTGGCACACTGCCTTTTGATTTGAAGGAGGCAACATGGTGGGTAGAAAGAAAAAATACAGTACTCTTATGAAACATGAGAGCAGGGATGCCTGGATTATGATGGCGCCGGCGATTATTATGCTGCTGATCGTAGCGGTATACCCCGTCCTGAGAACCTTCTGGCTAAGTCTGCACGAGATGGTGCTGACAGATCCGGGCAGTGGTTACCCGTTTATCGGTCTGAAGAATTATGCGGAAATATTTAAAGACGAAAGGGCACTGAACTCGATTATATTTACTTTAAAGTTTACAGTGACAACAGTATTTTTTGAGTTAATCATCGGTTTTGCGGCAGCTCTGGTTATGAATAAGGCTTTTAAAGGACGAGGAATCGTTCGAGCTGCAATTCTGATCCCGTGGGCCATCCCAACATCCGTATCTGCGATGATGTGGAAATTTATTTACAATGACCAGTATGGATTGTTTAATGATGTGTTGTACAGGCTGGGGATCATTGACAGTTATAAGGCATGGCTTAGCACGGCGGATGGTTCTTTTATGGCACTGGTCATCACGGACGTATGGAAAACAGCTCCGTATATGGCGCTGCTGATCCTTGCAGGACTGCAGATCATACCGGAAGAACTGTATGAAGCGGCTAAGATCGATGGGGCGAATGTATTCCAGAGATTTCGTTATGTGACGATTCCGAATGTAAAAGGCACTGTACTGGTAGCTTTATTATTCCGTACATTGGATGCTTTCCGTGTATATGATCTTGTCTCGGTTATGACCGGAGGTGCGAACCAGACGGAAAGTGTTTCTCTATATGCCTACAACAATCTGATGAAGTTCCTTGACTTTGGATATGGATCGGCTCTGGCGGTACTGGTGTTCGTCATTGTATTCATAATAAGTCTTATTTATATGAGAGCCATGGGTGACCAGCTTACCGGAGCTTTGGAGTGACGAAAGAGAGGGTGGATCAATGAAAAGAAAAGCAGTACATAACATAGGACAGATCATATTCTATCTGTTTGTCATTCTGTTTGTCGGAATTATTATTCTGCCGTTTTTGTGGCAGTTTCTGACATCGATCAAGCCGTTGTCTGAAATTTCTGCGATACCGGCGAAATGGATACCGAGTGAGATAAACATACAGTATTATTTTAATATCTTTCAGAAGCATCCGTTTTTCAGATATCTGATAAACAGCTTTATTGTAGCGCTCTGTACCACGATCCTAGGACTTCTGGTAGGAGCTTCTGCAGCGTACGCGCTCGCGAGATTGAGATTCAGGGGAAAGAAACCGCTTCTGATGGCGATCTTAAGTATTTCCATGTTCCCGGCAATCGCGACATTGAGCCCGATCTATCTGCTGGAGAGGCAGTTCGGACTGTTAAACACATATCCGGGTCTGATTATACCATATATAACCTTCGCGCTTCCGATGGCGATCTGGCTTCTGACAAACTTTTTCGCTCAGCTTCCCAAAGGATATGAGGAGGCTGCGAAGATCGACGGATGTTCCCGGGCGGGGATCTTTTTCAGGATCATGCTTCCACTTATCAAACCGGCTATATTCTCGGTGGCTCTGATCGTATTTATCAATGCGTGGAACGAATACATCTATGCTCTGACATTTATGACCAATGACCTGATGAGGACTGTTCCGGTGGGAATCGCCATGCTTCCGAGCAATTATGAACTTCCCTGGGGCGATATCGCCGCGGCATCTATCGTGGTGACAGTTCCGCTGATTATTCTGGTACTTATATTCCAGAAAAAGATAATAGCAGGACTGACAACGGGAGGAATAAAAGAATAAGGAGAGACAAGATGAAGAGTATTAAGATCGATGAATCATTTGAAATATCGCAGGTTACGGCAGGGTGTATGCGTGCTGCTGATGCGAAGATGGAGGGCGACAACTTCCTGAGGTTTGTTGAATCATGCATGGATATGGGTGTGACAACATTTGACCATGCGCCTGTGTATGGCGGATACACATGTGAAAAGCTTTTTGGAGATGCGGTTCTGCGAAAGAAGCCTGAGATTCGTGAGAAGATGCAGCTCATCACAAAGACAGGTATCGTATTGAAAGAAAGATACGGGAATAAAACGATCTATTATAACTCATCCAAAGAAGAGATCATACGTGAGATGGATGAATCTCTTCAGAATTTTGGCACGGATCATGTGGATATCCTGCTTGTACACAGGCCCGACCCGCTGGGAGATCCGGCGGAGACCGCGGATGCCCTGGATACGCTTGTGGCAGAAGGAAAGGTACGCTATGTAGGCGTGTCCAACTTCATGCCTTATCAGATTGAGACACTGCAGAGTTATATGAAGAACAGAATCGTCATAAACCAGGTAGAACTGTCGGTCAAAAACACGGAAAACTATTTTAATGGTGTGACTGATAATGCATTTTACAGAAGGATGCCGCTTATGGCATGGTCACCTCTCGGCGGCGGCAGCGTTTTTGGCGGGCAGGATGAACAGTCTGTGCGTTTGAGGAAAGTGCTTGGAGAGATCGCTGACGCTCATGGAACATCCATCGATGTAATCATGTATGCGTGGCTGTTCGTGCATCCGGTGGGGATTGCCGCGATCACGGGAACTATGAATGCAGGAAGAGTGAAAAGTGCAGTGGATGCGCTGGAGATGAAACTTTCTTATGACGAATGGTATCAGATCCTGGAAGCGTCAAGAGGTTATTCTGTTCCGTAAAAAGGAGGGCGTGGAATGGACAAGATCAGATTTGGGCTTATCGGTTCCGGCTGGCGGGCGGAGTTTTATATCCGCATAGCAAAGGCTGTTCCTGAGCAATTTGAACTAACAAAAGTATTGATACGGGATAAAGAAAAAGGAGAAGCGTTCGGACGCAGGCATAATGTCAGGACTGTTCAGACATTGGAAGAACTTCTGGCTGATGATCCGGATTATGTTGTGCTGTCGGTGAAGCGGGGGATTACCTCCGGGTATCTGGAGCGTCTGTTTGAGCGGGGGATCCCTGTACTGTGCGAGACTCCGCCGGCGGAGGAGATGGACTGCCTGAATGCATTGTGGGAACAATATAAGAAATACGATGCGAAAGTGCAGATCGCAGAGCAGTATATCCAGCAGCCCCTGTACGCCGCCTGGGATAAAGTGATCCGGGACGGTCGGCTGGGCAGGGTAGAAAATATCAACATTTCTTCCCTGCACGGCTATCATGGAGCGAGCATGATCCGACGTTTCCTTGATGTGGGATATGAGAATGGCGTTATCTATGGAAAACGTTTCTGGTTTGATGTTACAGAGACTTACGGAAGAGATGGAATGGTCTTTGACGGAGATATCTTTTCCTGCTCCCGGGACAGGCTGACGATGGAGTTTGACAGCGGAAAGGTGGCTTTCTTTGACTTTTCAGATCCGGCTCAGTATCATTCGTTTATCCGGACACGCCAGTTGACGGTGCAGGGAGTGCGTGGAGAGATAGACGATATGACTGTCCGTTATCTGACGGAGGATAATGTTCCTGTTACACAGCAGCTTAACAGGATTGATCTGGGCGTCTACGGGAATCAGGAATGGGCTCATTATGGAATTATGCTTGGTGAGGAATTTTTATACAGAAATCCCTTTGCAAACGCGCGGTTGAATGACGATGAGATCGCAGTGGCTTCCTGCATGAAGAAGATGGGGGATTACCTGAAGACGGGAGAAGAGTTCTACAGCCTGAGAAGCGCGCTGCAGGATATGTATATCTGTCTTAAGATGGATGAAGCGCTGGCTCATCCGAATAAGGAGATCAGACTGGAAACGCAGATATGGGCCTGAAAACATATGGGGCCGAAATAAAGAATAAGCGGTATCAGCAATTGCTGGCACCGCTTATTTTATATGTCTTTTGATAGCGTCAAAGCTCTCTGCGCTGATAACATGTTCGATCCGGCATGCGTCTTCCGCGGCCACTTTTGGGTCTACACCGAGGCGTTCCAGCCAGGATGAGAGGAGTGTATGCCGTTCATAGATGCAGTCTGCTATTTTTTTCCCGGATTCCGTAAGTGTGATATATCCTTCCGGAGAAACGACAATATGTCCGTTTTCCCTCAGCTTTTTCATAGCGACACTGACGCTGGACTTTTTGAAGTCGAGCTCTGTTGCGATATCAACAGAACGTACTACAGGGAGGCGCTGGCTTAAGATCAGGATTGTTTCCAG
This sequence comes from Candidatus Mediterraneibacter surreyensis, assembly GCA_019118885.1. Classification (GTDB taxonomy): domain Bacteria; phylum Bacillota; class Clostridia; order Lachnospirales; family Lachnospiraceae; genus Mediterraneibacter; species Mediterraneibacter surreyensis. The sequence continues at coordinate 39,116 of DWYB01000077.1, read as the reverse complement.
ATAGTTCTCAGCTGATTCATTTCCGTGCATTAGTTTCACCTCGCTCTTATTTTTGAAATGCTTTCTATTTAGTATATCATATCCGGTCAGTATCGGCAAACTTTAATTGCTGCAAGAAAAATGAGAAATTTGTTCAAAAAGCATTGACAAATAATGGATGTTAGTTTAAACTATCATCTGTTAGATGAAACGTTTATTTGTTAGACGAAACAATCATATGTTATGAATGCAGATATACTGATTAAGATGCAATGTGTTGAGAGGAGCGGAACATGAACTTATTAGACGCTGAAGAAGGAAAAGAATATATCATAAAGGATATTATGACGGATGATGAGGAAATGGAGGCGTTCCTGTTTTCGCTTGGGTGTTACAGCGGAGAGCCTATTACCGTGGTCTCCCGTGTCAGGGGCGGCTGTGTGGTCTCTATCAAAGACGGACGGTACAATATTGATACTGATTTAGCGCAAGCTATTTCAATATAAAAATAAAAAAAGAAAATAGTAATTTTTTACTATTTTTTTTGCACCAAGGTTAGTCTATGCTAATCGGAATGAAGGAGGAGAATTGTAAGATGAGAATTGCTTTTGCAGGAAATCCTAACAGCGGTAAGACGACCATGTACAACGCGTTGACCGGAAGGAACGAGCGTGTTGGAAACTGGGCCGGTGTTACGGTAGAGCGAAAGGAAAGCCTTATCAAAAAGGCTTATTATGACGGGGCGGAGGAACTGGTAGCGGTAGACCTGCCGGGAGCCTATTCCATGTCTCCATTTACTTCAGAGGAGAGTATCACCAGCAGCTATGTAAAAAATGAAAATCCGGATGCGATCATCAACATCGTGGACGCGACCAACTTAAGCCGAAGCCTGTTTTTCACCACACAGCTTCTGGAGCTGGGAGTTCCGGTGGTTGTAGCTCTGAACAAAAGTGATATAACAGACAAGAAGCAGACGAAGATTGATGAAAATCTTCTCTCCGAGAAGCTGGGATGCCCGGTCATCAAGACGATCTCTACCTCTTCAGGACATGAAGGTCTGAAAGAGGTTGTCGCTGCTGCGGCTTCTTTAAAAGGAAAAGGTCAGAAAGCTCCTTACGTCCAGGCGGATATCGATCTGCATGATAAGAATGCGGTCGAGGCTGCCGACAGAAAACGTTTTGAGTTTGTCAACGGCATTGTAAAACAGGTAGAGAAGAGGAAAGTCTTTACAAAAGACAAAAACATACAGGATAAGATCGATGCTGTCATTACTCATAAGATCATCGGTATCCCGATCTTTGCACTTGTGATCTTCCTTGTATTCTACATATCCCAGACTACGGTGGGAACATGGATCGCTGACTGGCTGGTTGGCTGGATCGAGACCTTCCAGGGCTGGGTAGGCGGACTGATGGAGAACGCAAATCCTCTTCTGTACGCGCTCCTTGTTGACGGTATCATCGGCGGCGTCGGCGCGGTTGTGGGATTCCTTCCGCTGGTAATGGTAATGTATTTCCTGATTGCTCTTCTTGAGGACTGCGGTTATATGGCCCGTGCGACAGTCGTACTTGACCCGATCTTCAAGAGAGTAGGTCTTTCCGGTAAATCCGTAATACCTATGGTCATCGGTACAGGATGCGCGATCCCGGGAGTCATGGCTTCCCGTACGATCCGCAACGAGAGAGAGCGCAGGACAACTGCGATGCTCACACCGTTTATGCCGTGCGGAGCTAAGATCCCTGTTATCGCACTGTTTGCAGGAGCATTCTTTGCAGATGCATGGTGGGTATCAGCTACAATGTATCTGGTAGGTATCGTACTGGTTCTCTTGGGAGCTCTGCTTGTGAAGAGAATCACAGGACAGAAATACCGTAAATCTTTCTTCATCATCGAGCTTCCGGAGTACAAACTTCCGAGCCTGAAGAGAGCGTGCGTATCCATGCTTGAGCGTGGTAAGGCATATATCGTGAAAGCCGGAACAATCATTCTCGTGTGCAACACTGTTGTACAGATCATGCAGAGCTTTAACTGGCAGTTCCAGCTTGTGGAAGAAGGCGCAGAAGGAACTTCCATTCTTGCGAGCATTGCGCATCCGTTTGCAATCCTGTTCATTCCGCTTGGATTTGGTGTATGGCAGCTTGCAGCGGCGGCGATTACAGGATTTATTGCAAAAGAGAACGTGGTTGGTACTCTTGCGGTTGTTTACGGAGTTACGAACTTGATCGATACAGATGAACTGGCGTTGGTCGGAAGCGGAAGTGAAGTCGCTACGATCATGGGGCTTACAAAGGCAGCGGCTCTCGCATACTTGATGTTCAACCTTTATACACCACCGTGCTTTGCGGCACTCGGAGCGATGAACTCTGAAATGAAGAGTGGAAAATGGCTGTTTGGCGGTATCTGCCTCCAGCTTGCGACCGGATATACGGTAGCGTTCCTTGTATACCAGATCGGTACTCTTGTTACGACAGGAGCTCTTGGAACAGCATTCGTTCCGGGCCTGATCGCAATCCTGGTATTTGCAGCTATCATCATATGGAGAATACGTAAGTCAGATAAAGAATTTACGGCAGAGTACAGCCTGCACGCATAAGATATGATATAATGATCATCGGTGGACAGAGTATCCTGCTTTGTCCACCTCTTGACGTTAATGCAGAAAGGATGATGTTTATGGCAGATATTATTGCAGTTCTTATTCTCCTGATCCTGATCGGATGTGCAGTCGGGTATATTGTAAAAGCCAAAAAAAGCGGCGTGAAATGTATTGGCTGTCCGGCCGGCGGAAGCTGTCCCGGCAGCGGGAAGATGCCGAAAAAGAAACTGGAGGGCCGCGTGATCGGCAGAAAAACGATGCAGATCTCCGGAATGACATGCGCGCACTGTGCGATGAGTGTAACGCAGACTCTGAATCAGATCGACGGCGTAAGAGCGGAAGTGAATCTGTCATCCGGAAAAGCGAAGATTTCTTATGACAGAAAAGTTGATGATGATGTCTTAAAAAATGCAGTGGAAAGAATAGGATATCGTGTGGTTAGTATATCCTGACCTATAAAGAGGGAGGGGCATTATGGTTAATGCGATCATTATATTAATTCTTATTGTAGTGCTTATTTTTGCAGTAAAGAGCTCGATCAAACATTTCAAAGGAGAGGGCGCCTGCTGCGGAGGCGGTTCAGGTACAGTCAAGAGGCCGAAACCGAAGAAAAAGAAACTGGACGGTCCGGTGACCGGGCATTATACGATCGAAATCTCGGGGATGCACTGTCAGAACTGCGTCAACAATGTGACGAGAGCGATCAATGCCATAGACGGAGCTACAGCTAAAGTCAGCCTGAGAAAACACAGTGCGGAAGTATCCTGCGACCGCGATGTGGATAAAGAGGAACTGAAGCGTGCTGTGGAGGAAGCAGGATATAAAGTAGTCAGTATATTCTGAAATTCCGCTATCAGGCAGGAGTGACAGGATAGATTTAAACGTCAGGAGACAGCCGTGAGTAAGAAAGAACAGATTATTGAAAAACTGAAAGAAAACGGATGCCGAATCACAAAACAGCGTCTGGTGCTCATAGATATCATCCTGGAGAATGACTGTGCAAGCTGCAAGGAGATATTTTATAAAGCCTCAAAGGCGGATGACAAAATCGGCGTTGCTACTGTGTACCGCATGATAAATGCTCTTGAGGATATCGGGGCGATCAGTCGGAAGAATATGTACAAGGTAGAGTGCTCAGAGAACTGCGAGGCAGAGGGCGGATGCGAGATCACACTGGACGATAATACGATCTGCCGTCTTTCTCCCGGAAACTGGAATAAAGTGGTTCGGGAAGGAATGAAACGGTGCGGGTATCTGAAGAATCAGAAAATTGCAAAGATAAAAGTTGAGAATTAGAGCTGTGGACAGACAGATGTATGGTTATCTGTTTTGCCACAGCTCTTTTTGAGATGGCGGCGGGTCAAAGCCGGGCTTCCCCGAGATCTTGTGCAATGATATAATACTGACAAGAATATAGAACAAATTTAGAATTCTATGAGTAATGAGGAGCGTGATGATATGTATGATATGAAACCTTATTTAGAAAAAATAGACAAGGTAATTGCACGCGGACCATATACGGACAGTTGGGATTCCCTGCAGTACTACAGGGTGCCGGAATGGTTTAGAAAGGCAAAATTCGGGATTTTTATTCACTGGGGAGTATACTGTGTTCCGGAATTCGGAAGTGAATGGTATTCAAGAAATATGTATATCGAAGGAAGCGATGAGTACAACTATCATCTGGAACATTACGGGAAGCACACTGAATTCGGATATAAAGATCTGATTCCTTTGCTGACGGGAGAAAAATTTGATCCGGGTAAGTGGTGTGAACTTGTCAGAGAATCTGGCGCAGGGTATATTGTGCCGGTAGCAGAGCATCATGACGGGTTCCAGATGTATCAAAGTGAAGTCTCCCGGTGGAATGCCGCAGAAATGGGACCACACAGAGATGTCCTGGGGGAGATTGCCAGTGAAGCGGCCAGACAGGGGCTGACACTGGGGGCGTCTTCTCACAGGATCGAACACTGGTTTTTTATGGGAAATGGGAAGAAATTCGACAGTGATGTGACAGAACCTCTGGAGCGAGGCGATTTTTACTGGCCTGCCATGCCTGAACCGGATTTCCAGGACCTGTTCAGTGAGCCTGCCCCGTCTCAGGAGTTTATGGAGGACTGGCTGTGCAGAACCTGTGAGATCATAGACCGGTATCATCCGTAACTTTTGTATTTTGACTGGTGGATCCAGCATAGTGCGGCAAAGCCTTATCTGAAGAAGATGGCTGCATATTATTATAATCAGGCGGCAGACAGAGGAGAAGAAGTGGTGATCTGCTATAAGCATGATGCATTTATGTTCGGCAGCGCTGTTGTAGAGATTGAGCGCGGACAGTTCGCAGATGCAAAGCCTTTTTGCTGGCAGACCGATACCGCCGTTGCTTTGAACTCGTGGTGTTACACGAAAGGAAATGTATATAAGGCTGCCGAAGATCTGGTGTGTGATCTGGTGGATATTGTCAGTAAGAACGGAAATTTGCTGCTGAATATAGGGCCGAAGAAAGACGGTACGATACCGGAGAAAGATGCGGCAATTCTCAGAAGTATCGGCAGCTGGCTGAAAGTTAACGGAGAAGCCATATATGGCAGTACAGTCTGGAGAAAGGCTCAAGAGGGGCCGACGAAAGTCAAGGAGGGTCAGTTCTCAGACGGAATAAGCAGGGAATATACAAGTGAGGATATCCGATACACGGTGAATGGAGGAAATCTGTACGGGACAGTTCTGAAATGCAGTGATAATGGGAAATATCTCTTCCGCGAACTGGCAGAAAGGGATGCGTGGAACAAGGCTTATTTCCACGGCATCATAAAAGACGTAACTGTACTGGGAACGGAGAAAAAGCCGGAGTGGTACAGAGATAAGGAAGGATTGCACGTAAGGGCAGACAATGTGAAAAGCAGCTATCCGCTTGTATTCAGGATAAAGATTGACTAGCAGGATAAGGGATAAGTGAATATGATGATCATTAAAAATGATAAGATTTATCAATAGAAAGCATTAGAATTGACTACCTCAGAATATGATTGTTATGCTGTAGCAGAACCCGGAAGATTTACATATTATTTACAAAGGAGTGGTGAACTGTGAAGCAGCACAGATTCTGGGCATGGGCTGCAGTTTTTTGTTTCGTGATGGTATTTTATACCGGATATAAACACAGATAATATCCTTTGATCACGGAAGAACGAGCAGACATGACCGGGCTTGGAAAATTTTATAACACATAGCAGGAGGTAATTTAACATGATAAGTGTATCTACAATGAAGAAGATCGGATTATTCGCGGGAGGAGTCCTGTTTGGAACAGCAGGAGTGAAAGTGCTCTCCAGTAAGGATGCAAAGAAAGTATATACAAACTGTACAGCGGCAGCTCTGCGTGCCAGAGATTGCGTAATGAAGACAGCTACAACAGTACAGGAGAACGCGGAGGACATTCTGGCCGAAGCTCAGCAGATAAATGAGAAAAGAGCGGCGGAGGAGGCCGCGGCTGTGCAGGAAGATATGGAGAGCGGCCAGGACGGTGCGGAAGATATCAGTGGGAAGAACGCATAGCAAACTATGAAATTTATCATAAAACATGAGATAAAAGGGCGTCTGCGTATACATGCTGTTCAGGAGAAAATGACGTGTGAGCAGGCGGATAGTCTTTGCTGGTTTCTTGAAAAGCAGAAAAATGTAACAGATGCAGAGGTATATGAGCGCACCGCAGACGCCGTGATCTGTTACACAGGAGATCGGGAAGAGATAATCACAACGCTTAAGAAGTTCAGATACGAGAATCTGGATATTCCCGAAAGTGTACTGTCAAGCTCCGGAAGAAAGCTGAATTCATCATTTCGGGAGCAGTTGATCACAAGAGTGATTCTTCATTACGGCAGTAAACTCATCGTTCCGTATCCGGTCCGAAAGGTATGGCTGACGTTTAAGGCACTGCGCTATATCGGGAAAGGACTTAAATGTCTGGTCAGAAGAAAGATCGAGGTGCCTGTTCTTGACGCAACAGCTATCGGCGTATCCGTGATTCGGTCAGATTTCAATACCGCGGGATCAATTATGTTTCTGCTCGGTGTCGGGGAGCTTCTGGAAGAATGGACACATAAAAAGTCTGTGGGTGATCTTGCAAGAAGCATGTCGCTCAATGTAAAGAAAGTATGGCTTAAAAATGATGAGAGGGAAGTGCTCGTCAATGCATCGGATATCCGGCCTGGCGATACGGTGGTCGTTCATATGGGAAATGTGATCCCATTTGACGGTGAAGTATCCGGCGGAGAAGGTATGGTCAATCAGGCGTCGCTCACCGGCGAGTCCCTTCCGGTAAGAAGAGAAAAAGGAAAGACGGTTTATGCAGGAACGGTTCTGGAGGAAGGAGAACTTGAGATTCTTGTAAAAGCAGTATCCGGTTCGACCAGGTTCGAGAAGATCGTGACCATGATTGAAGACTCCGAGAAACTGAAATCCGCGCTGGAGAGTAAGGCGGAACATCTGGCGGATAAACTGGTGCCGTATACACTTCTCGGCACAGGCATCGTGGGTCTTGTCACCCGCAATGTGACAAAGGCGCTTTCCGTCCTGATGGTGGACTTTTCCTGCGCGCTGAAGCTCGCTATGCCGATCGCAGTGCTTTCGGCTATCCGAGAGGCCGGTCAGCACGGCATCACGGTAAAAGGCGGAAAATATCTGGAGGCTGTGGCAGAGGCCGACACGATCGTATTTGACAAGACCGGCACGCTGACAAAAGCAAAGCCGACAGTGAAAGAAGTATACATTTTTGGAGACTATCCCGAAGACGAGGCGCTCCGCATCGCTGCTTGTCTGGAAGAGCATTTCCCGCATTCCATGGCGAAGGCAGTGGTGGACGCGGCGAAAAGGAGAAAACTCTACCACGAAGAGATGCACTCGAAAGTGGAGTATATCGTTGCCCATGGCATCTCATCGTATATCGAGGAGAAAAAAGTTGTCATCGGCAGCAGTCATTTTGTATTTGAGGATGAAGGCTGCAGGATCCGGCCGGAGATGCAGGAGCGCTTTGACGCTCTCCCGTCCGAGTATTCCCATCTGTATCTTGCCATTGACGGCGAACTGACAGCGGTTATCTGCATCGAAGATCCGCTCCGGGAAGAGGCGGCGGATATGGTAAGGCAGCTGAAAGAAGAGGGACTGAAAAAGGTTGTGATGATGACCGGTGACAGCGAGCGTACGGCTGCATCCATTGCGGGACGTGTAGGTGTGGATGAGTATTATTCGGAAGTGCTGCCGGAAGATAAAGCCCGGTTCGTAGAGAAAGAAAAAGAAGCCGGCAGGAAAGTCATTATGATCGGAGACGGGATCAATGATTCTCCGGCACTGTCTGCCGCGGATGCAGGTATTGCCATCAGCGATGGAGCGGAGATTGCCCGGGAGATCGCGGACATCACTATTGCAGCGGATGACCTGCGCGTGATCGTGACACTAAAACGACTTGCCAATGCCATGATGAAGCGCATCCAGGGGAATTACAGAGGAATTGTGGGAATCAACTCGGGACTCATCGCTCTGGGCGTGAGCGGTGTGATCCAGCCCACAACATCGGCGTTTCTGCACAATACTTCGACGCTGGCGATCAGTCTGAAGAGTATGCAGGATCTGCTGCCGGAGGAAGAGATTTAATATAAAGTAACAAAGAAAAACCCCTGCGGCTATGGAAAAATAACAGGTATTATATCAAGCCGCAAGGGGTTCTCTTATTTATCTTAAATTATGAGTATTTCTTCTTATAAATCTGTATAGACAGCAGACAGCTCAGCACAAAGATTACAGCAGAAGCCGGCAGAAGGAACCAGAGACGGGCTGCCGTATCCATTGAAGTATAGCTTTCTATCCCGAAAAACACTGTAGAGCTTCCGTACAAACCGCCCAGGATCACAGCCGCCGCCATATATATGATCGTTCCAATCTTTTTTCCCAGCAGGAAGTAGAAGATATATACGACAGATGTAAAGACAAGAGACACGCAGATACCCAGCCCCCATACTGTCATCGCTTCCGCCAGCGTGAGCAGATGGCGGAAATATACGGTCACCATCGCGTAGATCAGAGAAAGCAGCAGGCTGACACCTGTACAGATCAGGGCGAGCAGGTATTTGGAGATCACGATTTCGGCTTTTGTCATCGGAAACGTGAACTGAAGCTTGTAAAAATTCGCTTTCTCATCCTGCTCATAAGAGGCTTCCAGTGTAGCAGTACCAAAGACAATGCTCAGAAGCATTGTGTAAAGTATGAAAGCATAGTTCGTGTTTATAAAAAATGCTGCAAGCCCGATAATTAAAGCTCCGAATATATAGGATGCAAGGTTCTTCTTTATGTAAAAATTCTCATATAAGTCTTTGAGCATGATCCCTTTCATTTCACTTTTTCTCCTTTTACGTAGAATAGCATGATATCTTCGACAGATGCGTTTTCCATGGGGATATCCTGGAATACCTGACGCAGCTTCGCACGGTTTTTCACAAGCACACGGTAGCTGTATGGCTCCTTTTTGTAGGCAGCGATGTCGTCCCGGCTTAAGGTGTCGAAGAGTTCCTGTCCGCAGGTGATGATGCCGTAGTCATTGCGGATCTCGTCATAGGTCTTGATAAACTGTATCTTTCCCTCATGGAGATAGGCGATGTAGTCGGCAATCTTGTCAAGGTCGCTGGTGATGTGGGAGGACATGAGTACCGCATGATCCTCATCCTCGGTAAATTCTCTTAAAATATCCAGGATCTCATTGCGGAACACGGGATCCAGTCCGCTTGTAGCTTCATCGAGGATCAGAAGTTTCGGATGGTGGCTTAAGGCGGCGGCGAACTCCAGTTTCACCCGCATACCGGTAGAGAGCTTCTTGATCTTCTTTTTCTCTGGAAGACCGAACCGTTCCAGATATTCAGAGAAAAGGGGAGCATCCCAGTTCTTATATACTTTTGAAAGAATGTGCCCGATGATCTTTGGGGTCAGGTTGACGTCATAATGGGAGTCGTTGAAAATGACGGCGATGTCTTCCTTGATCTTCTTGCTGTGAGTCTTCATGTCCAGCCCCAGTATTGCCGTGAGACTGGATTCGCTGTCTGCGATGCCGAGGATTGAGTTGATAAGCGTTGATTTCCCGGCTCCGTTCTCCCCGATCAGGCCCATGACCGTTCCCCGGGGCAGTGCGAACGAGATATCGTCCAGAGTAAAGCCTTTATAACGTTTCGTCAGATTCCTGACTTCGATTGCATATTCCATAATGCTGCTCCTTATGTGTTATTGAGATTGTTATTCTCTTCATATGATTTTATTCGTCTTCATATACGACTTCCAGTGTCGCTTTCAGTTCGTCCAGAGTCAGACCGTTCTCGCGTCCGAGGGATGCGGCGTCGGAGAGAAGTTTCTCGATCCGCCGCAGGTTCTCCTCTTTAATGAAATCCTGATTCTGTGTGGATACAAAGGTCCCTTTTGCCGGCACCGTGACGATAAATCCGTCCCTTGACAGGTCGTCATAGGCCCTCTGGGTGGTGATGACGCTGACATGGAGATCCTTCGCCAGCTTCCGCATGGAAGGCATGGGCTCTCCGGGTTTTAAGGTCCCTTTCATGATCATTTCCTTGATCTGGGAAGTAATCTGTTCGTAGATCGGCCGGTCACTTGCATTGCTTAAAATAATTTCCATATGATCACCTCTCGAATCCGTTTCTGCGGTACAGGATGAGGAAAAGGATCACGGAAAGGATAAACTCTGCCGCAAGTACGGCGATTCCCTTTACATCCACTGCGGGAAGACCGTTTGCAATGTTTGCAATGGCGTCAAATGCAATCCCGGTAAAGAAGAACATGCTGATCTTCTGGAGTGTCTCACTGAAACCGGTAAACATGGGAACCATCATAAATACAAGCACGACGGGCGTAGTAAGTGTGCTCGCAGTAACCTGATTCTTGGAAAAAATTCCAAGGAGCATTCCGATTACGGAGGCAATGACGGAAGCGGCTGTGGTGACGGCCAGATAAGCGGTCCACTGCATCGGGTCCATGGTCATATGCACGATAAAGACGCAGAGTACATTGACGACTTCGGTCATCAGTACGATCGGGATGAGGCTTCCGAGGAAGAATTCAAGTCCGTTGACTGAGGAAGTCATCAGGGTACGCAGCGTATTTTTCTCTTTTTCTTCTGCAAGGGAAGCGGCAGTGCAGTAGAAGCCCATCATGGAGACATTCATGAGCATTCCCATAGCAAGGGCATAAGCGTTCATAGCTGCCATGCCTCCGGAGGCTTTCTCATAGATGACCTGCATCAGAAACGTAAATCCCAGAGAGAAGATAGGCATGATGATAAAGTTTTTGCTGAAGAGCGCCCGGCCTTTTACGTCTATGATGGCGGCAAGCTTCCGCATGTGCACGGGCTTGAACGTGAGCGCTCTGGGGGCGTCTGCTTTTTTCTTTCCTGTAGATCTTGATGTACTGTTCACTGCGTTATTCACTGTAATTCCCTCCCTGTTACTTCTAAAAATACGGTTTCAAGTGTCGGCTCGCAGGTGTGGAGCGTTTCGATCTTATCTTCATTCATCCATAAGCTGATGCGTCCGGCGGTATCAGCGCTCTGCAGGAGAACATGCTTCGTGCCGTCGGTGAGCTGTACCCGGTATTTCTTGATCCGGTTGTACTTCAGACAAATCTCCTCAGGGGTGCCGTATTCCACGATGACGCCTTCATTTAAGAGCGCTACATGGTCGCAGAGCTTTGTAGCCTCTTCCATGTTGTGCGTTGTCAGGAAGATCGCCATGCCTTCATCCCGGAGCTCTTTTAATATACGATGGATCTCAAGAGCAGTGGACGGGTCCAGCCCGCTGGTGGGTTCGTCGAGGAAAAGGACTTTCGGCTTATGCAGGAGCGCTCTCGCGAGGATGAGCCGCTGGGTCTGGCCTTTGGACAGCTTTGCCGCCGGTTTCTTTCTGTGTTCGTAGAGACCGATGCGCTTCAGGAGCGGATCGATGTTCTCAAGCGGCACGTTCAGGATCCGGGCAAAGTATTTCAGGTTGTCGAAGACGGTCATCCGCTCGTACACGCCGCTGGAATCCGTGACAATGCCGATCTGTTCATAGATGCGCTCGTCGATCTTCCGGCAGTCGATGCCGAGAACTTCCGCATTGCCCGAGGTGGGCATGAGCTGTCCGGTCAGGATCTTGATAGTAGTGGTCTTGCCTGCGCCGCTTGGACCTAAGAAACCGAGGATCTCTCCGCTGCGGAGAACGGCGTTAACGTCTTTTAATACAAAGTCCTTGTCGTATTTCTTCGAAAGGTGGTCGATAGAGATATATGTTTCACTCATTTTTCTGCTCCTTTGCCTATACTGTACTTATCTGATAAGCACAGTATAGCAGCATATGTACTGACTGTCAATACTGAATATATACAGTTTTGAAATTTTTTCAAAATGTCTTTAACGCAGGCGGCTTACAGAAAAGCCGTCCGCTGACCGCTGCATGTCGGATGCCCGCTCGTGCAAGCACGGCAGTCGCCTTTCGGGTTTATCGCGCAAAAAAAGGATTCCCCGGTTCCGCGGGAAATCCCATGATCTCAACTGTATATACAGTTCCGCTTATATGAAGTTGTGAACGGTTTATTCTGAGAATAATTTACTCTGCAGTATCTGCTGCGTCATCAGCCGCCGCATCGTCTGCAGTATCGTCAGACGGTGCGAATTCTCTTGAAGCAAGCTCGTTGCCGTCGCTGTCCAGATAACGTACAACTATAACCGGATTCTCTATGTCGATTGCTGCCGGAAGAACTCCTGCAACAGATTCAAAAGTAGAAGCCTGCGAGTCAAGTGTGGATTCCAGTGTTGCGGTATCCATGACTGCGGAAAGGTCCGGATCGTCGATCTTAAAGTTGTAGATCAGTTTGTTATCCTCTGCCGTGAGCTCCATGGAAATCCCTGTTCCCTCGAGAGACTCCAGCTGAGTAGCCAGCTCTTTCTGCATCATATCGGAATCGATAAACTCCTGGATAGAAGCAAACTTGCCCGCCGCCGTATCATCAGCCGTATCATCGGCAGATGTATCGTCCTCAGCCGCCGCGTCGTCTCCGCCGGAAGCGTCTTCCTCTGTCTGAGCCGCGCCGCCGGATGTGTCGGCGTCATCGCCCGAACCGCCGCAGGCAGTAAGAGCGAAAGCAAGCGTCATAGCGCACATAAGCAGTAACATTTTACGGAATTTGTTTTTCATTCGTCATTCCCTCCTCATAAATATGTGTTAGAACCATTATGACATAGGACAATGGTAAGGACAAGGAAAAAATTCTTAAGAATAATCCGGCAATTTAAAATATATTGTATTCCAGAAGAAAGCATGATAGACTCTTCCTATCTTAAGCTGGGGTGGCTCCTGGCAGGACGAAAAAGGAAGCGAAGAGGGTATTGCGATGAAGAAAAAGGCTTATCTGGGAATCGATATCGGTTCCATATTGACAAAAGGAGTAATTATAGCTGAGAATGATCAGTTCCTTACAGAGTGTTTTTTCCGGATCGAGGGGAATCTCGATTCCTGGTGCAATCGGTATGACAACGGGGCGGTGAGCTGATATGCCTTTATATACGATACTGATCAAACCGGTTTCCGGATTGTGCAACATGCATTGTGATTATTGTTTTTACTGTGAAGAGATGGAGAAACGCAGCATATCTTCCTATGGAATGATGTCTGAAAGAACTCTGAAAAACCTGATCAGGAAAGCCATGCATCAGGCGAGAGGTGAAGTCTGCTTTGCATTTCAGGGCGGCGAACCCACTTTGCGTGGAATCAGTTTCTATGAGAAAGCTCTGGAACTGGAGCAGAGATTTAACAGGAATCAGGTGCGGGTTATGAATACGATGCAGACGAACGGCCTCTCCCTGAACGATGAGTGGTGCCGCCTGTTTAAGGAAAATAATTTCCTTGTGGGAGTATCGGTGGACGGCAACAGCGCTATCCACGACAGATACCGGCATGACAGGTCTGGAGAACCGACTTATGAGAGAGTGATGGAAAATATAAAAAAGCTGGATGAATACGGAGTCGATTACAACATACTGACTGTCGTGACTGCGCAGATCGCGGAACGGATCGAAGAGATATATCATGAATATGGACGGCGCGGATGGAAGTACCAGCAGTATATTGCCTGTCTTGATCCTCTGGGAGAGGAGCGGGGGAAAAGGGAATATTCCCTGACCCCGGAAATGTACGGTGAATTCCTCATCAGGCTTTTCCGCCTGTGGGATAAAGACTGGAAGAGAGGGAGAGCGCCGGTTATCCGGCAGTTTGAGAATTATATCGGGATTTTGATGGGATATGAACCGGAAGCCTGTGAGCAGCGGGGCAAATGCAGTGTGCAGTGTGTGGCTGAGGCGGATGGAAGCGCATATCCCTGTGATTTCTACGTTCTGGACGAGTACAGACTGGGAAATTATAATTCGGATGCGGTGGAGGATATGCTGGGATCACAGAATGCCGTCCGGTTTGTGAGAGAATCTCTGAAGTCGGATCCGGAATGTATGGCGTGTAAATGGTATCCTCTGTGCAGAGGCGGATGCAGGCGCCACAGAGTGTGGAATCAGGATTCTGATGCGGGCAGAAATTACTTCTGCAGAGGCTATCAGATGTTTTTTGAAAAATGCGGCACACGGATGAAAGAGATCGCGCAATACGTAAGAAATATAAAAATGTAAGCAAGGTGCAGATTGACGCTTTCAACTATAATAAAAGACAAAAGGTGACGGTTGCAGAAGCGACCGGAAAGAAACGAGGTGCTGTCATGAAAAAATACATAGGCGTTGATCTTGGAGGAACGAATATCCGCGCGGCGGTGGTGCAGGAGGACGGGAAAATCCTGTGCATGAAAAAGTCTGAGAGCCATCCGGAAAGAGGCGCTGAGCCGGTAATGGAAACAATGATCTCGCTGATCGAAAGCCTGGACGGATATCAGGAGTGCGAAGGGATCGGAATGGGAATCCCGGGACCGATCAATACGGCGGAGGGAAAGATCATTGTTTCCACAAATCTGCCAAAGCTGATCGGATACCCTATAGCGGATCATATCAGGAATCATTTCCGGAAACCGACATTTATGGATAACGATGTGAAAGTCGCGGCGCTTGGCGAAGCGGTACTGGGTGCGGGAAAAGGATATCCTATTGTATACTATGTTACTGTTTCCACAGGAATCGGAGGGGCTCTTGTCATTGACCGGAAAGTCGTAAGCGGTCAGAACGGACATGCGGGCGAGATCGGTAATATCTGCATTGACAGAAACCGTGAGAAGTACAACATTCTGAACGCGGGCGCTGTCGAGAACGAGGCAAGCGGCACGGCTATCACACGCAAGGGAAGAGCAGTGTTCGGCGACAGTATCCACAATGCCGGCGATGTGTTTGACCTGGCAAGATCCGGAGATGAGAAGGCGCTCGAGATCGTGGATAATATGGCATATGATCTGGCGATGATGTTCTCTGCCATAGGACATGTCGTAGATCCGCATGTATTTGTCGTAGGCGGCGGGGTTATGAAAGGAAAGGACGTATTTTTTGAAAAGATGGAGAAGTATTACCGCTCTATGATACATGAGGGAATGCAGCCTGTTGTATTCAAGGAGGCCGAGCTGGATGAGCCCGGAATCGCAGGCGCGGCAATGCTGCCCATGACACGGGAATAAAGCGGAATAAAAACAAATAACAGTTTATAGAAGCCCTCTCTTTTGCAGACGTGAGCATTTCCTGCAAAAGAGGGGGCTCTTTGTCTCTTGACATTTTCAGGGATCTGCACTAATATACTTAGGAACCGAAATAATTTGCGGAAAGGATGAAAGAAATGGAAACCGGAAAGATGATCAACCGGATTTCCAATCGTCTGCGGAGACGTTCGAAAAAGTCGCAGGAGACGATAGGGATCACCGGGGCAAGGGGCAATATACTGGACTATATTCTCCTTGAAAGCGAGAAGCATAATGTCTACCAGAAAGATATAGAAAAAGAGTTCGGACTCCGTCCGTCTACAGCGACGGAAGTCCTGAAGAATCTGGAAGATGAAGAACTGATCGTACGGATTCCGGATGAGGAGGACGCGCGTTTTAAGAAGATCGTATTTACGGATAAAGCTGAAAAAATAAAAAGTATACTCCGGCAGGAAATCGAACGGACAGAGGAAATACTGCTCCGTGGGATAACGCCGGAAGAAAAAGAGATATTTCTGAAGATTACGGAAAAGATGCTGAAGAATCTGGAAAGCGAGGAACAATAAAAATGGATGAACATGAACTGATGGGGAAGATGAAGATATCTAAGGCTGTGGCAAAGATGGCGATTCCGAGCGTGATCAGCAGCCTTGTGACTGTTGTCTATAATATGGCGGATACTTTTTTTGTCGGACAGACGGGAGATTCCCTGCAGGTGGCCGCAGTCAGCCTGACCAACCCGATCTTTATCCTGATGATGGCCTTTGCCAATATGCTTGGCATGGGAGGAAGCGCCGTGCTGTCCGTGGCGCTGGGCGAGAAGAATGAGAGAAGAGCGAAGAATGTATCTTCTTTCGTGACATATGCTTCACTGATCATAGGAATCATTTTCGCGGCAGTACTTATCATCTTTATGGATCCTATACTTGCTGTGTTTGGCGCGAATGAGCAGACATACGAGTTCGCAAGGGGATATACTTTCCACATCTCATACGGCGCTCCGTTTATTATCTGGTCCGCCGCAGCAAGCTTTATCGTCCGGGCGGAAGGAGCCAGCAGGGAAGCCATGATCGGCAGTATGATCGGCACCATCGCCAATATTATACTGGATCCTGTCTTCATCTCTGTTCTTGGGCAGGGCACCGCGGGAGCAGCCATCGCGACGACGATCGGAAATGTACTGGCAAGTCTGTACTACCTCTGGTATTTCCTGAGAAAAAGCAGAGTACTTTCTATACAATGGAAATATTTTACAGTCAGACATGGCATTATGAAAAGAACCTGCGCTTCCGGGCTTCCCACAGCGATCTTTTCCGCTCTTATGAGCGTATCGACTATTGTGCTCAACCAGCTTCTGGTCGTATACGGCAATGATCCGGTTGCGGCTATCGGAATCGTATTTAAGGCGAATATGTTTATCACATTTCTCCAGATGGGGCTGGCAAACGGCGTTCAGCCTCTTCTGGGATATAACTACGGATCCGGGGATATGGAGCGGTTCCGGGGAGTGGAGAGTTATACGAAGAAGTGCTGTTTTGTGGCAGGCGTCCTGGCGACTTTGCTCTACTTTATATTCCGTGAACCGATCATAAGGCTGTTTATCAGCGATGAAAATGTGGTTGCCTATGGCGTGGAGATGCTCATCGCCTATATGCTCTCCGGGCCTGTCATCGGTTTTCTCTTTGTAAATATGAACTGCATGCAGTCCGTGGGGCATGCTTTTCCGGCTACCGTGCTGTCTGTTCTGAGACAGGGGATCCTGCTGATCCCGCTGTTGTATCTGCTCCGTGCGCTGTTCGGACTGGACGGCGTGATTCTGGGGCAGTCGGTGACGGATTACATTGCTGTGATCCTGTCCGTATTCCTGTGGCGCAGGATCCGGAGCAGGCTTGAGCCTGAAAATAATAAAAAACCAGAAAATGTGTGATAAATTCAATAAAAACACTATATTTTGTGGTTGGAACATCATTTTTCTATTTGTCAAGTCTTGATATTTTATTTATGAGATGATACCCTTTTTTACAGGCGCATGTATTCCTGTGAAAAGGGTACATTTTTTGTATAGTTCAATTTCAAAGAGAGGTACGGGAGAATGACAGTAGAAGAATGGCTGGGCGAAGAGAATCAGCTTGGTACGGACATCTGGACCAAAAAGTATTGCAATGACGGCGAGAGTTTTGATCAGTGGCTGGACCGGATCAGCGGCGGCAACGGAGAAATTGCCGAATATATCCGGCAGAAGAAGTTCCTGTTCGGCGGAAGGATCCTTTCCAACAGAGGACTTGATCAGCAAGGAAGAAAAGTGACATATTCAAACTGCTATGTGATCGAACCGCCGGAAGATAATATCGAGAGTATCTTTGACTGCGCAAAGAAGCTTGCCCGCACATACAGTTACGGCGGCGGATGCGGAGTAGATATCTCGAAATTAAGCCCGCGTGGGGCAAAGATAAACAATGCGGCGAAAGAGACAAGCGGTTCAGTCTCTTTTATGGAATTATATTCTCTTGTGACGGCGCTGATCGGGCAGAACGGACGCAGGGGAGCTCTTATGATATCCATAGACTGTTCCCATCCGGATGTGGAAGAATTTATCGATCTCAAGACAGATCTGGAGAAAGTGACAAAGGCAAATATTTCAGTGCGTATTCATGAGGATTTCATGGAGGCTGTGAAGAATAACGAGGATTATCTGCTCCATTATACGAGAGAGGCTACAGGAGAGGTCATCGAGAAAACAGTAAATGCCCGTGATCTTTTCCGCCGGATCGCAGAGACGAACTGGGATTACGCGGAACCGGGAGCGCTGTTCTGGGATCGTATCGAGGGATGGAACCTTCTGAGCAATACAGAGGAATTCTCTTATGCGGGCGTAAATCCCTGCGCAGAGGAGCCCCTGCCTGCCGGCGGAAGCTGCCTGCTGGGAAGTATAAATCTTTCCGAGTTTGTTCAGGATCCGTTTACGGATCATGCGCAGTTTGATTTTGAAGGACTGAAACACTGTGTGGCGGTTTCGGTCCGCGCACTCAACGAAGTGCTTGAAGAAGGAATTCCGCTGCATCCGCTGAAAGAGCAGCGGGACAGCGTGGGAGAATGGAGACAGATCGGTCTGGGGATCATGGGTCTTGCGGACTGTCTGATCAAACTGGGGCTTACCTATGGCGAGGAAGACGCTATCAGTATGTGCGACGACATCGGATTTGCCATGGCGGATTCCGCCATCGCGGCGTCAGCGCTCCTGGCAAAGGAGAAAGGCGCGTTTGCAAAATGCAACATAGACGAGATCATGTCCACACCGTTTTTTGAGGCGAATACGTCTGAGAAGACAAGAGAACTGGTGCGTAAATACGGATTGAGGAACTCGCAGCTCCTTACAATAGCTCCGACGGGAACTCTCTCCACTATGCTCGGCATCTCAGGAGGCATTGAACCTGTCTATGCAAATTATTACGAGCGCAAGACAGAATCCCTGCACGGCACGGATGTTTATTACAAAGTATATACCAAGATCGTTGAGAACTATATGAAGCAGCATGGGCTGAAGAGTGATTCGGAGCTGCCGGATTACTTCGTGACGGCGATGACTCTGGACTACCGCCAGAGAATCGATATGCAGTCCATATGGCAGACGCATATCGACGCGTCCATCAGTTCTACTGTAAATGTGCCGAACAGATTTACAGTGGAGGAGACCGAAGGTCTCTATATGTACGCTTATGAGAAAGGACTTAAGGGAATCACGATCTTCCGCGACGGCTGCAAACGGATCGGTATCCTCAATACAAGTGAGAAGAAAGAGTCTAAGAAAGTATCCGCCGGAGAGGGTCTGAAGAGAGGTGAGATCCTTCTCGTCACAGACGATGTGGTCGGCAAGAAAAGAAAACTTACGACGGGATGCGGAAGTCTGCACTGTATCGCATTGTTTGATCCTCATACCGGAGCGCTCCTGGAGACTTATCTGAGCAAGGGATCCACAGGCGGGTGCAATAACTTCATGGTCGGACTTTCCCGTATGATTTCGATCAGCGCGAGAGGCGGCATCGACATCGAGACGATCGTGGATCAGCTCAATTCCAGCGGTTCCTGTCCGTCCTATACGGCAAGACGCGTATCGAGAAAGGATACGAGCAAAGGGGCATGCTGCCCGATGGCGGTAGGAAACGCCCTCATGGATATGTACAATGAGATGCAGGCGGAGCTCGCTGAGAGGAACGGAGGCACGAATGTGAAAGCGGCCCGCAAGACGGAGAAAGCGCCAAAGCCCAAGGCTGTGAGCACAGAGGCGGAGACAGATAAAATGTACTGCCCGGAGTGCGGCGAACCGCTGGTGTTTGAAGAGGGATGCAATATCTGCAAGTGCTGCGGATGGAGTAAATGCCATTGATTTGTTGAAAGGGAGAATGACAGAATCAGTAAAATTGCACAAACAAAAAAAATCAAAAACAAAAAAATACTATTTTTTTAATCTTTCCGTTGCTATAATGCAGTCTATAATTCAAAGCAAACGAGCGACAAAGGCGTCTGAAATTATTCAGGCGCCTTTTGTTGTTCCTGCAACAGAAAGGAGAATTATTATGAAAAAGAAATTATTAGCTTGTTTATTGATGGGAGCTATGGTGGTGTCAGCCGGACTGACAGGCTGTGAGAGCAGCGATTCTCAGAAGAGCGAAGGCAGCTCATCGGAGGATAAGGTACTCAGGCTGGGAATTGAATGCACATTTGCTCCATATAACTGGACTCAGGAAACTGAGGATCTCCCTAACGGAGATAAAGCGGTAAAGATAGAAAACGCAGACGGATACGCCTACGGATACGACGTGGCGCTGGCTCAGAAGATCTGCGATCAGCTCGGATGGGATCTGGAGGTTTACAAGAGCGATTGGACAGCGATCTTTATGGGGCTTGAAGACAAGACGTTTGACTGTATTATGAGCGGCGTCTGCTACTCAGAAGAGAGAGATCAGACTTATGATTTTACCTCCGCTTACTATGAGAGGACGATAAAAGCGATTGTCCGGGAAGACAGTGAATTTGCGAATGTGACAAAACTTTCGGACTTTGACGGAATGCATCCGAAGGTCATCGCCCAGATGGGAACAAACTTTACGGAATATAAAGATCAGATCCCTTCCTATGAAGATGCAGTGGATTATGAAAATGTTTCGGAACTGTTCCTGGCAATCCAGAATTCCACAGCCGACGTGCTGATTACGGATCTTGCCACTTCAGAATCGGCGCTCAATACTATGACCGGTCTTAAGATGCTTGATCTGGATCCGGACGACAACTTTGTAGCTCCGGAGGGCGCTTCCAATGACTGCTGTATCCTGTTCCGCGGCGGCGATGAGGAATGCCAGACAGTACAGAAGGCAATGGATGACATGGGATGGACTGCAGATACGGAAGAAGGGCTTCAGGCAATGAACGACCTTATGTCCGAGATGATAAAATTGCAGCCATCGAATAATTAAAGGCATATAAGATAAGAGGTGTAAGTATGGATTTACCGACTTTAGTTGCAGCAGCGACTCCGGCAGGAGATGCGGGATTATTCACATGGGTTGTTTTTCTGACGCAGAAGTATGCGTCCACATTCCTTGCAGCTACCTGGGTAACATTATATGTGTCGGTGATCGGCACGATACTGGGATATGTTCTTGGGTTCTTCGTTGGCGTTGTGAACACAACAAATATTCATCCGGAGGACAACATATTCAAGAAGATTATATTCAGGATTATCCGTATCATTGTTGCGGTGTATGTGGAGATCTTCCGGGATACGCCGATGATCGTACAGGGAATGGTGATTTATTACGGCCTTCGTCAGAACGGCCTGATGATCACATCGATCGCGGCAGGTATTCTTGTAACACTGCTGAATACCGGAGCCTATATGGGAGAGACGGTCCGCGGAGGTATCAACTCCGTGGATCCCGGACAGGAGGAAGGCGCTCTTGCAATGGGAATGTCTCATGTAAAAGCCATGTTCTATGTCATCGTACCCCAGGCATTGAAAAATATCTTCCCTGAGATGGGAAATACATTTTTAAATAATCTGAAGATGACATCAGTGCTGAATGTAATCGGTGTCAGCGAACTTTTCCTGAGCGCCAAAACGGCAGGAGGAAGCTACTACAAATATTTTGAGGCGTACATAGTGATCGCGATCATATATTTGGTGCTCTGTTTTGTATTCAACCGTATCTTTCTCTGGGCAGAGAAGAAAATGGCGGGGAGAAGCGACTATGAACTGGCGACAGAATATCTGGAAAATGAGTAGGAGAGAGCTTTATGTCTGAAGCGATTATTAAAGTTGATAACCTGGTGAAAAGCTTCGGCGATCATGAGGTTTTAAAGAAAATAGATTTTGAGATCAAAAAGGGCGATGTTGTATGTATCATCGGCCCGTCCGGGTCCGGAAAGTCTACGCTGCTGCGCTGCGTGAACCATCTGGAAACACCTACTTCAGGAGAGATCCTTTTCCACGGGGTAGAGGTAAAAAATACTCAGAAAGAACTGGCGGCATACAGATCCCGAGTAGGGATGGTATTTCAGTCTTTCAATCTGTTTAACAATATGACAGTCCTGAATAACTGTATGTTCGGTACAAGGAGGATTCTGCATCTAGGTAAAGAGGAGGCCAGGAGCCGGGCAATTAAATTCCTAAGACAGGTCGGGATGGCGGCGTATATCAATGCAAAGCCGATGCAGCTTTCCGGAGGACAGAAACAGCGTGTAGCGATTGCAAGGGCTCTGTGCATGGAACCGGAAGTACTGCTTTTTGACGAGCCGACTTCGGCGCTGGATCCGGAGATGGTGGGAGAGGTCCTCAATGTTATGAAGGATCTGGCAAATGACGGGATGACGATGATCATCGTCACACATGAGATGCAGTTTGCCAAAAATGTATCCAGCAGGACGATCTTTATGGCTGACGGATACATTGTGGAAGATGACAAACCGTCTGTGCTGTTTACGGCTCCGAAGAACCCGCGGACAAGAGAATTCCTGAAACGTTATATGGAAGATTAGGGGGTGAGGGTATGAAGAATATCGTTATCACCGTTGCCAGGGGATTCGGCAGCGGGGGCAAAAAGATTGCAAGCCAGGTGGCAAAGGATCTGGGGATTCACTGCTACGAAAACAGAATTCTTACTCTGGCGTCTCAGATGAGCGGCGTGGAGGAGGATGTCTTCCGCGAGGTGAATGAAAAGATCCGCGGGAAAAGCTTTATGCAGAGTCTTTTGAACGGACTGCCGAGAAGGAAGGTCCCGACACCTGAAAACAGGGAATTTGTATCGGATGAGCATCTCTTTGAGATTCAGAAAAAAATCATTGAAGATCTTGCCGATACGGAGTCGTGTGTGATCGTGGGAAAATGCGCGGACTGGATACTTAAAGACAGACCCAATGTGATCAGCATATATATTGAGGCGCCAAGACCCTACTGCCGCAAACGTATCATGGAGCGGATGCAGGTGGATGCGGCAACAGCGGACCGTTCTATATCTCAGACGGATAAATACCGGGCGGCGTACTACGAATATTATACAGGCGGAAATTACTGGACAAATCCGGTCAATTACGACCTGACGCTGAACAGTGAACGCGTAGGGATCGAAAATTGTGTTAAGACGATCGAGGAGTATATCAGGATAAAATATCCGGAATTCCAAATCACAGATCAGCAGAATGAAAATAAATAATTTATAAGCCGTGCTGACCGGCCGGCGGCCAGGGGATGAGGATCGTATGAATATCAAGACATTTATTATAGACTCGAAGACGGAATATAAGGAAGTGACATGCCGGGATAAAAAGATCAATAAATATTATGAACTGAGAGATTCCGGCGAACATTACTTCTCCATCCCCGACGCATGCATCGATCTGCAGTTTGTAAAAACAGGAAAAGATGTAATCCCGTATGTATGCGGAACTCATCTGGAAGGCACGGACAAACTGCCCGGGCAAAACGAATGGTGCTTCGGAGTCAAGTTTAATCCCGGGATCGTACCAAAGCTGATTCGGCCGGAAGTGATCAAGCTTATCTGCAGCCGTAAAGTAATCGAGGATGAACCATGGATCACGGAACTGAGGGAAGAACTGGGAAAGACCTCTTCTTTTGAAGAAAGAGTAGAAATATTCAGAGAAATCTTCCCCTATAAAGAGCAGGTTGGGGATATTGATTCCAGAGTAGAAGAGGCGCTGGAAAAGATCAAAAAGAAACGGGGATGCATCAATATCTCAGATCTGGCGGCCGAGCTGGGGTATAACCAGTCTTATCTTGACAGACTTTTTTACGCTGCTACGGGGATGTCAATGAAAAAGTTCTCTACCATTGTCAGGATGCAGTCGGCGATCAGGTATCTGCAGGAGGATAAGACGGATGAAGTATATGAGAAGCTGGGGTATTACGATCAGTCGTATTTTATCAGAGAATTCCGGAAATATACCGGCATGACGCCCCGGCAGTGGGCCAAAAAAAGTCAGAAGCGCATAGTTTGACAAAGGGTATTCTGTTATACGGATACACAATAAAAATCATGAACCAGAGAGGAGTGGCAGCTTTGAAGTTTATTAACAATCCGGATATTACAAGAGAATCCATACTGAAAAAGAGTCTGGAACACTGGAATCCAGGGAAAACCCAGGAGTGGATCGACAGAAAAATGGATATCGTAATGGGAAAAAGAGAAGGATATTATTTCTGGGATATTGACGGACGGCGATGGATGGATATCCATATTAACGGTGGAACCTATAATCTGGGGCATCGGAATCCTGAACTCATCCAGGCTATGACGGAAGCGGCGGAAGAGCTGGATATAGGAAATCATCATTTTACAGGTATTACAAAAGCGCTTCTGGCCGAGCAGCTGACGGATCTGTGTCCGGACGGACTGGAATACGCATGCTTTTCTACCTGCGGAGGAGAGGCGGTGGATGTGGCGATCAAATCTGCACGCTATGCAACGGGAAGAAAAAAGGTGGTCAGCCTGAAAGGCTGTTATCACGGGCATACGGGGCTGTCTGTCTCTACCGGCGATCCCAAATTCAAAGATCCGTTCCTTTGCCAGGGCGAACCGGGGATGTTTGTCCAGGTTCCGAGAGATGATCTGGAGAAAATGGAAGAACAGTTGAAGAATGAAGACGTTGCATGTGTGATCATGGAATCTCTTCTGGCTACATATGGTTTTCCGATACCAGCAGCGGGATATCAGGCGGGTGTGAAGAAGCTCTGTGAAAAGTACGGAACGCTTTACGTATCTGACGAGACTCAGACTGGACTGATGAGAACGGGTAAAATGTGGAATTTCGAGCATGAAGGATTCGTTCCGGATATGATCATAACAGCCAAAGGATTCGGGGGAGGCATATATCCTATCTCTGCTACTGTTATGAACCGGAAATCCGCGTCATGGATGTTCGACATAGGCCGGCTGCACGGATCCACCTGCGGAGGATCCGAACTGGGATGCGCAGTGGCGATGAAAGTGCTTGAGATCACGACACGTCCTGAGACAGTACAGAGAGTGGAGCGCAACACGGAACTGCTGAAAGAACATGTAGAGAAATTGAAGAGCAAATACGACGGTTTCCTGACAGGATATAAACAGAGGGGCGTCATCATGGGTCTGGACTTTGCATGCGAGGATGCGAGCAGATCAGTAGCAAAACCATTGTTTGACTGCGGTGTCTGGGCCCACAATGCCAGACTTCACCCGAATACGCTGCAGTTAAAACTGGGACTCTTGTGTGACGACGCATTTATCGAAGAGTTATTTGAAAGGATGGATAAAGGCCTGGCGCTGGCGGTGAGCAGACTGTGACAGTATACGAAATGGAAGAAGAGCTGAAAAAGCTGATATGGGAGGAATTCCCTAAATTGTATGACTTTGCGCCGCTGTCCGATGTGCAGTTATTGAAGTACTCGGAAAATATAACTTTCAAGCTTACATTTCGGGAAAGGGCGGATGAAGACATATCTGAATCCGATGATATGGCTCCGGTTGTCTTTCGTGTCCACAGACCGGGGTATCACAGCCGGGAAGAACTCATAAGCGAGATGAGATGGATGGAAGAGATCGCGTCAGATACGGATGTGTGTCTTCCGAAAGTGTTCCACGGAAAAGACGGAAAAGAACTGCAGCAGCTATCGGCTCCGGACGGAAGAAAGTGGAACTGCTCTGTAGTATCCTTTCTGGAAGGCCGTCTTATGGGAGAGATCAGCGGGGAAGAACTGTCAGACGCCATAAGACAGATCGGCGGGATCACAGCCCGGCTTCACCTGCAGGCAATAGGCCGGAATAAAGAAATAAAGCTGGACAGACCGTCCTGGGATATTCATAATTTCTTCGACAGAGACGGAATATGGGGATCCTGGAGAGACTATCCGGGGCTTACGGAGGAACAGGAAAATGTGCTGTCAGAATGTCAGCGGAAGATAACGAAACGGCTGGATGAATATGGCAGGAGCGACAGACACTACGGGATAATACACGGAGATCTTCATTTTAATAATATAATCTGCAGGAATGGCGTCAGTCAGATCTTTGATTTTGACGACTGCGGATACGGATTTTATCTGTATGATCTGGGATGTACGCTGGTCACATGTTCGGAGGATCTGGAGAATCTGACCGGGAAATGGCTGGAAGGTTATGAAGAATACAGAACTTTGAGCATGGAGGAAAAAGGGATGCTGCCTATGTTTATCCTGCTCCGGAGGATCGTGAGGCTGGCATGGCTTGCATCTCATCAGGACAGCGATACCTGGAATGAAGTAGAAGAAGGATATCTGAATATAACGATCCATATGGCAGAAAAATGGCTTGCGGAAAGCGGGGGATCCATATGAAACAGACGGCTCTGGTGACAGGAGCTGCAAAAGGAATAGGGCTTGGAACGGCAAAAAAACTCTGCGGGGCAGGGCATCGCGTCATTATGCTCGGACGGGGCGGAGACGTTCTGGAACAGGCAAAGCGGCTGGAAGAACAAGGATATGAAGCATATGGGGTCCGGTGTGATATTACCGACGGCGCGGCGGTGAAAAGAATGACGGAAGAGATATACAGCAGATGGGGGCCCGTGCAGATTCTGGTGAATAATGCCGGAGTGGCAAAGTTAAACGGGTTTGAAGAAACCACTGACGAAATGCTTGATCTGCATATCAACACAAATCTGAAAGGAACCTGGCGGATGATACAGGCTGTGATTCCATACATGAGAGAGCAAAGATACGGACGAATTGTAAATCTTTCGTCGGTTACCGGACTGATGGTATGCGATAAGGGGTATACCGCTTACGGGATGACAAAGGCGGGAATCGTAGGGTTGACAAAGACGATCGCAGTGGAATATGCGGAATATGGCATTACGTGCAACGCAGTATGTCCGGGGTTTGTGCTGACTCCCAACGTGGAGCGGAATGCGGCGGTGACCTGTCCGGATGATCCGGGATCGGTTCTGAGCAAAATGGCAAAAAGAGTACCGGCAGGAAGGCTTGGAACACCGGAAGACATCGGGGCGCTGGTGACATTTCTGACAAGTAAGGAAGCGGGATACATAACCGGAACAGTAAATGTAATAGACGGAGGCAGTCTTCTCCCCGAGACAGGAGTTATGGGGAAAACAATCTAAATTATTTTCAGGAGGATGAGACTATGAGATTAAAAGATACAGGCCTGACGGCACAGGACATTAAAGACAAAGTAAAGAAATATATGATCGAGACGACAGAGCGTTTCGATATGATCGCGGAAACAGCGAAAGGCATGTATGTATACGATGAGAACGGTACGCCTTATCTGGATTTCTATGCCGGCATCGCTGTAAATAATGCGGGAAACTGTAATGAAAAGGTTGTTGCCGCAGTGAGGGATCAGGCAGGAGACCTGATGCAGATATTTAACTATCCGTATTCGATTCCGCAGGCTCTTCTGGCGGAGAAAGTGTGTACTCTTCTGGGAATGGACAAGATATATTTTCAGAATACCGGAACAGAAGCCAATGAGGCTATGATAAAGATGGCAAGAAAGTACGGCATAGAAAAGTACGGACCGAACAGATATCACATCGTGACAGCCAAAATGGGATTTCACGGAAGGACGTTTGGTTCCATGTCCGCAACCGGACAGCCGGGAAACGGATGCCAGATCGGTTACGGTCCTATGACTTACGGATTTTCTTATGCTCCGTATAATGATCTTGAAGCATTCAAAAACTCATGTACGGAAAATACCATCGCCATTATGATAGAGCCGGTGCAGGGAGAAGGCGGAGTGCATCCTGCAACAATGGAATTTATGAAAGGACTTCGGAAATTCTGCGATGAGAATGACATGCTCCTGCTTCTTGACGAAGTGCAGACCGGATGGGGCAGAACCGGTACTCTGATGGCATATATGGACTACGGAATCAAACCGGATATCGTCTCTATGGCGAAAGCGCTGGGAGGAGGAATGCCGATCGGAGCTATCTGTGCCAGCGAAGAAGTTTCCAGGGCGTTTACAGAGGGAGCTCATGGAACTACATTCGGCGGACATCCTGTATCCTGCGCGGCAGCTCTGGCCGAAGTGGATGAGATCGTATCAAGGAAACTGCCGGAAAACGCAAAGAAGATGGGCGATTATTTTGCAGCGGGTCTGAATACCATCCCGCATGTGAAAGAAGTGCGGCATAAAGGACTTCTTGTAGGTGTGGAATTTGATGGTTCCGTGGATGCTATAGAGATTAAGCATAAATGCGTTGATAAGAAACTTCTTGTCACCGCGATCGGGAATTCTATTATCAGAATGGTGCCGCCGCTGATCGTTACTGAAAAAGAATGTGACGAAGCGGTACGGATCATCAGAGAGGCGGTTGAAGAATTATCATGAAAGATTTTCAGTTCTCCCTTCCTCAGAATATTATCGTTGGAAGAGGATCCTCAAACAGACTTCATGAAGCGGCGGAAAAAATTGGCGGAACGCACGGACTGCTCATATCCGGACCTGTATTAAAAAGGATGGGAGTGGCGGATAAAATTACGGACAGCCTGAAAAAGGCAGGGATACCTGTCGACGAATTTACGGATGTGGAAGCCAATCCTTCTGTGGATACAGTGGAGAAAGCAGTTGAGCGGTATAAAAAATGCGGCGCTGATTTTATTATTGCGCTTGGAGGCGGCTCACCTATGGATGTGGCGAAAGCTGTTGCAATCGTCGCGTTATATGGAGGAAGCATTACAGATTATGAAGGAGCCCACAAAGTGCCCGGACCTGTGATCCCGATGATCGCCATCCCGACGACTGCCGGTACGGGATCGGAAGTTACGGCATTTACAGTGATAACAGATCACAGCAGAAATTATAAGCTGACAGTATTCAGTTACAGGATACTTCCGGATTATGCGATACTGGATGCGGATCTGGTCATGACGTCTCCGGCGGGAGTCGCAGCGGCATGCGGGATGGACGCCTTTATCCATGCGGAGGAGGCGTATGTGTCCAAGGCGGCAAGTCCGTTTTCCGACGCTATGGCTGAAAAAGCCATGGAACTCATCGGAAAATACATACGACGATTTGTGGCGGACAGAACAGATGCGGAGGCAGCAGAAGGAATGCTCACAGGCTCGCTGTTTGCGGGAATCGCATTTTCGTTTGCACGGCTCGGCAACGTACATGCCATGAGCCATCCTGTCAGTGCATATTACAATGTGCCTCACGGAGTGGCGAATGCCGTGCTCCTTCCGGTGGTCATGGACTATAACGCTCTGGCCGATCACGGAAGATATCGGAAAATATACGATTATATCAGTCAGACTCCGTCTGCTGAAGAATTCAAACCTCAGATGCTTGCGTATGCAATACGAAGACTGTGCGCAGAGATCGGTATCCCGGCGGATATGATGACTGCGATCCGTCAGAGCGCCGGCAGTGAGATCGAAAGGGATGATGTAGAAAAGAAGATAAGCGCTATGGCGGAAGATGCGATGAAGAGCGGCAATATCGCTGTAAATCCGAGAACATCGCGTCAATGCGATATTGAGGAGCTGTATCGAAGAGCATTATAAACAGATGCGTAAAAGCATTCTTTAAAAATCATTCTGATCGAATCGGTGATTGACAACCGTCTGTAAATAGACTACCATTTTACTGAACAGACGGTAAGGAGAATAGATATGACACTGACACAGCTTCGGTATGTTATTGCGATCGCAGAGACGAAATCCATAAACAAGGCGGCTGAGCAACTTTATGTTTCTCAGCCGTCTTTGACCAGTGCCGTGCAGGAGCTGGAGAAAGAACTTGGCATCATACTGTTTAACCGCAGCGGCAGGGGAGTAACACTGACCAACGACGGGGCGGAGTTCCTTCTGTATGCAAGACAGCTCTACGGACAGTACGAGACGATTCTTGAGAAATACGGGGAGAACGGTTCCCTGAAGAAAAAATTCGGCGTCTCCACCCAGCACTATTCCTTTGCCGTGAAAGCATTTGTAGATATGGCGAAGCAGTTTGATATGTCAAAATATGAGTTCGCTATCCGGGAGACAAAGACTGCGGAAGTGATCAGCGACGTCAGTACTATGAAAAGCGAGATCGGTGTTCTCTATCTCAGCGACTTTAACCGGAAGAGCATGGAGAAGCTGCTTCGCTCGGCCGGACTGGAGTTTCATCATCTGATCGACTGTCAGGCGTATGTGTATCTATGGAAAAATCATCCGCTGGCGGGAGAAGAGTCTATCAGCTTCAGCCAGCTTTCCGACTATCCCTGCCTTGCGTTCGAGCAGGGGGATAACAGTTCTTTTTATCTTGCGGAAGAGATTCTTTCTACCAACGAATATCCAAGAATCATCCGTGCAAATGACAGGGCGACCATGCTGAATCTGATGGTCGGGCTGAACGGATATACGCTCTGCTCCGGGATCATCTGCGAGGAACTAAACGGCAATGAATTTGCGGCTGTTCCGTTCCGGGATGATGAGGAGAATCACAACAGCGTCATGGAGATCGGCTATGTTGTGAGGAAAAATACGATGCCGGGGAAAATGGGAAAGCTGTATATCGAGGCGCTGAAGAAGTATCTGGGGATTATAAATAGCTGATGCCTCCTCTGGACAGGATTTTTTCTTTTAGGTCATGCGCATGGACAAATCCTTGAAGTTCAAGGTCAATCACTGCTTTATTGAGCGCCTCATGAAAATGAGATACCATTGTATCAAATCGTTTCATAGCCAGATTAGTACCTAATCCAATGTGCTTTGCTTCCGCTTCAAATGACTGTCTTGTTATTTTATTGAGTTTATATATACCGCCAATGCTCAGAGCCATATTTTCTGTACTGCTTTCATAGATTACAGTGCTGATGATATCATAGGCAGGGGCGAGCCGGATTGATTTTAAATCCGGGCTGTATAATAAAGATAAATTTTTAATATGGTTATCGGTATTCCCGATAAGATAGTTGTAAATACAGATATCCCATAGTTTTAGCTGATCTGTCATTGGATCCGCTGAATAGGCCCGGAGTAATTCAAACATTCTATTAAGATAGTTTTCATGCTCTTTCTCATATTTATTTGCTGAAGCAATACCGAGTGCCTGGGCAAAATCTTCCTGATGAAGCCGGTAAGGAACGGGAAGTCCGTTTATTATTCTGGCGTCTGGATGTATTTTGCGGTCATATCTTCTGGTCGCAAACAGGACATCACCGTCCGAAAAATCACCTATATTTACTATGAAACTTTCAGGTATATCTATTCCTAAATTACGTGCAGTGAGAAGACTTAGCTGTTCATTAGCTACAATTTCCTGTAAACGCACATGACTTTGCTTTACAATATGGGTGCTTGGTGCATCACCTACGGGGAGATACCACTGGTTGCTCTTTTCATCGTAATATAGACCGACCTTTCCTGAAGCTCCGGTAAGGGATAAATGGGATTTTGTGATTAACTGTGCAGATTCTGTAGCCCCTTCTCTGGCAAGATTTTTCACTTCGGCGTCTGTAAGTCTGCGATATTCAGGCGGAAGATAGGGACTGTTTTGTGCGACAATCCTTATAGCTCCGAGACACTCATGCCCTAAACCTGCAAGAATAGACAAATAATCGTTTTCATCTACATGCATCCAACTTGCTACACATCGCCGGGTAAAACCTTCCGGAAGGAGGCCGTCAAAAAATGTTTTTGTCTGTTCTGGAGAAAAGGATGCCCTGGTTAGTGGCAAACTTATAGAAATGGGGCGGCTTTCCGGATTTGACATATATTCAGTAGAATACATGAAACTCGCGCTTGCCGGAGTATCCCCCATGATATCCCCGACATAAATACTTGTCCCGTTGATTTCTATAAATACAGTTAATTTATTATTCATATTATCCTCGCTTTTCTATCAGTATGTCTAATCCGAGTATATTAATGATTTCTAGCGTTTTTTCTAATTCGACCGTAGGTTTTCCACGTTCCAGGTCAGAAATAAAGCTGACACTGAATCCCGTGAATTCGGATAAATATGTCTGAGTATAGTTGAGCTCTTTTCTGCGGTCGCGTATTGCTTTACCAAGTGATTTTGCATCAATTATTTTCATTTTAACTTCCTTTTTTAGCCGAACGGCTTGATTTTCTAAAATAATAAATAATTTAGCCGTTCGGCTCTATTTTTTGCTTTTTTTGAAAAACTTAGCCGAACGGCTAAATTTAGATATAGTATACTTTAAATTTAGCTTTTTTGCAATAAAGGAACTATCATCTTTCCCAGCGGCAAATCCGGAAAACCAGGTGGAGATTGACCGTGTCATAGAAAACCTGTGCCAGGGAGACCGTGATCATCGTATGTTATTTTACTTGTCTGCCTGAATGGGAGCATATTTTCTGTGTGGAATGTAAAGGCAGAACTGGAGCTATGGTCAGAACGGATGTCTGTGCCCAGCAAAGAGGGTACGTGCCAGGCTGTTATTTTTTCCCGTAAATCAGCCCGATTCCATGTAGCATCCAGGGCGCCTGAACAAATCCGGGGATGAATCCCTGCTTTTCTACAAAGGGAATGTAGTGGATCTCCCCGATCCCTTCTTTTTTCAATTCCCTTATGAATTCTTCCATGTTTCCATACAGTTTTTCCTGAGAGAACAGATCCTGAAAGGTAAAAGAACCGCCTTTTTTAACGACACGCAGTGCCTCCCGGACGACTTTGCGTTTATCGGGCTGGGTGCGTACTTCGTGGAAGACAAAATTGCTGACTGCAGCGTCAAAGGCTCCGTCCGGAAATTCGAGTGCGGCAGCGTCGCCCTTGCAGAAGGTGAGTCTGTCTGCAACATGCTCCAGGCGGGCGTTCTGTTCGCACTGTTCTTTTGCATAACTCCACTCCGGACCCCAGTAGTCCATTCCCGTGATTCTGGCTTGGGAAAAACGGCGGGCACAGCGGATCGTCAGAGCGCCTGCACCGCACCCGATGTCCAGCAGCGTTCCATTTCCGTCCCAGTCCAGGTGGTCTACGAGATACTGATGGACTTTCCCCATAAGACCGCCTCTGCGGAAATCAAAGAGGACACGGCAGCGCTGCATATAGACAGTGAATGAGGCAACAAGCACAAGCAGAATTCCCCCGATGACGCTCAGGATAGCATTTTTGAGCAGAATGAGAAAAAGCAGTTCGACGATCAGCAGGACTGCGGTCAGAACTGCCAGCGTCTTCATCATTGCGGCGGGAACCCAGTTCCCGTAGTCCGGTGTCTGGCCTTTTGTTTGTTTCACAGATTTTACCTCCTCAAAATAACAGTTGACGTGTAGTATGATGATAAATTTGAAAGGGTTAGAAATAACTAACTATATAAAGTATAACAGCAGCGGAAAGAAAAAGCAATTCCGATATTTGCAGCAAGTTTCTGAAATGATGGAGAAAATGTGCTATAATCCTTATCAGATTAAAATACGGGGAAGGAGAGGCGGCTATGAGCGAACAGCTGCCTAGAAATGATGAAGAAGAAAGAAATAAATCATCTGCTTGTTTATCTGGCGGCGGCAGTGGCCTGCGTTTTGGCCGTCATACAGTCACAGAAGAATATACTCCCGCAGTTTGTAGGAATTATAGTATACGTCCTTGCCGCTGCTTCGCTTGTTGCAGCCTGTATGTGTATATACAGAGATTTGAGGAAAGGAATCATAGAAAAACTGCTCCTGACGATAAAAAAGACTTCGTATGGGGCACGTTTCCTTGAGGATTATACTTTCCGGACAATCCTGACAACACTGCCGACATTTCTGATCAATGTAGTCTATACGGTATATAACGGCGTGATCGGTGTTATGAATCAATCCGCATGGTTCATCACCATGGCTGTCTACTACAGTCTGCTGGGAATCATGCGTTACTTTGCGGTGAATACAGAGAGAAAAACATCCCGCATGGAGAATCCGAAACTGATCAGAAAGAGGGAACTGTCAGTCATCCGGACGGACGGAATCCTGCTCCTGTTGCTGAATCTGGCTCTGAGCGGAGTCGTCCTGCTGACCATAGCCAAAGGAACAGCAAAGACACATTCAGAAATTATGGTGATATCCATAGCGGCGTATACATTTTATAAGATAACGATGGCTGTGATCAACATGGTCAAAGTAAGGAAGATGCAGTCGCCGATCCTGATCACCATACGAAACATAGGAGTGGCTGACGCTCTGGTATCCATGCTTACGCTGCAGACAACGATGCTCGCCTCATTTCAGGGGACAAGCAGTATCGACGCAAACCGGATGAACGGGATCACCGGACTGGCGGTCTGTATCCTTATAGCGTTACTGGGAGTCAGCATGATTTATTACGCTTCTAAGAGAAAAGAATCCTGAAAAGGGTTCTTTTTTATGGAATTCAATGATTTTTCAATCTTTGCCCGTATAATAGAATTCATCAGGCAGAGGGGGGAATATGAGACTCTTACTTGTAGAAGATGAGAAAAGAATGGCGCAGTGTACCCTGATGTGGTAGAATTCTTTGAGGAGAGAAAAGCGGAAGTTGACATACAAGGAGGACAATATGTCAAAAGTATTAAAAATCAGGGATATGACTCTCGGAGCAGGAAAGCCGAAGATCTGCATCCCGATCACAGGGAAAAACGAGACAGAATTACGGGAGGAAGTATCAGTTGTAAAGACAGTCTGCTGTGATATCGTCGAGTGGCGTGTGGACCACTTTGAAGGAATCGATGATACAGAGAAGGTAAAGGAGACGCTCGAGGAACTGAAGATACTTCTGGGCAGAATCCCGATCCTCTTTACCTGCCGGACGAAGAAAGAAGGCGGAGAGAAAGACATCTCGTCAGAAGATTATATCAGGCTGTACCGGGAGGTGATCGGCACGGGAAACGCCGATCTTGTCGACGTGGAAATGATGCTGGGGGAGGAAGTGTGCAGTACGCTGCTTCAATGTGCTCATGATAATGACGTTTATGTAGTCATGTCAAGCCACGACTTTGAGAAAACGCCGGACAAGGAAACTCTGGTAGAGCGTTTCCGTTCCATGCAGGAACGGGGCGCGGATGTGCCGAAGATCGCGGTCATGCCGCACAGTGCGGGAGATGTGCTCACGCTTCTTGTAGCTACCAATGAATTTACGGAAAAATATGCGGACAGACCGGTCATCTCGATGTCTATGGGATGGCTTGGAAGCATCAGCAGAATTTCAGGTGAATTCTTTGGCTCATCATTGACATTCGGGGCGGCAAAGCATGCCTCGGCTCCGGGGCAGTTGTCGGTGAACGATGTGAATTATATATTGAAAGTTCTTCACAACACAGATAACGACTGACAGATACTTAATAATTTTTTAGAGTAATTTAATTGAGCCTTCCGGTTTCGTGCGCTAAAATAGTAACAGGGTACAGAAACAAA
Source organism: Candidatus Mediterraneibacter surreyensis (assembly GCA_019118885.1). Taxonomy (GTDB): domain Bacteria; phylum Bacillota; class Clostridia; order Lachnospirales; family Lachnospiraceae; genus Mediterraneibacter; species Mediterraneibacter surreyensis. The sequence continues at coordinate 3,975 of DWYB01000077.1, read as the reverse complement.
CAGACAGCGGATATGCTGCCGGAACGGAGGAAATAATGGAGAAAAAGAACTGGCTTCAGCTTGCGGAAGGAACTGGAACAGATCTTATCATGGGGCAGGCAATGGATCTGCTGGACGGCGTCCTCGATTATAAAGAACTTATGATGGGATATGCCTGTGCGATCAAAGAGATCAATACAAAGTTTGAAGTGCTGGACACGGAATTCGAGGTCAGATACAAGAGAAATCCGATCAGCTCGATAGAGACACGACTGAAGAGCCAGACGAGCATCCTTGAGAAGATGGCGAGAATGGGAATATCGCCTACAAGGGAGAACATTGAGAACAACCTGAACGATATTGCAGGGATAAGAGTTATATGCTCCTATATCGATGATATTTATCTCCTGGCAGATGCGCTGACAAAGCAGGATGACGTTACACTGATCCGACGAAAAGACTATATCAGCAACCCGAAACCGAACGGTTACCGCAGCCTTCATCTGATCGTAAGCGTCCCGATCTTTTTTGCAGAGTCCACGAAAGAAGTGAAGGCGGAGGTGCAGATCCGGACTATCGCCATGGATTTCTGGGCAAGTCTGGAACATCAGATCAAGTATAAGAAAAATGTGGAGCACGCAGAGAAAGTGATTGCCCGCCTGAAAGAGTGCGCTGATGAGATCGCACATGTGGACGAGACGATGCAGGAAATCCGGATGGAGATGGACAATATCAAAGAAGAACCCTCAGATGTGGAAGCGCTGTATGAAAAGCTCAAGAAAATAGATATCAATTTTATGTAAGAAAAGCCTGGTTATAGGATGAACCTATAACCGGGTATTTTTTTTGCGTATTAGCGGGAAAACATAGACTGTGATAGGATGAATCCAGCAACAAAAAGAACTATAATACACCGATCATCGTTTTAATATACGATCGGACGAAAATGGAGGAGACCATCATGACAGACATCAGAAATTCACAGAACTGGAGCTTTGAGACAAAACAGGTACATATCGGGCAGGAGCAGCCGGATCCGGCGACAGGAGCAAGAGCGGTTCCAATCTATGCGACCACATCCTATGTGTTTGATGACTGTCAGCATGCGGCGGACCGTTTCGCTCTGAAGGATTCGGGAAACGTATACGGGAGAATGACCAATCCCACGGAAGATGCATTTGAACAGAGGATCGCGGCTCTGGAGGGCGGCACGGCAGCTCTTGCAACAGCTTCGGGAGCAGCGGCCATTACTTATACGTTTCAGGCGTTGGCGAAAGCCGGAGAGCATATTGTCGCTTCCAAGACCATATATGGAGGCTCCTACAATCTTCTGGCTCATACGCTGCCGCTTACAAGCGGGATCACGGCAACATTTGTGGATCCGGAAGAAGAGGGCGCATTTGAAAGGGCGATTCAGGAAAATACAAAAGCAATTTTTGTAGAGACGCTGGGAAATCCGAATTCCAATGTGGCGGATCTGGAAACTCTTGCAGAGATTGCTCACAGGCATAAGATTCCTCTTGTTGTGGACTCTACATTTGCCACACCGTATCTGGTGAGACCGATCGAGCATGGAGCGGATATCGTTGTGCACTCTGCGACAAAGTTTATCGGCGGACATGGCACGGCTCTGGGCGGAGTGATCATTGACAGCGGAAGATTTGACTGGAAAGGTTCGGGAAAATATCCGTGGATCTCAGAGCCGAATCCCAGTTATCACGGAGTCTCATTTACAGAGGCGGCGCCGGCAGCGGCGTTTGTTACCTATGTACGCGCCGTGCTTCTTCGTGATACAGGAGCTACCCTTTCCCCGTTCCACGCATTCTTTCTGCTGCAGGGGATGGAGACACTCTCTCTTCGGGTAGAACGCCACGTGGAAAATGCTCTGAAGATCGTAAAATATCTGGCAGCGCATCCTCTGGTTGAGGCAGTGCATCACCCGTCTCTTGAAAGCGAATCAACCCATGCACTGTATGAGAAGTATTTTCCACAGGGCGGAGGTTCTATCTTTACATTTGAGATCAAAGGAGACGCAGGGACGGCACAGAAATTTATCGATAATCTGCCGATCTTTTCACTGCTGGCAAATGTGGCAGATGTGAAATCTCTTGTGATCCATCCGGCCACAACGACTCACAGCCAGTGCACGGCACAGGAGCTGGAAGAGCAGGGAATCAAACCGAATACGATCCGTCTGTCCATCGGAATCGAGAAGGCGGACGACCTGATCGCGGCGCTTGATACAGCATTTGATGCAGTAGAGTAATACAGATTCAGGCGGCAGGAGCCTGCATACAGACTGCCGCTGTTATTTGAAAGGAGACAGAAAAGATGACGAATTATTATAAAAGCACACTTGATCTTATTGGGAATACCCCTCTGGTGGAAGTGACAAACATTGAGCGTGAACAGAACCTGGAGGCTTCGGTCCTTGTTAAACTTGAATATTTCAATCCGGGAGGAAGTGTAAAAGACCGCATTGCGAAAGCGATGATCGAAGACGCGGAAAGCCGGGGAGCATTAAAAGAAGGTTCCGTTATCATTGAGCCTACATCCGGAAATACAGGGATCGGGCTTGCGGCAATCGCTGCGGCGAAAGGATACAGGATCATTCTGACTATGCCGGAGACTATGAGTGTGGAGCGCAGAAATATTTTAAAAGCGTACGGTGCAGAGCTGGTGCTGACGGATGGAGCAAAGGGAATGAAAGGAGCCATTGCTAAAGCAGAGGAGCTGGCGGCAGAAATTCCGAACAGCTTTATCCCCGGACAGTTTGAAAATCCTGCGAATCCGGCGGCGCACAGAGCTGCTACCGGTCCGGAGATCTGGCGCGATACGGATGGAAAAATTGATGTCTTTGTTGCAGGAGTGGGAACCGGAGGAACAATCACAGGAGTCGGAGAATACTTAAAAGAACAGAACCCGGATATAAATATCGTGGCTGTAGAGCCGGAAGGCTCTCCGGTTCTCTCTGAGGGAAAGGCAGGAAAGCATAAGATCCAGGGAATCGGCGCAGGGTTTGTACCGGAGACTTTGAACACGTCTGTGTATGACGAGGTGATCAGGGTGACCGACGAAGATGCATTTGCCGCAGCAAGGCATCTGGCGCGAAAGGAAGGAATCCTGACGGGAATATCCTCCGGGGCGGCACTGCACGCAGCTGTTGAACTGGCGCAAAGACCTGAGAATAAAGGAAAAATGATCGTGGCGCTGCTGCCGGATTCGGGGGATCGGTATTACTCCACGCCGCTGTTTACGGAAATCAATTAAGATGTATTGACAAAAAGAAGCAGATCCGGTATAAAATAAATAACGACGTTATTTACGACGATGTCCGCAGCGGGGTGATCTAATGTCAAGAAAAGCAGGAAACATACCGGAAGAGACAAGTGCGGCTCTCTTAAAAGCGGCCACAGAAGAATTTGCTGAATACGGGTTTGAGAAATCATCCCTCAGGAGGATCTGCACCCAGGCAGGCGTGACAACGGGAGCTCTGTATGCTTCCTTTAAGGACAAAGACGATCTCTTTGAAAATGTAATAAAGCCGGTCACAGATCATATTGATTCTGTCATGGGAGAGCATTACGAGAGGGAGCGTGCGTCTGCCGGCAGAGAGCTTCTGAATCCGGAAGCTGAGGAAGAGGACGTCAATGCAGTTCTGGCGCTCCTGCGGTATTATTACCGGAATAAAAAGGTCTGTTCCATCCTTTTCAGCCACAGGGAGCACCCGGCGGTGGCCGCGTTCTTTGACCGGCTGATCGGGAAGATCGACGCCCAGGGAAAAGCAGTGGCGGCTCTGCTCCGGGAAGGAATCGGAGAGGGAACCGGCAAGGAAATCGGAGATAAAAGCAGCAATGAGGAAGCAGCGGAATTTACGGCAGATACAATTCACTGGTTCTCTCATTTACAGGTTGATATGGTCTTCTATCTGATCGAGCATGAGACAGAAGAAAGGGAGGCAGAGATGCAGGCGAGAAATATGGTACGTTTTATGCG
>DWYB01000076.1 GCA_019118885.1 Candidatus Mediterraneibacter surreyensis | reverse complement strand
AGATAGACAGACAGACAGACAGGATAAGTCTGCCCTTTTCTAATGCTCTTTTTCAAAATTACATAGAGGTTTTTATCAGGTGCATGATGCCCGTAAGCAATCGCGGGTATGATGCACCTTTTTTGCGCTTTTGGAAAGGAGGAATCCTGTGAACAATTTACCGAATCCCCCAGTGGAGCGCCTGCTGTTGCTGGGGCCTAAGAAACAGGGCGAGTTGATGGCCCGAACTCTCTATCGGATATGCCAGGACAGGCATTGGGTACCTGCCTTCTACCGGGCGGGATTTTATACGAAAACACTGCAGAGGCAGGTATTTCATCCCATCACGCGCACCGGAGCCATTCTCTTTGGCCCGGACAGAGATGCCATCTACGGGCAGCTCTGCGAGAAAGCGCCTTGGATGAAAAACGTACGGCTGCTGGATCCGGACGAGCCGTGTCCGAAGCCGGTCTTTTCCTATCATGAGCAGATTTTTCCGGCCCCTAAAGAGCCAAAGGATTATGAACTGATTGCGACTTGGATGGGGATTACACCCTATGGCAACTGGACAGAGTTTCACGGCTCTTTCCCTGGGGCTATTCCGGAAGAGAAACTGGCTGGAGCAGAGACGATGAAGGAGGTTATACATAGAGAATGAAGAAAGAAGATAAGAAGGGAGGCGTCAGCCTTTGACGAATCAACAAAAAAAGAAACAGGGGATAATTCTGACCCCGAAAACCTTGGCCATTCTGGCCGTTGTTGTGATCCTGCTGGTGGCCGGTGGCGTGACCTTGGGCTTGAACTGGCAGAAATGGTTTGGAGATACCCCTGTAACCGATGAATTTACGCCGGATATTGACCCGGACGCCCAGGACTGGAACGGCGGCGAGCTGCCTGACCAGGGAGGCGAGGAAGAGGTAGGGATTAAGATCCCCGGATACCCCAGCATTACTATCCCGGCGGATACTACCAATGTGACGGTGGCCCTCTTAAACCCGGAGGGAAATCCCTGTTACTTTACCTTTGAGCTGGTCTTGAGCGATACCAATGAGGTGCTGTATACCTCGAAAATGGTACCGCCGGGCCAGATGGTATCGGACATCACCCTGTCGCGGGCGCTGCCTGCAGGGGAATACAACGCAACCATACGGATTACCACAGCGTCCCTGGAGGATGGCAGCGCCATGAACGGCGCGAATGTGGAAACCGTACTGATCGTACAGTGATAGACTTGGAGGTGTATGAATGTTGGGAAAGAGAAGATTCCTCTCTGTGCTGCTCAGCCTGGTGCTGATTCTGGGGACGATCCCCATTACAGCACTGGCGGAGACGACAGAGAGCAAAGGAACCGGTCTGTGTGAACACCACCCACAGCACACGGACGAGTGCGGCTACACCGAGGGCAGCGAGGGAACGCCATGCAGCCATGAACACACCGGGGACTGTTATACCCTTGTGACAAACTGCGTCCATGAGCATACAGACGAGTGCTACCCGGCGGAGAGCGTGTCCGCGGGCACGGCCACCCCGTCCCAGCCGGAGGAAGCCGAGCCGACAGAATGTACCCATGTGTGCAGCGAGGAAAGCGGTTGTATCACAGAGATTTTAGACTGCAAGCATGAACATGACGCGGCTTGCGGCTATACCCCGGCCACCCAGGGGACACCATGCACCTTTGTCTGCGAGATATGCAATCCCCAGGACAGCGGCGAAATGGAGGAAGAATCCGCCACCCCGGGGGGCGCCATAGACAGCGCCGTGGCCGACGTGCAGACATTGATCGACGCGCTTCCCACGGCAGAAGAATTAGAAAGTATGTCCCAGGACGAACAAGGGACAGTGTATGAGCAGGTGCAGGCGGCCTTCGACGCCTATACCGCTCTGACCGACGAGGAGAAAGAGCTGATCACCGGGGCCGACATCTTTGACGATCTCTTTGCTGTGTTCAATGGAATGTTTGTGCCGCTGGCGGGAGGTACATATAACATCAACAGTAGCAGTGTTACGATTACCGAGGGCGGCACCTATACCATCACCGGCAGCAGCACCACGACAACCAACACCATCACCGTCAACTCCGGCGTGACGGCGACAATTACATTAAGTAACGTCACCATTGATCGCTCTGAAACCACCGGCACCGCCTTTGATATTCAATCCGGCGCGAATGTGACGCTGATTCTGGATGGCACAAACACACTGACTGGCGGCAGGTATGATGATTTTAATGCCGTTATGGCCGCCCCAGGCATCCATCTTCCCAGCGGGGCCACGCTTACCATTCAAGGAAATGGCTTCCTTACCGTGACTGGCGGCGACGGAGGTACAAACGGATTTGGCGGCGCGGGCATCGGCGGCGGTACAAGTTATACCTCCGGCTCTGGCGGCGCGGGGGGCAATGTGACCATCAGAGGCGGCAGCGTTACCATCACTGGGGGAATCAGTAGTGGCATCGGTGCCGGCGGCACGGGTACTGGCACCAGCGGCATCGATGATGGCATCAATATTGGTGGCGGGCAAGGAAATAGTCAAGCTGGTGGTGATGGCACAAACGGCTCCGGTATCCGGCCCAGCACTGGCGGGAACAATACATACGAGGTCTACGGCGACCTGCAACTGCCCAACGATGTGACATTCCCCGACGGTATCACGATCAACATTCCAGATGGGGCAAGCCTTTCTTTGCCGGAGGGTGCTTCCTGGCCGGAGAATGTTACAATCACGGGAGGCGGCTCCATTGACCCAAAACTGACGGCGACCATTACCATTACTGCAAATCTGGATAAGACCCATAACGGCAGCGCCGTGTCCCTGGACAGCAGCGGCTATACCTACACCGGAGATACGACGACACCGACCATCACCATTACATGGCATGAGGACAACAGCGGGACGATTGGCAACCAGCTTACCGATAATGCCGCCCCCTCTGCCCCCGGCATTTATTGGGTGAAAGTGTCTGCGGCGGAAACAAGTCGGTATGCGGCGGCGGAAGCAACAAAGCGATTTACCATCAGCAAACCGCTTGACGCCCCGACGGGGCTTGCATGGAGTACCACCACCCCCGGCCAAGCCACATGGGGCGCGGTTACAAAAGCTTCCGGCTATTCCGTCCAGCTCTACAAGGACGGCAGCGCCCAGGGCAGCCCTGCTACCACAAGCGGCACGTCCTATGACTTTGCAAACACCATAACCCAGGCGGGCAGCTATACCTTTATCGTCACGGCCACTGGTAGCGGCGCTTATTCTGACAGCAGCCCAAGCAGCCAAAGCGCCGCGCTCTATACGGTTTCCTTTGATACGAATGGCGGGACAGGGATAATCCCCATGCAGCTTGTCCCCAATGGCGGCACCGCGACCGCCCCGGCAGAACCCACCAGAACAGGCCACAGGTTTGACGGGTGGTACAGTGACAGCACCTTTGCAGAGGGCAGCGAGTGGACGTTTGCTACCAGTACCGTGACCGCCGCAACGACCCTCTATGCCAAGTGGACGGCGAGTACCTACAAAGTGACGCTGGAAATCAACGGCGGCACTGTGAATAACGGCAACGTGACCGAATACACCTACGGCGTGGGCGTGACGCTGCCTACCGATGTGACCCGCGCGGGCTACGCATTTGCGGGCTGGTACGAGGATAGTACATTCACCGGCAACGCAGTCACGGCAATCGATGCTACCGAAACGGAGGATAAAATCTACTACGCCAAGTGGCTTTCCTCCGACGCGGGCATTACATCGGTTTCGGTCAGTGGCACAACAGGGATGATTAACGGCAGCCAGATCAGCGTGGTACTGCCCGCTACAACGGCATCCAGCGGTCAAGTATCTTTGTCATTCCTGGAACCGGAGGATCAGGATATCACCTACGCTGGTAACTATACCGGCACAGTAACCTTTACCGTGCGCCTGGCAGATACGTCAGGCAGCGGCAATTGATTGGAACGTGCTGAGCGCACTTTCAAAATAGAAAATGGAGGATTTTGAGATGAAAAAATTGATGACTTTGATTCTGGCGCTGGCGCTTGCACTTTCCATGAGTGTGACGGTATTCGCGGAGGATACGACCATTGATCAGAATACTGCAGATAAAACCGGAATCGCTACCGTTTCCTATAACGTGGCTCCTACTTACACGGTGACCATCCCGACGAGAGTGAATCTGGTACGGGAAGAAACAAACGGTACAGTAACCTATGAACAGAAGGCTGAGATTAAGGCAGAGAATGTCCGGCTGAATCAGGGTGATGTCATTCAGGTGACCCTGGCGGGTAACGAGGGTGCGTTTAAGATGTCCTCAGGCCAGACAGAATGGAAGTATGCGGTCACAGTGGATGATTCCGCCATTCCGATCAGCAGCGGCGATGTGGTCGCTACATTTAAGACAGATAAAAATGTGACGCAGTCCGCCGCCCTGCATTTTGCAGCGGATGATCCTGCCTATGCTGGTAATTACTCGGGGACTGTAACATTTACGCTCCGCGTAACAGAAGCATCCGCACAAGAGGGGAGATCATGATGCAATTTGTAAAATACAAAACACCCATTCGGACGGTATACCACTATACCTCCAAAAAGAACGCACAAAAGATTTTGCAGGAAAAAACAGTCCGGAGCGGCCATGATGGCTTTTGCTTTTTTGCTGAAAGTCTGGCGGATGCACGGTTGCTGTTTAAGGAACTGCTGGAAACTCCGATATCCTATATCGATGATCAGTTGACGGTACAGAGACGGATACCGCAAAAGGCAGAAGATTATGTGATCCTTAGGATCGAGACGCAAAATGATGGAAGTTTTTATCGCTTTCTCTGTCAGCAGGAGGGTTTTAATCCGTATGATAAATCCCTCTTACATCACGGTTCTCTTTCCTTTATCAATGCGCAGCTTTTTTCATTAAGCAGTTTGAATGATACGCAGAAAAACATGGAAGTGAAAGCGGAGCCGTTTTACAGAAAAACCAAATGGTCTGCCTTTCGCAATATAGCAGCGGTCGGTGTGCTTTCAGCGGCTCTCTTAATGGAAGTGCTCCCCGTTTCGGCGGCCGGAAACAGTTGGCTGGATAAAGGAAACTATGATATAAGCTGGTATGAGGAAGACCAACCCTATTTTAGGCTGACAACGCCGCAACAGGTGGCGGGCCTGTCTTATCTCGCAAATAATGGCAACGATTTATCAGGGAAAACCTTTGAGATACAGAATGATATCGACCTGACTGCCTATGAGTGGGTTTCGATCCCGGAGACTTTCCAAGGAACCATTGACGGCGTTCACAAACTCGTATTGATGCTGCTGTCCAGTCAAACTCCATTCGCGACAGGAGCGAGCGAATTTACTAATATTTCCTTTCGTTATAAGGAAAACAGCACGCAGATTACCTACACGGTAGATCCGAGCTATATGGTCACGATACCCTCTTCTGTGACCCTGGGAAGTGATGTTACCATATCGGCAGAAAACGTCAGGGTGGCTAAGAACAGCCGGATGGTAGTGAAACTGACCGGCATTAATGCAACAGAACAGAATCCTGATGGTGAAGAGGAATTTACCATAAAAACAGTTGAAAGCGCATCTCTTGCCTATAACGTGAAAGCGAATGGGCTTAGCATTGAAAAGAATAGTACAGTCCTAACAGTAGATCCGTCTGAGGCGGATAGTGGGAGCACAACGCTTTCCTTTGATCTTGCCAATGATTCCAGTATTCAGTATGCAGGAGAATACAGCGGCTCCGTAACCTTTACGATCAGCGTTGAGAATATGAACCATTGAGGAGGTAATGAAATATGAAAAAACTGACAGCAATTCTTTTGACTTTAATCATGACAATGGCCATGACATGCACTGTTTTTGCCGCGGAGATTACGGAGGAAGACGGAACCCCCAAAAGAGAAGAAGTAACGATCTCGGCATCCATTGCCCCGACCTATACGGTGACCATCCCGAAGGATATCCAGGTGGAGTTTAACAAAACATCCACTGCGTTTGGCACTATTGTTCTGGATAAGGCTCAGATCGATCCGGGCCGCGTAGTAAAAGTGGAGCTTGCAGCCAGCGGGCTCTTGAAAAATAAAGCGGACGATACAAAGACCATTGCCTATGCCATCAATGCCGGCGGCACAGCGTTTGTATCCCAGGAATACACGGCAGCCGGACAGAGCACGCCTCTGACCATTGATATTACCAAACAGGCATGGGATCAGGCGTATGCAGGAGAATATTCGGATACAGTAACCTTTACCATCTCCTATGTGGAGGCGTCTGGAGCGGCAGCAAATCCGTGACCTGGAAAGAAGGTGGACAGTTATGAAAAAAGTAACAGCTCTGCTGCTTTCCCTGTTTCTGGTCTTTGGCATGAGTACAACGGCCTTGGCGGATGAAGTGACGATCCGCACTACCGTGCCGGAGCGCCATACCGTGAACGTTCAAGCAGAGGGCGGCAAAATCATAGCGAATAATCAAGTCTGCCAGGGATCAGTGAAGATCGAACGGCAGAGGGTACAGTCCTGGTGGATCGTGCCGGATGCGGGTATGGTCTTATCCGCCCTGTACTATAATGGCGAAGATGTGACGGCCCAGGTCAGAGCGGGCGTATTTACTGCTCCGGCGCTGACGGATGATGCTACGTTGGAAGCTGTTTTTGCCAACGCCCCGTCTACTCCCCGGGATGAGCAGTATGACGTGAGTGGAACAATTACCGGTCCGGATGGAAAGCCTGTCCCCGGAGCAGCGGTGGATATTGGAGGACAGACCGGTACTACCGATGAAAACGGAAATTTTACTGTGAAGGATGTACCGCCCGGCACCCACACGGTGACGGTCACTGATCAAGACGGAAATGTGATCGGTATTGGCGAGATTACCATTGAAGATCCGCAGGGCGGTTCAATGACCGTGACAACCGACAGCAATGGCAACCCGATGATTGTCCCGGGCAATAGCACCACAATGATCAGCCTGACATTGACGGTCGGAGAAGACGGCGTGATCGCCATTGGGGATGTGGAGGATGCAACGCCGGCCCGGGAGGAGTCGGAAGAGCCGGAAGATACAAAGGAGCCGGCAGCTTCCGATGATAAGACGAAACCCTCCGACGATAAAACGGGAGCCTCCGGCGGCAGGCAGGGATCATCTGACGGAAAGGCGGAAACTTCCGGCGGCAAGTCGCTTCAGACTGGTGATATGACGGATCCGGTTTTGTGGCTGGCTCTATTGTGCATCAGTGCGGCAGTACTCGGTATAGCAGGAATAGAACGGAAACGGAAGAAATCAGAGTAACAGAATCATTTCAGCACAGATGGAAACATCCCGGCGTCGGAATACGGCGCCGGGATGTTCTGTTAAAAAAGAAGATGAACAGTATCAATGTAAAGTTTTGTGAATAAAGTATAAAAAAACTGTGAAATCATAGAAGTTTTCCTTGACTATATTGTGTAATAGTACTAAACTATCGTTTAGTTAACTAACTAATTGCAATTATGGAAAGGAGTATGGCATGCAGTGTGAGGAGAAAGATATATCGGCATTCGGCCTGATGGGTATGCTGATGCACAAGATGATGAACCGTGCAAAAGAAATGTACCGGGAATTCGATCTGAATAAAAGTCAGGCGGGAATCCTGTTTACCCTTCATCACAGTGATTCCATGTCGCAGAAAGAACTGGCCGCCCGGTTAAATGTGACGCCGCCGTCTATCACTTCTTCGATACAAAAGATGGAGAGAGACGGATATCTGACAAGGCATCCCGATCCGGCGGACCAGCGGGTGATGCGGCTGAGCCTGACGGAAAAAGGAAAATCCTGTATCAAAGGGGTTTACACAGTGGCAGAGAAGATGGAAGAGCTTATGTTCCGGGGGATGACAAGAGAGGAGATCATGCTTTTTAAACGGCTGCTTTTTCAGATCAGGGATAACCTGGATGAGAAATAAATAGTTCAAGGCAAAATAGTAAATGAAAGGAAAGACAGACAATGAAGAACTTATTTAAATACGCGGCGGAGCACTGGAAGACTCTGATCGTTATCATTATCGTGCTGTTCATACAGGCGTACTGCGACCTTTCCCTTCCGGCTTATACCTCGGATATCGTCAATGTAGGTATCCAGCAGGGCGGCGTGGAGGATCAGGTGCCGGAAGCGATATCGGCGGATGAGATGAACCGTCTGCTGCTGTTTGTGCCGTCGGAGGATCACGATACCGTGCTTGATGCATATGAAGAAGACGACAGCACTTATGATGTAGAGGCTTATGTTTTGAAAGATGATATTTCAGATGAAGATATCAGCAGTCTGGAGGATATTCTGTCATATCCCATGATGCTGACTGCAGGTTTTGAATCCGGAAGTGATATGACTGCCCGGATTGAGGAGCAGCTCAAAGCGTCTCTTCCGGCAGGAACTGTGACGGATGATATGACTGTGTTTGATATTCTGCAGATGATGCCGGCGGATCAGAGAGAGGCGATGATGGACGCCATGGAAGAACAGATGGAAGATATGCCGGATGCAATACTTGAGCAGGCTGCCGTCAGCTATGTCGGCACGGTTTATGAAGATCTGGGCATGAATATGGATGATATCCAGATTCACTATCTTCTGACGACCGGCGGCAAGATGGCAGGGCTGGCATTCCTTGGAATGGCGGCAAGTATCCTCGTAGGGTTTATGGCGTCCCGTGTAGGAGCCGCTACGGGAAGAAACTTAAGAGAGAGAGTATTTCATAAGGTTGTGGGATTCTCGAATAATGAATTCGATCATTTCTCCACGGCATCCCTGATTACCAGAAGCACCAACGATATCCAGCAGATCCAGCTGATCATCGTCATGCTGCTGCGAATCGTTTTATATGCTCCGATCCTTGCCATAGGCGGTATCTTCCAGGTATTCCAGACAAATGTATCCATGTCATGGATCATCGCCCTTGCGGTTGTGTTGATCGGTCTGGTCATCCTGGTGCTGTTCCTGGTAGCCATGCCGAAGTTCAGGATCATGCAGAGTCTTGTGGATCGTGTAAACCTTGTTATGAGAGAGATACTGACAGGACTTTCGGTCATCCGTGCATTCAGCACGCAGAAATATGAAGAAGAGCGTTTTGACAAGGCGAACCGTGACCTGACGAGAACGAATCTTTTCGTCAACCGGGCGATGACGTTTATGATGCCAGTCATGATGCTTGTCATGAACGGAATATCTGTCCTTATTATGTGGACAGGAGCTCACGGCATTGACAACGGACAGATGCAGGTTGGGGATATGATGGCCTTTATCCAGTATACGATGCAGATCATCATGGGATTCCTGATGCTTTGTATGCTCTCCATCATGCTGCCAAGAGCCGCGGTCGCAGCGGACCGTGTGCAGGAAGTGCTTGACAGCAGGACGGTGATCCATGATCCGGAGCAGCCGGAGAGATTCCATGAAGATGAGAAAGGACTGCTTGAGTTTAAGCATGTCTCCTTCCGGTATCCTGGAGCGGATGAAAATGTGCTTCACGACATTTCATTTACGGCACGGCCGGGCGAGACGACTGCGGTCATAGGAAGTACCGGAAGCGGAAAGTCAACGCTTGTCAACCTGATCCCGCGTTTTTACGACGTATCGGAAGGAAGCATTACCCTTGACGGGGTGGATATCCGTCAGGTGTCTCAGCATGAATTAAGAGACAGACTGGGGTATGTTCCGCAGAAAGGCATCCTCTTCTCCGGAAATATTGCTTCAAACATTATGTTCGGCAATCCTGACGGGGGAGAAGCGGAAATGATCGAGGCGGCTGAGATCGCGCAGGCAACAGAGTTTATCGATCAGAAGCCGGAGAAGTATGAGAGTCCGATTTCGCAGGGAGGAACAAATGTATCCGGAGGTCAGAAACAGAGACTTTCGATTGCGAGAGCGATCGCGAAACATCCGGAAGTGTTCATCTTTGACGACAGCTTCTCAGCGCTTGATTTCAAGACGGATGTAACTCTCCGTAAAGCTCTGAAAAAGAGAACAAAGGACAGCACGGTGCTGATCGTGGCTCAGCGGATCAGTACGATCATGAACGCGGAGCAGATTATCGTGCTAAACGACGGCCGGATCGCCGGTATAGGAACACATCAGGAACTCCTGGAAAATTGTGAAGTCTATCAGCAGATCGCCGCTTCTCAGCTCTCAGAATCGGAGCTGAAATCAGGAAAAGAAGGAAAAGCCGCGAACAATGTCGGCGGATCCGGAGAGGAGGTGCAGGTCCATGCCTAGAGGAATGCACGGTCACGGCAACGCAGCCGGAGAAAGGGCAAAGGATTTCAAGGGAACAATTAAAAAACTGATCAGATATATGAGCGCGTTTAAGGTCCACATGCTTTTTGTGGCGGTGTTTGCGATCTGCGGAACGGTTTTTAATATTGTAGGTCCGAGAATTCTCGGAAAAGCGACGACGGAGATATTTAACGGCCTTGTGAGCAAAGTATCGGGCGGCAGCGGAATGGATTTCGGTAAGATAGGCAAGATACTTCTGTTTACGCTTGGACTGTACCTGATCAGTGCTCTCTGCAGCTTTATACAGGGAATCATTATGACCGGGGTTTCCCAGAAGACAACGTATCGGCTGAGAAAAGAGATTTCTGAGAAGATCAACAGGATGCCAATGAACTATTTTGATACGAAACCTGTCGGAGAAGTACTTTCCCGTGTGACGAACGATGTGGATACACTGGGGCAGAGCCTGAATCAGAGCGCTACCCAAATGATCACTTCGGTAACCACTATGATCGGTGTGCTGGTCATGATGCTTTCGATCAGTCCTCTTATGACTCTGGTAGCGCTTCTGATCCTGCCGGTTTCAGTGATCCTGATTTCATTCGTAATGAAACATTCGCAGAAATATTTCCGCGGGCAGCAGACATACCTTGGAAATGTAAACGGGCAGGTAGAAGAAATCTACAGCGGGCATAATATTATCAAAGCTTTTAATAAAGAAGAAGATGTTATCAAAGTTTTCAATGAGACAAATGGTAAACTTTATGATTCAGCATGGAAATCCCAGTTTTTCTCAGGGATGATGATGCCGGTCATGCAGTTCATCGGTAATCTTGGATACGTGGGAGTTGCGATCCTGGGTGGTTTTCTGGCGATCAGGAATGTGATTGAAGTCGGTGATATCCAGTCCTTTATCCAATATGTCAGAAACTTTACCCAGCCGATACAGCAGGTGGCACAGGTAACAAACATGCTCCAGCTTACAGCTGCGGCATCGGAGAGAGTTTTTGAGTTCCTGGATGAGAAAGAAGAAGACCAGACAGTTCCAAACCCGGTATCTGTAGAAGGACTCAAAGGAAATGTGGAATTCGATCATGTACATTTCGGCTATACGCCGGATAAGATCATCATCAACGATTTCTCCGCCAAAGTAAAGGAAGGACAGAAGATCGCCATCGTCGGACCGACGGGAGCCGGCAAGACTACGATGATCAAGCTGCTTATGCGGTTTTATGATGTAAACAGCGGATCGATCAAGATCGACGGACATGACGTCAGGGATTTCAACCGCAGCGAACTCAGAGAAATGTTCGGCATGGTGCTTCAGGATACATGGCTCTTCCACGGCTCCATCATGGAGAATATCCGATATGGAAGACTGGACGCTACGGATGAAGAAGTAATAGAGGCGGCAAAGGCGGCCCATGTGCACCGCTTTGTTCAGACCCTGCCGGGCGGCTATAATATGGAACTCAATGAAGAGGCCAGCAATGTCTCCCAGGGCCAGAAACAGCTTCTTACGATCGCGCGCGCTATCCTGGCGGACCCGAAGATCCTTATCCTGGATGAGGCGACAAGCTCTGTAGATACAAGGACAGAAGTGCTGATCCAGAAAGCGATGGATAACCTGATGAAAGGGCGGACCAGCTTTGTCATCGCTCACAGGCTGTCCACCATCCGTGATGCGGATCTGATTCTTGTCATGAAAGACGGCGATATCGTCGAACAGGGCACCCACACAGAACTCCTCGCCCAAAACGGCTTTTACGCCGAGTTATATAACTCGCAGTTTGAATCAACAGATCAGACCTGCGCCTGATAAAAAGGGTGCAGCCTTGTAAGCGGAGCTTACAGAAGGCTGCACCCTTTTTATCGGGCATAGGGCGGACGCCCTACAGTGAGATGGAGCACGGAGTGCAGAATCGAACTGCAGGTCTGATCGGATGTCGGGGAAACGGGCACGTTGGAAGGGGCATAGGGCGGACGCCCTACAGTGAGATGGAGCACGGAGTGCGAAATCGAACTGCAGGTCTGATCGGACGTCGGGGAAACGGACACGTTGGAAGGGGCATAGGGTGGAAAATCCAGTCCATATCTCTGCCACGCAGCTGTCCGGATATGTTATAATAAGGCAGCGACAGTTAAAAGAAAGGAGAACCAGTATGAAAAATTATTCAGAAGACCCGGGCAGGCAGTATCACATCCAGGTGGCAAAGGGCGAAGCGGGCCGGTATGTGATCATGCCGGGAGATCCGAAAAGATGTAAGTTGATCGCGAAGTACTTTGACGATCCTGTTTTGATAGCGGACAACAGGGAATATATTACTTATACCGGCACGCTGGACGGGGTGAAAGTCAGCGTGACCTCTACCGGCATCGGCGGGCCGTCGGCGTCGATCGCCATGGAAGAACTGTACCGCTGCGGAGCGGATACATTTATACGGATCGGTACGTGCGGCGGCATGCAGCCGGAGGTAAAGAGCGGCGATATTGTGATCGCCACAGGAGCGATCCGTATGGAGGGAACGAGCAGGGAGTATGCACCCATAGAATTCCCGGCGGTTCCGGATCTGACAGTAACGAATGCTCTGGTTGACGCTGCGCAGAAGAAAGGATATCCGTTCCATACGGGAGTGGTCCAGTGCAAGGATTCTTTCTACGGACAGCATGAACCGGAGGCAAAGCCGGTAGGATATGAACTGCTGAATAAGTGGGAAGCCTGGAAAAAACTGGGATGTCTTGCTTCTGAGATGGAATCGGCGGCGCTGTTTGTGGTGGCAAGCTGCCTTAAAGTCAGAGTAGGGTCCTGCTTCCTTGTACTTGCCAATCAGGAGAGGGAAAAGCTCGGACTGGAGAATCCTGTCGTACACGATACGGATATGGCTGTACAGGTGGCGGTAGAAGCCGTCAGGAACCTGATACGGACAGACGGAAAAAAGAAGGAATAGATGGAGAAAAGGGAATGAATGTAAATGAGATTTTGACACACGTTGACCATACGCTTTTGTTACAGACGGCTGTGTGGGAGGAGATACGGAAGACATGCGATGAAGCAGTCAGTTATAAGACCGCGTCGGTGTGTATCCCTCCGGCATATGTACGGCAGGCGAGTGAATACCTGGAGGGAAAAGTGCCGGTCTGCACTGTGATCGGATTTCCTAACGGATATACGACCACAAGGACCAAGGCGTTTGAGACAGAAGACGCCATTGCAGATGGAGCTTCGGAGATCGATATGGTCATCAACATTGGATGGCTCAAAGACGGAAGATATGATCTGATCAGAGATGAGATACGTCTGTTAAAAACAATATGCGGTGAGAAGATCCTGAAAGTGATCATAGAAACCTGCCTTCTGACGGAGGAGGAAAAGGTGAAAATGTGCCGGATCGTAACGGAAGCCGGCGCCGATTATATCAAAACTTCTACAGGATTTTCGACGGCAGGAGCAACATTTGAAGACATTAAGCTTTTTGCTCAAAATGTAGGACCGAATGTAAAGATAAAAGCGGCGGGAGGGATTAATTCTCTTGAAGATGCGGAAAAATTCCTTGCGCTGGGAGCGGACCGTCTCGGCACGAGCAGAATCGTAAGGCTGGTGGAAGGAGGAACACGTGCAGAGGGATAAAAGTCTTGCAGAAGAAATGATCAGGATGGCCAAGGAGCAGCTGAAATACTCATATGCGCCCTATTCCGGCTTTAAAGTGGGGGCAGTCCTGCTCACTGATGAGGGGAGGTTTTACACCGGATGCAACATTGAAAATGCAGCTTATACCTCTACGATCTGTGCCGAGCGAAACGCAATATTCAAGGCTGTCAGCGAAGGGCACAGAAAGTTCAGGGCCATCTGTATTGCCGGAGGAAAAGACGGCGTAGTGACGGGATATACGGCGCCCTGTGGAGTATGCAGACAGGTCATGATGGAATTCTGTGATCCGGATACGTTCAATATTATTCTGACGGCCGGAGACGGCAGTTATAAGATTTATACATTAAAGGAACTTCTTCCGCTGGGATTTGGCGCAGATGATCTGAGATAAGGGAAAACAGCTGTCAGACGGTAAAAGGCTGAAAGTAAAAAGTCATGCTTGCCGGTGCCGGCCTGAGAGGATATACTATATATGTGTCCGCGCCATGGGTAGTGAGGCTTTACAAATGGCTCGGACTGAACTCTTACGATTAATAATTAAAGATAGGAACTGGTGCTATGGGGTTTACACATTTTGACGAGAACGGCAAGGCGGTCATGGTAGATGTGACGGCAAAACCGGATACTGTAAGAGAAGCTGTGGCGGAAGGAAAGATTGTCGTAAACGACGAAGTGTTCCGGGCAGTGAAAGAAGGTACGGTCAGGAAAGGCGATGTGCTGGGAGTAGCGGCAACGGCGGGAATCATGGGTGCAAAGCGGACTTCCGAACTGATTCCTATGTGCCACATTCTCCCGATCACTAATTGTAAAGTGGATTTTGAGCTGGATGAGCATGAGCACGCTATTTACTGCAGGTGCAAAGTGAAAGTGACGGGAAAGACCGGAGTGGAGATGGAAGCGCTGACAGGAGTAAGCATGGCGCTCTTGACGATTTATGATATGTGTAAGGCCATGGATAAGTTGATGGAGATCGGAGAAATCCATCTCGTCAGGAAAACCGGAGGCAAAAGCGGGGAGGTAATATGGAAGGATACAGATGGAAAGCGGCAGTAGTGACTCTGAGCGATAAGGGGTATGCCGGTGAACGTGAAGATAAAAGCGGACATCTTCTCTGTGAGATGATCACGGAGGCAGGGTATGAAGTGAAAGAAACAATTTTGTTGCCGGACGAACAAGAAGAAATAGAAAAGTATCTATGTAAATTATGTGATGTCGATAAACTGGATGTTATATTTACGACAGGCGGTACGGGTTTCTCTCCCCGCGACTGTACGCCTGAGGCGACAATGGCAGTGGCGGAACGCAATGTGCCCGGGATTGCCGAGGCGATGCGCGCGGCTTCACTGCAGGTGACGTCCAGAGCGATGCTGAGCCGCGGAGTATCTGTAATCCGTGGAAAGACACTGATCATAAATCTTCCCGGAAGTCCGAAAGCTGTACGGGAGAACCTTGAAGCGATCCTGCCTGCGCTGGATCACGGACTGGCGATCCTTAGCGGCAGAGACGGAGAGTGCGCCCGATGAAAGACCGTTTTGGCAGAAATATCGAATATATGCGGGTCTCTGTGACAGACAGATGTAATCTGCGATGTGTTTATTGTATGCCGGAAGAAGGCGTCCCCTGTGTCAGTCACAGCGATATCCTTACCTATGATGAAATCCGGAGGATATGCAGAATCGGATCAGAGCTTGGCATTACAAAGATCAAACTTACCGGCGGCGAACCGCTTGTGCGGCGCGGCCTGCCGGAACTTGTCGGAATGCTGAAGAGTACGCCGGGGATCGAGCAGGTTACGCTGACGACCAATGGTATACTTTTAAAAGAAAAAATAAACGAATTAGTTTCTAAAGGATTGGATTCAGTTAACATCAGTATTGATACTCTGGATCCGGACCGATACCGCGAGATTACCCGCGGCGGGAACCTGCAGGACGTTCTTGACGGAGTGGAAAGCGCACTCGCTTATTCTTCTTTAAAGGTAAAGGTTAATTGTGTGCCTGAGAGAGAGATGCCTTCGGAGACATATATTCAGCTTGCACTGCTGGCGAAAGACAGGAAGATCGACGTCCGCTTCATTGAGATGATGCCGATCGGATTGGGAAAAGATTTCTCCGGAGTGGGCGGAGACGAGATATACAGTATGTTAAAGCGACGGTTTGGGGATGCCGGGAAATGGGTCGGACAATATGGAAACGGCCCGGCGATATATATACATTTTCCTGGATTTCACGGGAAAATCGGATTTATATCCGCTGTAACGCATCAGTTCTGCAGCAGCTGTAATCGGATCCGTCTTACGTCAGAGGGATATCTGAAAGCCTGCCTTCAGTATGAAGCAGGCGCGGATCTCAGAAAGCTGTTGAGAACGGGCGCGGAAGATGAACGTATCAGGCAGGAGATGAGCAGGATTATTTATGAGAAACCATCCTGCCATCACTTTGCGGATCCGTCCGTATATGAAGAAAAGAAATTTGAGACAAAAGACATGTCTCAGATCGGAGGATAGCTGAATAGCATGGGAACAGTAATCGCAGTCTGTACCAGCCCGTCAAAGGGAACACAGAAAACAAATGTAAATGAAGCGGTATTTATAGAAGAGTATGGCATTAAGGGAGACGCACATGCAGGAAAATGGCATCGTCAGGTCAGTCTGCTTTCTTATGATAAGATCCAGGAATTCCGTAAAAGAGGCGCGGAAGTAGAAGACGGGGCTTTTGGGGAAAATCTGGTTGTGGAAGGAATCGATTTTCGCTCGCTCCCTGTGGGAACAAGGCTTATCTGTGGCGATGTAGTGCTTGAGATCACCCAGATCGGCAAAGAGTGTCACCACGGATGCGTGATTTTCCAAAAGATGGGAGAATGTATCATGCCGCGGGAGGGCGTGTTTGCCAGAGTGATCAGGGGCGGTGTGATCCGTACAGGCGACGAGATGAAGGTGGCTGCTCATGAATAAACCGAGAATCTTTTTTATCCTTGTGGCAGCCGCCCTTTTTGTGACCGGCTGTGCGGCAGAGACAGAAGAAACCACGGCAGGCGGTGAAAATATTCATGTGACGGACAAGGGTGTGTATTATAGTTTCCAAAATACGGAAGGGGATGAGTTTGAAGCGCCTCTTCTGGAGAATGTGCCAAAATGTACATATGATTTTTCGTGTCTTACGACGGATGAAGAGACTGGCTATAAGAGTTTTCGTGATGAAAAAAACGGGGTTACGGCACGCATGGGGATAGATGTGTCTGAATTTCAGGGCGAGGAGATCGACTGGAAACAGGTGAAAAAAAGCGGCGTAGAGTTTGCAATTATTCGTCTGGGCTACCGCGCATACGGCGAGTCGGGGGATCTTGTTCTGGACGCTATGTATGAACAGAACATCCGGGAAGCTTCAAAGGCCGGGATTGATGTGGGAGTATATTTTTTCTCCCAGGCGGTCAGCGCCGCAGAGGCAGTGGAGGAAGCCGAGTTTGTTCTGGATCATGTGAAAAAATATGATATTACAGGACCTGTCGTATATGATACAGAGGAGATTAAGTGGGATGCCGCCCGTACTGACGAGAATACGAAACAGGAGTTTACGAACTACTGTAAGGTATTCTGTGATACAGTCAGCCATGCGGGATATGATCCGATGATCTATTCAAATATGGAATGGATGGCGTTTACGCTTGATATGGAGGAACTTTCGGAGTATGATTTCTGGTATGCGGACTATTGTGAGATCCCGCAGTGCCCGTATGATTATAAAATATGGCAGTACAGTGAATCGGGGGCGGTGCCCGGCATCTCTGCAAATGTAGATTTGAATCTTTGGTTTGAGAAGGAGAATAAACGATGAAATGGAATAAATTTCGATTGAAAACAACGACGGAGGCGGAGGATATCGTCAGCAGCATGCTGATGGACCTGGGAATCCAGGGAGTGGAGATCGAGGATAAAGTTCCTCTGACTCAGTCTGATAAAGAGCAGATGTTCGTGGATATCCTTCCTGAGATTGAGGATGACGACGGCGTGGCGTACTTAAGCTTTTATCTGGAACCTGAGGAGGATAAAGATAAAGTGCTGGCTGATATCCGGCGGGAATTAAAAGAGATGTCCGCTTATCTGAATGTGGGAGAGTGCCTGATTGAAGAATCAGAGACGGAAGATGTAGATTGGGTTAATAACTGGAAACAGTATTTTCATCAGTTCTACGTGGACGACATCCTGATCATTCCTTCCTGGGAGGAAGTAAAGCCGGAGGACGAGGATAAGATGGTGATCCATATCGATCCCGGCACAGCTTTCGGAACAGGTATGCATGAGACGACTCAGCTTTGCATTCGCCAGATCCGCAAATACGTAACTGACAGCACCAGGATACTTGACGTGGGCTGCGGAAGCGGCATTCTTGGTATGCTGGCGCTTAAATTCGGCGCCGCTTACTCTGTAGGAACAGATCTTGACCCGTGCGCGATCGAAGCGACATATGAGAATATGAAAGTAAACGGAATCCCGGAAGACCGGTATGAAGTCATGATTGGCAATATTATCGATGACAGAGAAGTACAGGACAAAGTCGGATACGGATGTTATGATATAGTAGTGGCCAATATCCTTGCCGATGTCCTCGTAGAGCTTACACCGGTTATTGTAAATCAGCTGAAACCCGGAGGAATATATATTACGAGCGGGATTATTGACGACAAAGAGCAGACTGTGGTTGAAGCAGTGAAAGAGGCCGGGCTTGAAGTGATTGACGTCACTTATCAGGGAGAATGGGTCTGCGTGACCGCCCGTGCGGCGTCCTGAATCTTTGTATAATGAGAAGAGAGGAAACAGTATGCAGCAGTTTTTTGCAGAGCCGTCATGGATACGGGAAGGAAGAATCTTTCTGGAAGGCTCTGATGTAAATCATATAAAAAATGTACTTCGTATGCGTCCTGGTGAAGATGTGCGGATCAGTGACGGAAGCGGCAGGGTTTTTCTCTGCTGTATCAGTGCTTATGAGGAAAAGACAGCGGTCCTTGATATTTTGAAAGAGCTGGATGCGGATACGGAGCTTCCTTCAAAGATCACACTTTTTCAGGGACTGCCCAAGGGTGATAAGATGGACTGGATCGTGCAGAAGGCAGTTGAACTGGGGGCATACAGCGTAGTGCCATTTGCGGCGGGGCGTTCCATTGTGAAGCTGGATGAAAAAAAGGCGAAAAAAAGGCAGGAGCGCTGGCAGTTGATTGCAAAAGGCGCTGCAGAGCAGTCAGGGCGGGGACTGATACCCGAGGTACAGCAGGTAAAGACTTTCCCTGAGGCGCTTAAGATGGCGTCCGGCCTGGATGTGGTGCTGATCCCCTATGAGCTGGCGGAAGGAATGGATAAAACGGCGCGGATCATCGAAGAGATCCGGCCAGGACAGTCAGTAGGCGTATTTATCGGACCAGAGGGCGGCTTTGAGGAGGAGGAGATCAGACGGGCCAGGGAGAGCGGGGCAGAGCCGGTGACACTTGGAAAGCGTATCCTTCGGACAGAGACAGCTGGATTAAGTGTACTGTCCATCCTTATGTATCATCTGGAGAGCCGCAGTCATATTTTATAAGTAAGAAAACAGTAAAGGAAAGGAACTATGGAAGTATATCTGGACAATTCCGCTACAACCATGTGCTACCCGGAGGTAGGGGAATTAGTATATAAAGTGATGTGCCGGGATTATGGCAATCCGTCTTCTATGCACAGAAAAGGTGTACAGGCGGAACATTATATCCGGGAAGCAAAAGAGACGATTGCAAAGCTTCTGAAAGTAAATACAAAAGAAATATTTTTTACTTCCGGCGGAACAGAAAGCGATAATCTGGCTCTGATCGGATGTGCCAGGGCAAACAGAAGAAACGGAAATCATCTGATCACTTCCTCAATCGAACATCCGGCAATCCTGAACACAATGCGGTATCTGGAGGAGGAAGAGGGGTTCCGGGTGACTTATCTTCCGGTGGATTCCGGGGGGAAAGTGAAACTGGATGCTTTAAAGGAAGCGCTCTGTCCTGAGACGATACTCGTATCGATCATGTATGTCAATAACGAAGTGGGAACAGTGCAGCCTGTTCAGGAGGCTGTACGGATAGTCAAACAGTATAAACCGTCCATCCTGTTCCACACAGATGCTGTGCAGGGCTATGGAAAATATCGTATCTGGCCGAAACGGATGGGAATAGATCTGCTGACTGCCAGCGGACATAAGATTCATGGACCAAAGGGGATCGGATTTCTCTATATTGACAGTAAGGTGAAAATCAGACCGATCGTGTTCGGCGGTGAACAGCAGAAAAATATCAGGTCTGGTACGGAAAACGTTCCGGGGATTGCGGGACTGGGGCTTGCATCAAAGATGATCTATCAGGATCTTGAGATGAAGACTGCACTTATGCGGGAATTGAAGGCCCGTTTTATTGAAGGAGTATCAAAGATCGACAATACCGTGATCCACGGTTTTACTGATGAGAAAAGTGCTCCTCATATCATCAGCCTGGGAGTGGCGGGAGTCAGAAGCGAGGTGCTGCTCCATGCGCTGGAGGATAAAGGCATCTATGTATCATCAGGGTCAGCCTGCTCCTCGAATCATCCGGCAGTGAGCGGAGTCCTCAAAGGGATCGGAGCGTCAAAAGAATATCTGGATGCGACGCTGAGGTTCAGTATGTCGGAATTTACAACAAAAGAAGAAATTGACTATACGTTGGAAACACTATATAATTGTATACCGATGCTGCGCAGATATACGCGGCATTAATCTGAAAACCGCGCGCGGCGCGGCGGACAAAGGAGATAATCATGAAGTTTCATTCATTTTTGATCAAGTACGGTGAGATAGGAATCAAGGGAAAAAACAGGTATATGTTTGAAGACGCCCTTGTACGCCAGATCAGATATGCGTTAAAAGAGGTAGACGGCGAGTTCCTCGTACACAAATGTCATGGCAGGGTCTATGTGGACTGTGAAGGCGAATATGACTACGAAGAAACTGTGGAAAGCCTGCAGAGGGTGTTCGGCATTGTTGGGATCTGCCCTGTTGTCAGAAAGCCGGTAAAAGAGATCGGGGAACTCAGGAAGGATGTTGTGTCCTATGTAGGACAAATGTACCCTGAGGGAGACAAGACATTTAAAGTAGAGGCCAGACGCGCCAATAAGCGGTATCCTATGAATTCTATGGAGATAAACTGTGAGCTGGGAGAGGCGGTTCTCGATGCATATCCTGAGATGAAAGTGGATGTGCATCATCCGGATGTCAGGCTGAATGTAGAAATCAGGGAAGAAGTTTATATCTACTCAGAGATTATTCCCGGACCGGGAGGCATGCCGGTGGGAACAAATGGCAGCGCCATGCTGCTCTTATCAGGCGGCATCGACAGTCCGGTAGCAGGGTATATGATTGCAAAGAGAGGTGTGGAGATCGAAGCGGTTTACTTTCACGCACCACCGTATACAAGCGAAAGGGCGAAAGAAAAAGTTATCGATCTTGCAAGGCTGGTATCTGCCTATTCAGGACCTATTAAGCTTCACATTGTCAATTTCACGGATATCCAGCTCTATATTTATGAGAAATGTCCGCATGATGAGCTTACTATCATTATGCGAAGATATATGATGCGGATCGCAGAACACTTTGCGAAAAAGGACGGATGTCTGGGATTGATTACAGGGGAGAGTATCGGACAGGTGGCCAGTCAGACTATGCAGAGTCTGGCCGCAACTAACGCCGTATGCACATTGCCGGTTTATCGTCCGCTGATCGGGTTTGATAAAAAGGAGATCGTGGAGATATCGGAAAAGATCAACACTTATGAGACTTCTATTCAGCCTTATGAGGACTGTTGTACGATTTTTGTGGCAAAACATCCGGTGACAAAACCGAATGTTGAGCGGATTGCAAAATCTGAACTGAATCTTTCGGAGAAGATTGATGAACTCATGGCAGCGGCACTGGAAACGACAGAAGTGATTACAGTGTCCTGCGGAGAATGAAAAACGCAGAATGAGAAAATGCGGAAGATGAACGTGTCGGAAATGCTGTTTCTGACTGCGCGAGGCAAAAAAAACTGCCTCACTGAAATGAGGCAGTTTTTTTATGTACAAAATTATTTGATGATGTAAGCGTCCAGAGCTGCAAGAATGTCATCTACATTTCCCTCAGCGTGGATGTTAAGGTCGATCGGCTTGGAAAGATCCAGGCTGAAGATTCCCATGATTGATTTGGCATCTATAACATATCTTCCGGATACTAAATCAAAGTCATTGTCATACTTTGTGATCTCGTTTACAAAAGATTTTACTTTGTCGATTGAATTTAATGAAATCTGTACGGTTTTCATTTTAAAAATCCCTCCTTGAATCATACAATAAAGTAAGGCTTCACGCCTCATGTATATTCTACGGGATGCACTGAAAAAAGTCAAGAAACAAGAGGAAAAAAGAGGTAAATTTATTATGAAAAAGGCAGCGCTGCACAACCTGGGCTGTAAAGTGAATGCATATGAGACCGAAGCTATGCAGGAAATGCTGGAGGACGCCGGGTATGAAATCGTGCCCTTTAAAGAAGGGGCGGACATTTATATTATAAATACCTGTACCGTGACAAATATTGCAGATCGGAAATCCCGCCAGATGCTTCACCGGGCAAGAAAAATGAATCCGGATGCAGTCGTAGTGGCGGCCGGATGTTATGTTCAGGCCCAGGAAGGCAGTCAGATGGACCCCTGCATTGATATTGTGATCGGAAATAATCATAAAAAAGATCTGATTACTATTTTGAGAGAGTACGAGGCGGCACATTGTGCTTCGGCCAGTATGGAAGATATTAACAGGACACATGAATATGAGACTCTGCATCTCACAAAACCGGGGGATCATACGAGAGCTTATATCAAGGTACAGGACGGATGCAATCAATTCTGCACATACTGCATCATTCCGTTTGCACGGGGAAGGGTGCGCAGCAGAAAGCAGGAAGATGTAATAAGCGAAGTGAAGGATCTGGCTGAAAATGGTTATCGGGAAGTTGTGCTGACGGGAATCCACCTTAGCTCTTACGGGATAGACTTTGATGGACAAAGGCACTTACTGGAGCTGATTCGCGCTGTACATGAGGTGGAAGGAATCATGCGGATCCGATTGGGGTCTTTGGAGCCGGGGATCATAACCGAAGATTTTGCAAGAGAATTAAGCGTTTTGCCGAAAATATGTCCTCATTTTCACCTTTCGCTTCAGAGCGGGTGCGATGCTACACTCAGACGAATGAACCGGAGGTATACAAGTGAAGAGTATTATGAAAAATGCAGGATATTGAGACAGTATTTTCATAATCCTGCACTGACTACAGACGTCATCGTAGGCTTCCCGGGAGAGACGGATGAAGAGTTCCAAGAATCCCTTGCTTTTGTAGATAAAGTGAATTTCTATGAGACGCATATATTTAAATATTCAAAACGTGAGGGAACAAAAGCCGCCGGAATGGGCGGACAGATCAGCGAAAAAGTAAAAGCACAGAGAAGCGCTGTCATGATCAGAATGGGCGAGGAGAAAAGACGAGCCTATGAAGCCGGTTTTGTCGGCAGGGAAGTCGAGGTTCTTGTGGAAGAAGAGACGGAACTCAACGGTAAGACTGTGCAGACTGGTCATACAAAAGAGTATATAAAAATTGCCTTAGAAAGCGAACAGGATCTGAGAAATACTGTAGTAAAAGTGCAAATTGAAAATGATTCACAAATTATACATTGAATTTTACAAGGGATTATATTAAAATTATAAACAGGGGCTTTGGAAATTACGGAAAAGGAGGAATACACGATGAGTGATCTTAGCAATACACAGTTCTTTCAGGTAGAGCCCGGACCGCAGATCTCGGCAAAGGATATCCTCGAGATCGTGTTCAAGGCTCTGAAAGAAAAAGGATACAATCCGGTTAATCAGATCGTAGGATATATCATGTCAGGCGATCCTACTTATATCACCAGTTACAATGGGGCGAGAAGCCTTGTGATGAAAGTAGAGAGGGATGAGCTGGTGGAAGAACTTTTAAAAGCGTATATCGAACATAATTCCTGGGAATAATTTGATATGAGGATTATGGGACTTGATTACGGAACAAAGACCGTCGGGGTCGCGATCAGCGATCCGCTCGGACTTACCGCCCAGGCTGTTGAGACGATAGGGCGGAAAGAGGAAAACAAGCTGAGGCGCACATGTGCGCGCATCGAGGAATTGATCGGTGAATACGGCGTAGAAAAGATCGTGCTTGGTTTTCCGAAACATATGAACAATGATATTGGGGAGCGTGCTGAGAAGTCGCTGGAATTTAAAGACATGCTTTACAGAAGGACAGGTCTTGAGGTCATCATGTGGGATGAGAGACTTACCACTGTGGAAGCGGAGAGAACATTGATTGAAACCGGTGTGAGAAGAGAAAACCGTAAGAAACATATCGATCAGATAGCGGCAGTTTTTATCCTGCAGGGATATCTGGATCATCTGCATATAAAATCATCTCTGTCAGAGGGAACGGATGAGAAAGAGATTTGCGCAGGAAAGTGATGATAAGGGGCAATTTTTATGGAGAAAGTAAGATTTGCTTTTACAGATGGAAATGGGGAAGATGAGTTTTTCGTACTCGAAGAGACGCGGATCAATGGAAGCGCATACATACTTGTCACAGACTCTGAGGATGACGACGCAGAATGTCTTATTCTGAAAGAGACGGGAAAACAGAGTGATGGTGAAAGTGTGTATGAGATCGTAGAGGACGAGACGGAACTTCTGGCAGTTTCGAAAGTATTCGAAGAGCTGCTGGAGGATGTAAGTATAGAAATGTAAGGTGTTTACTAACCTTTACAATAGATCTATTTACTGCGGGGAGACGAAAGAACGCGGATGGAACAGCAGAAAAAAACAGAGGAACTGCTCAAACAGAAGCTGAAAGAAAAAGGGCTGAAAGTGACACATCAGCGTATTCAGGTGCTTTCTGTGCTTGAGCGGTACAGTGGAAATCATATGACTGCAGAGGATATCTATGAGCTGGTATCACAGGATTATCCGGAGATCGGACTGGCTACGGTATACCGTACGCTCCAGCTTTTGTGGGATATGCAGCTTGTGGACAGAATTAATCTGGATGACGGATGTGTGCGGTACGAGATCGGACATCTGATAAAAGGTGATACGCAGCACAATCATCATCATCTGATATGCAGGAAATGTAATAAGGTCATACCTTTTACTGATGATCTTCTGGATGATCTGGAGCATCATATCGAAAAAGTTACGGGATTTCATGTCCTGGATCATGAATTGAAGTTCTATGGATTCTGTAGAGAATGTATGGAGAAAGAGAATTAACCGTCTTTATAAAAGCAGCCGAAGAAAACTGCTGTTCTTTTTGCGCCCGGAAGTAATATGATACATAAATCATAATGGAGGTGCTTAATTTTTGAAAAAAGAGAAAAAAGGAAAATTGCGTATCATACCGCTGGGAGGGCTGGAACAGATTGGTATGAATATCACTGCCTTCGAGTATGAAGACAGTATTGTTGTGGTGGACTGCGGTCTGGCCTTTCCGGAGGATGACATGCTGGGGATCGATCTCGTGATCCCGGATGTGACATATTTAAAGGATAATGCATCCAAGGTAAAAGGATTTGTCATCACCCACGGACATGAGGATCATATCGGTGCACTGCCCTATGTGTTAAAGGAAATCAATCTTCCGATTTACACAACAAAGCTGACGATGGGTATCATCGAGAATAAGTTAAAAGAACATAATCTTCTGCGCAGTACAAGACGCAAGGTTGTTCAGCACGGACAGTCTATTAATCTGGGTAAGTTCCGGATCGAATTTATCAAGACAAACCACAGCATTCAGGATGCGTCTGCACTGGCGATCTATTCGCCAGCAGGAATAGTCGTGCATACCGGGGACTTCAAAGTGGATTATACGCCGGTATTCGGTGATGCCATCGATCTGCAGAGATTTGCCGAGATTGGAAAGAAAGGCGTACTTGCGCTGATGTCTGATAGTACAAATGCGGAGAGAAAAGGATTTACACAGTCTGAGAGAACGGTGGGTATCACATTCGATCATATTTTTGCGGAGCATCAGAATACAAGATTGATCATCGCGACGTTTGCTTCTAATGTGGACCGCGTGCAGCAGATCATCAACTCGGCATATAAATATCATAGAAAAGTCGTAGTAGAGGGGCGGAGCATGGTAAACATCATCTCCACGGCGTCGGAGCTGGGGTATTTAAATGTGCCGGAAAACACGCTGATCGAGATTGATGAAATGAAGAATTATCCGCCGGAGAAAATGGTTCTGATCACGACAGGAAGCCAGGGCGAGTCTATGGCGGCCCTTTCAAGGATGGCGGCGGATGTTCACCGGAAAGTGACGATCCAGCCGAATGATACGATCATCTTCAGCTCCAATCCCATCCCTGGAAATGAGAAATCAGTATCCCGTGTGATCAATGAGCTTTCCGCGAAAGGCGCGGAAGTTATCTTCCAGGATACACATGTTTCGGGACACGCCTGTCAGGAAGAGCTGAAATTGATCTATTCTCTCGTAAAGCCGAAGTATGCGATTCCGGTGCACGGCGAGTACCGTCATCTGAAAGCAGCCGCCGGGGTGATAAGATCCCTGGGGATCCCGAAAGAAAATATATTTATCATTCAGTCCGGCGACATGCTGGAGTTGGATGAAGAATCTGCAAAAGTCGTGGACAAGGTGCATACGGGTGCTGTACTTGTAGACGGACTGGGAGTCGGCGATGTGGGAAATATCGTGCTCAGGGACCGCCAGCATCTGGCGGAGGACGGCATCATTATCGTAGTTCTTACATTGGAGCGCAGAACAAACCGTCTGCTTGCGGGACCGGATATCGTATCCCGAGGTTTTGTATACGTCAGGGAATCAGAACAGCTTATGGAAGATGCGCGGAAGGCAGTGTCGGATGCGCTCGATAAATGTTTAAGCGGACGCCACACCGACTGGAATAAGATCAAGCTTACGATCCGCGATGCGATGAATGACTATATCTGGAAGAAGACAAAGAGAAGACCGATGGTCATTCCGATCATCATGGATGTAGATGTGTAGCGATAGCATAAGCAGCCGGACATAAAACGTGTTGTGCTGATAAAACCATGCTATTGAAAGAAATATTAAAGGAACAGAATAATATGGATACGGATCAGATGCACAGGGATGTTCTCTGTGCATCTGTGTCGGATAAGGGTAAGGTTTATGATAGTAGATGAACGTATTGTTACTTTCATCAATTCGCTGGATACAAGAAACAGTGAAATATTGGAGACGATAGAGAGCGAAGCCAGGGCAGCAGACGTGCCGATCATACGAAGAGAGATGCAGAGCTTTCTTAAAGTTCTCCTGATGCTGAAAAGACCTGTGCGCGTTTTGGAAGTCGGAACCGCTGTGGGTTTCTCGGCATTGCTGATGAGTGAATATGTACCGGAAGAATGCCGGATCACAACGATAGAAAATTATGAGAAAAGGATTCCCATTGCCAGGGAGAATTTCCGCCGTGCGGGAAAGGAAAAGCAGATCATTCTGATCGAGGGGGATGCAGCTGAAGTCCTGAAGACGATGGATGGTCCTTATGACTTTATTTTTATGGATGCAGCCAAGGGTCAGTATATCCATTATCTTCCGGATATCCTGCGGCTTCTGCCGCCAGGCGGCTGCCTTGTATCCGACAATGTAATGCAGGACGGTGATGTGATTGAATCAAGGTTTGCCGTAGAGCGGAGAAACCGGACGATCCATGCCAGGATGCGGGAATACCTCTTCGAATTGAAACACAATGAGGCTCTCACAACTTCGATCGTTCCTCTGGGAGATGGAGTTGCGGTGAGTATTAAAAACCAGTAAGATGAAGTGAATGAAAAGCCCGGGTAAACGGGCGGAAGATGCGTAAACGACATAGCCCGTCTCAGGGCAGGAAAGGATAGATAAAATGAGCAGACATCCTGAATTACTGATCCCGGCGAGCAGCCTGGAAGTATTGAAAACAGCCGTCATCTTCGGCGCTGATGCGGTGTATATCGGCGGAGAGGCTTTTGGGTTACGAGCCAAAGCCAAAAATTTTTCCATGGAGGATATGAAAGAGGGAATCGCGTTTGCCCATGCGCGCGGTGTGAAAGTATATGTGACGGCAAATATACTCGCCCACAACGATGATCTTCCGGGAGTAAGAGAGTATTTTCGAGAGCTCAAAGAAATAAAACCGGATGCTCTTATCATAGCAGATCCCGGGGTGTTTGACATCGCGAAAGAAATCTGCCCGGAGATTGAGCGTCATATCAGTACACAGGCCAATAATACCAACTATGGAACTTATAACTTCTGGTATCGTCAGGGAGCAAGCCGTGTGGTATCGGCAAGAGAGCTGTCCATGAAAGAATTAAAAGAATTGCGGGAAAATATTCCGGCAGACTTGGAAATTGAGACATTTGTTCACGGGGCAATGTGCATTTCTTATTCCGGCAGATGCCTTTTGAGCAATTATTTTACCGGAAGAGATGCAAACCGAGGCGCCTGCACCCATCCGTGCCGCTGGAAATATGCGGTGGTGGAAGAGACGAGACCGGGAGAGTACATGCCGGTCTATGAAAATGAGAGAGGAACGTATATCTTCAACTCTAAGGATCTGTGTATGATCGAACATATACCGGAGCTCATTGACGCGGGGATCGACAGTTTTAAGATTGAGGGGAGAATGAAGACGGCCCTCTATGTGGCAACAGTAGCGCGTACTTACCGGAAAGCGATTGATGATTACCAGAAAGATCCGGAACTGTACCGTGAGAATATGCCCTGGTATCTGGATCAGATCTCCAACTGCACTTATCGCCAGTTCACCACTGGATTTTTCTTTGGAAAGCCGGATGAGAATACTCAGATCTACGACAGTAACACATATAATAAGGAGTATACTTACCTTGGGATTGTAGGAGAAACGAAAGACGGACTGTGCCGGATCGAGCAGAGAAACAAGTTTTCTGTCGGAGAGACTATCGAGATCATGAAGCCGGACGGCAGGAATGAGGAAGTGACTGTAAGGAAGATCTTCAATGAAGACGGAGAAGAGCAGGAGAGTGCACCACATTCCAAGCAGGTGCTGTGGGTGGATCTGAGCGAAGTGCCGGAAGAGTATGATATATTGCGCAGAAAAGAGTGAGAAAT
This sequence comes from Candidatus Mediterraneibacter surreyensis, assembly GCA_019118885.1. Lineage (GTDB taxonomy): Bacteria > Bacillota > Clostridia > Lachnospirales > Lachnospiraceae > Mediterraneibacter > Mediterraneibacter surreyensis. The sequence continues at coordinate 3,937 of DWYB01000076.1, read as the reverse complement.
TCGTATTTGTCGTATTAGTAAAGTATCCGCCAGGAGACAGGTATTGCTAACGCACTCGTTTTCACTCGGTCGCAGCGTAGCGGTACATAAGAGCGCAAAAGACGCGCTCTAAGTGCCGACGCTGCTCCAACGGTGCGTACGCAATACCTGTCTCCCGGCTGCTTTCTTTTCTAGCCCGAAAAACAAATTTGAACGGAAGGATCAAAATCGGAACTTTATCGACTGAGATTTATTTGGATTCTGATTGATAAAGGATCGGTTAAGCCAAGGGTTCGAATTCGAGCCGCAATGATTTCTGGTCCGCTTGATTAATATTTATTTTCAGGATGCTCCCATGTCAAGCCCTTGCCTGTAAACAGGTGCTTCGCAGGCTTGACATGGGAGCATCCTGAAGATATAAAGCAGACAAGCGGAACCAGAAATCTCTATAACTGGAAGTAGTTTTCTGCCTGATCTATAAATAAGTTCTTCTCGATTACTTTCCCCTTCAACCGGGTTCTTTTGCATTCCGATTTGTCGGAGTGACTGCCGAATTCGATGAAGTAGAAAACGGATGGAGATGAGGCGCAGAAAAACTTGAAAAGAGATGAACGGTATGCGAGGAAGGCGACTTCGGAATAATCTGCTAGAAAAAGTTAAGGGTCTGGAAGCTGATGTTAAGCCGCAAAATGGATTGTTTGAGCCGAAGGCGAGTTATCCATTTTGCGGCTTTGTCTTTAATCAGATTTCAGACCCTTTAATTTTTCTCAGATTATGGAGCGGAGCCTGAAGCACATGCCGTTCATCTCAAAAGTATTTCAGTGCCTCATCCTCGTCCGTTTTCGGACCTTATTCCAATCGTCATTCAGTCCGACAAATACGAATTTGATTTACAGGAAAATCTCTGCTTTCTTATCGCTATGGCAGACTTTCTTAAGTTTCCCTTCCGCTACTCTCATTTTCAGCGAGTTAACGCTTCTTGCGTTTTGTTTACAGACACGAACGCATTTCATACAGCCAATGCATTTCTTTGTATCTGTCTTTTTCGGCTCTTTTATCGGGATCGCATCAGCCGGACAGACTTTGGCGCAGGCGCCGCAGAGTGTGCACATACTGAGCTCTGCTTTCGGAAAGAGGACGTTTTTGCCGTATTTTTTGTAAGGATTATTGCCGGGCACCTGAATGTTGATGTGATCGAAAGATTCTTCCTTTCTGATCCTGCGGTTAAGCTCCACGCCATATTCAGCGATGGTCTTCAGGTCTGTTTTATTGGGTCTTCTTGCGCCGATCGTCGGTATGATGGAGTGTTCTGCCGGAAATGCTGCGGCTCCGATGACTTTAAATCCGCGGTTTTCCACTTCTGTTTTCAGCTCCAGGAGAGCGTCTTCGTATTCGCGGCATCCGTATGTGGCAATCAGGGCAGCAGGGGTGTTGTCGCCTGAGATATTATCAAGGTATTCCATGAAAAGAGCGGGTACGCGTCCGTAATATACCGGGATTGCAAAGATAGCGAAATCATTATGCGCAAATTTCAGTGCAGGTTTCTTTTCCTTGTACACGGAGAAATCGAAAGATACGGACTTCAGATCGATATTGCGGGCAGTCTCCATGACTGCTTTTCTTGTTGCGCCTGTCGGGCTGAAATAGACAAGCTTCAGTTCATTCATTTTCATAAAACAAAACTCCTTTGTATGTATTTGATCTTCCGGCAGAGAGACAGATATCTGAGCACAGAAGTCATAATCCGGTAACAACTATGATAGCATACTATGTGAAAAAATGCACGGTGTTCGGGAAAAGGATATTGTATTAATTGTATTATATGGTATAATGCAAAGCAACAAAGTTGGAAGACATATTTGATATGAGATCGGAAAGGGTTGTGAAGAAAAGAGGTAGTCTGTATGGTACTTAAGATCGATATGTCGGGTGAGATTCCCATTTATATCCAGCTCAGAAATGAGATTGTCAAAGGGATCGGCAGAGGAGAACTGGCGCCGGGAGAAAATCTGCCCACGGTGCGGCAGCTTGCGTCGGAGCTGGGAGTCAACACTATGACAGTGAGTAAAGCTTATCAGCTTCTGAAATCTGAGGGATTCATTGAGACGGACCGGCGGAAAGGGGCTATTGTAAAGCCAGCGCAGGCTATGGGTGAAGTAGCAGCAGCCGGTTACAGGGAGCATCTGGGAGACGAGCTGGAGCTTTTGAGCGCCGAGGCGAAACTGCGGGGCCTGAAACGGGAAGAATTTCTGAGGCTGTGCGAGGATGCATTTGCGGAGATGGGGGTGTAAACCATGTTTATGTTTGTCATGTTTGCGGTGATCGACCTTGTTATCATCGGTATTTTCTATGCAGTTTATGGAACGAAACGGAAATATTCCGAGGGAATGCTTCTTGGGGTGCATCTGCCGCAGAGCGCGGCGGAGAGTGAGGAAGTCACGGCCTTTATGGCACGGTATCGCAGAAACACGAAGATATTCTACGCGGTAAACGTGCTAATCAGTACTGCCGTCTGTGCGTTCTGTTTCTGGTACATCTCTGTTTTTATGATCGTATGGTCGGTATGGCTGCTGGAATTCTGCGTCGGGGCTATGGCGCTTCTGTATGGAAACCATCGGAAACTGTATGATATGAAAGTGGAGAAAGGATGGATCGGGAGCGGCGGAAGCCGGATCATGGCAGTGGATACGAAAGCGGCGGTCCAGTCCGGCAGGATGGGATTGTCCCCGTGGTGGCACCTGCTTTTCTGCGCGTTGATCCTGATGCCGTGCATCGATATAGATATCAGAAAATATCTGATAACGTCCGACGACGGCTGGATATTTCCGGTCACGGGGATCCTCGTCAGCCTCACCTTCGGTATCCTGCATATTGCCATACTCAGGATGCGCAATAAAGTGTACAGCGAGGATTCCGGTCTGAACGTAGAAGTCAATCGGATGCAGAAAAATGTATGGTCCTGGGCGCTGGTCGGGAGCAGCCTGTTTAATGCGGCGGCGTATCTCGTTGTGGTGTCAGGTATCGATGGGGACGGATGGATCAGTACGGGGGTGCTTGTGGTCTACTGCATTATGGAGACCATGCCGGGATTCTTCCTGATTGGCGGATTCTTCTATATGCGCAGCCGGAAAGAAAAATTGCTTCAGAAAAATGACCGGCCGCTGTACATTGATGATGACGTGTACTGGAAGAACGGCTGGTACAGCAATCCAAATGACAAGCGTCTGATGGTCCAGGACTGGGCGTGTTCATGGAACTACACAACAAATATGGCAAAACCAGCAGGAAAGATCTTTATGTTTCTGGCTATTGTGTTCGTGGCAGTATTTCTGGTATGGGGGTGCGTCGAGATGTGGAAGATTGACTTTGTTCCGATTGAACTGAATACGTCCGATACTCAGGTAGAGATCACATCGGGATATTCGGATTACGACATAGCTTATGACGACATCACAGGTGTGGAACTGCTGGACAGTCTTCCGGATGATGATTATCGAAGGATCAACGGCGGCGCAGACCAGCATAAGATGATGGGCAGATTTAAAGGCGAAAAAACAGGAAAATGCCGGATGTATCTGTATGTCGGATATACGCCCGTTCTGGAGATCATGACAGAGGACGGGCCAGTGTATGTGAACAGCAGAGACGGGCAGGAAACAGAGGAGTGGATGCGTGAAATAATGCAGCAAGTTCAGCCCGCGCCATTTGGAAAAACGCATTGACGTGCTTACTGCGGCAGTGCCATAAACTGAACTGCTACAAAAAAATATTCAAAAATTTCTTGACAGCCACGGTTGTCTGGTGGTAAGATGCACAAAACGAAATATTTCAAACCGTTGATGCGGAGATCAAAGTATTCATGCGCGCACAGAGAGTCCGGGTGGGTGAGAGCCGGGCCGAGATGCAGTTTACCAAATGGACCGCGGAGGGCGCAGTCAAAGGGAGATGATCCTGAGTA
>DWYB01000008.1 GCA_019118885.1 Candidatus Mediterraneibacter surreyensis | reverse complement strand
TCTTATCACAGGCAAATGTAAAAATGCAATGATAATGCAATCCAGAGGAACCGGTGCCGGAAAAGCCCGTAAATAAAGGCTTTCTGGCCCACCGCCGACTATTCAAACTCTATCGTCCCCGGCGGTTTACTGGTCAGATCATAAAATACTCTGTTGACCCCCCGCACTTCATTAATGATCCTGCTCATCACCTTGCTGAGCACCTCATACGGGATCTCCGCCGCCTCGGCTGTCATAAAATCAACCGTTTTCACCGCCCTGAGCGCCACTGCATAGTCATAGGTCCTCTCGTCCCCCATGACTCCGACGGAACGCATATTTGTCAGCGCCGCGAAATACTGGTTGATATCCTGATCCAGCCCGGCATTTGCGATCTCTTCCCTGTAGATCGCATCTGCATCCTGCACGATCTTCACCTTCTCCGCAGTCACCTCGCCGATAATGCGGATCCCCAGTCCCGGTCCCGGGAACGGCTGACGGAACACCAGCTCTTTCGGGATCCCCAGTTCCAGACCGGCCTTGCGCACTTCGTCCTTGAACAGATCGCGCAGTGGCTCTATGATCTCTTTGAAATCAACATAATCCGGAAGACCGCCCACATTGTGGTGGGACTTGATCACTGCGGATTCTCCGCCCAGGCCGCTCTCTACCACATCCGGATAGATCGTTCCCTGTGCAAGGAAGTCCACAGCCCCGATCTTCTTCGCCTCTTCCTCAAACACACGGATAAACTCTTCGCCGATGATCTTACGTTTCTGCTCCGGCTCGGTAACTCCTGCCAGTTTATTATAATATCTCTCCTGCGCGTTCACGCGGACAAAGTTCAGGTCGAAGTCTCCGTCCGGCCCGAATACGGCTTCCACTTCATCTCCCTCATTTTTACGGAGAAGGCCATGGTCTACAAATACGCATGTGAGCTGTTTGCCGATGGCTCTGGACAGAAGACCTGCTGCCACAGAGGAATCCACGCCGCCGGATAATGCCAGCAGCACTTTGCCGCCTCCCACTTTCTCACGGATCGCCGCGATCGAGCTCTCCACAAATGCATCCATCCGCCAGTCTCCCGCGCAGCCGCACACATTCTTCACGAAATTATTGATCATCTTTGTGCCTTCTGCAGTGTGGAGCACCTCAGGATGGAACTGGATCGCATAAAGCTTCTCTGCCTCATTCTCCGCTGCCGCCACCGGGCAGTCCGCTGTGTGGGCGGAAATCTCAAACCCCGGAGCCACCTGCGCGATATAGTCAAAATGGCTCATCCAGCAGATCGTCGGCGTAGACACATCCGTAAATACTTTTGAGGAAGTCTTGTCGATCAGGACTTCCGTTTTTCCATACTCGCGGACATCCGCCTTTTTCACTTCGCCGCCGAGCACATGCATCATGAGCTGGGCGCCGTAGCACAGGCCGAGCACCGGGATCCCCAGTTTGAACAACTCATCCGTATAGGTCGGAGAATCCGGCAGATAGCAGCTGTTCGGCCCGCCGGTCAGGATGATCCCCTTAGGGTTCATCTCTTTGATCTTCTGGATATCTGTCTTGTAAGAATAAATCTCACAGTACACATTACATTCTCTCACGCGTCTCGCGACAAGCTGATTATACTGCCCGCCGAAATCGAGCACGATCACTAATTCATTCTTCAACGTCTTCCTCCTGTAAAATACGGCCCTGCTGCTCTTGAAACGCCGGACCGCTTGTTCTTCTGTATCCATTATAGTGGAGCGTCCTTGGTTTTACAAGCATTTCTTGTACCACGGCATTTACTCTCAGCATTTACTCCCAGCATCTGCGCACAGCACTTCTCCGCGGCATTTCTCCCGCCCTGTATGGAGCGCGATGGAGCAATCTCCACCCAGATCTGCCTGATCTTATATGGAGTGGATCTGCTTCCACTTTCCCGCCTTGTATCTCAGAGTCATGCATACCGCCCTCACGCACCAGTCAATGACCATGGCGATCCACACGCCGAGCACGCCCAGTCCAAGCCAGCCGCCGAGCACATAGCTGAAAATGATGCGGAAGATCCACATGGAAGCCAGAGATATGACCATCGTCACCTTCGCGTCTCCGGCTGCCCGGAGGGCTGAGGGAACAGTGAAAGACACCGGCCATATGAGACATGCGCTCACACTGTGGAAATACAGGACGCTGCGCGCTGTCTGCGCGGTAATGTCTGACAGGTTGTACGCCCAGAGTACAAGCGGCATCACGCACAGTACGATGAGATTGACTCCCCACATGCACAGGTAGACCAGGCGGATCAGTTTTTTTGTAAAATACTCTGCCTGCTCATAATCTCCCGCGCCCACGCACCGGGCGATGACCGCTGTGACCGCCAGGTTGATCGCCATGCCCGGAAGCACCTGGAAATTCGCCACTGCATTGCAGACCGCATTCGCCGCGATCGCATATGTACCGAAAGTGGACACCAGGCTGAGCACGATGATCTTCCCCAGTTGGAACATGGAATTCTCAAGGCCATTGGGAATCCCGATCCCCAGGATCCGTTTCACCATCGTCCAGTCCGGCCGGAAACGGAATGTTTTTTCTATATGGATCACATTTTCTTTCCTGCTGAGCATAAAGATGATCAGTACAGCCGCCGTAATGCGGGATACCAGCGTAGGGATGGCCACGCCTTCTGTCCCTCTGCGGAATCCATAGATCAGGATGGCATTTCCCGCGACATTCACCACATTCATGATCATCGCTACCTGCATGGAGACTTTTGAGTTCCCCATCGCGCGGAATATGGCCGCGCCCGCATTGTACAGCGCGATAAACGGGATGGATGCCGTGACGATCATCAGATACGTATCCGCGTGTCCCATAACATCCGCATCGATCTGGCCGAACACCACATGCAGGACGAACCATTTCCCGCAGTATATGACTGCCATGATCACCACAGCCAGGATCGTAGTGAACCAGATCAGCTGTGTCGCCGCGCGGGAAGCAAGTTTTCCGTTTTTCTGCCCGAGATACTGTCCGGCTATGACCGCGCCTCCGGTGGCGAGGGCTGCGAAAAGATTGGTAAACAGGACCATGATATTGTCTACCAGCGAGACGCCTGACACAGCCGCCTCACCCACGCTCGCCACCATCACCGAGTCCGCCATGCCTACGAGGACAGCCAGGAACTGCTCCACGATCAGCGGCAGGATCAGCGCCGCCAGTGCCCGGTTTGTAAAAATAAGCCTTTCTTTTTCTATGATCTGTTTTTTCCCCATACTGCTCATCCCTCTTCCTTATCCTGCACACATTATACGTCCCGGTGTCCGGATACTCAAGGAACGATATTTACCGTTTGCATCGCAGACTTTACCGATATTTACTATATTTTCCCCGTATTCATTTCCTTTCCCGGTCTGCAGCACTGCTGGCAGCCGCCCGTCAGGCGCACCGCAAAAAAAGCCCGGCATATCATCTATACCGGGATCTTTTCACATTCTTATCATTTTCATTTATTGCGCCGGCCTGCGCCGACTCATCGTCTACGCCGCATACTTCAGAAGCTCTGTCTCCAGCTCCCCTGCATCTCCTGTATGCATCTTCAGTTCCAGTACGCTGTTGAGTCCAAGATGCATAATACCAAGCAATGATTTTGCATCAACTACGACTCTGCCTCTCCTGACATCTACATCGAATTCATACTTTGACACTGTCTTCACGAACTCAACGATCTCATCCGGAGTTTTGAACGTAAGCTTCATTTCGCTCATTATTCATCTCACCTCTTTTTCCTATGCGCCCGCTGGTGCCATGTTTTGACAAAAACAGCGGCATATCCGGGCTTTTCGGTTCCGCCCTCCATACTACCACATTTTTCCAGCCTGAAAAGGGGGAATTTTTTAAAAAAGGTGAATTTTATTAATGGATCATCTTACGGAATTCTGTGGGAAGCATGCCCACTTCTTCCTTAAATACCCTGCTCATATATTTGGGGTCCGTGTATCCTGTCAGCTCTGCGATCTGGTTCAGCTTCAGCCGGGTGCCTGCCAGCAGGCTCTTGATCCGCTCTATCCTGAGCATCCTCACTGTCTCCGCAAACCCCATTCCCGTCTCTTTCTTAAACTGCGCGCTCAGATATTCTTCCGAGACGAAAAGCCGGGATGCGATCTCTTCCAGCCGGATCCCCTGGTCATAATGTTTCCTGACCAGCTGCACCGCCTTGCGCACCAGGTCACTCAGCTCCGCATCCCCCGTCTCCCCAAAGGCATTGAACTCCATCACGTCGAAAAAATCCTGCATTGCAGTCCTGACCTGCTTCCAGCTGATGGCTTCCGCGATCAGATGCATACTGTGCTGTACGCTCAGCTCAGACTTCACTTCATACCTTGTCTTATACGCGCCCAATACCGACAGATTGAACCGTATCAGACATTCTTTGATGTCCCGCGGGCTGTGCGGCTCCGCCCGGAAGAGGTCATACAGCCGGTAATAACATTTTTTGATCTCCTCGCCGTCCTCAGCGAGCATCGCCCGACGCAGCTGAGACTCCAGCGCAGCCGGATATTTCAGGGGCACGATCTCCATTTCCTCCACATCTCTGCGGCGGATCAGGCTGCCCCGGTCAAAGAGCAGATTCCATTCCCGGATCTGCCGGAGATTCCTCAGCGCTTCCGGGAAATCACACATATGCTCTGTCTCTTCCCACAGGCATACGACCTCGCCCCGGATACTGCCGCTCAGCACAGGGACAACCTGTTCCCTGAAAACGGCAAAGCCCTTGTCAGAAGACAGAGCCGCCGCACTCTGGTCAGTACGGTACACCGCTGCCGCCACCAGATGCCATGTGTCAACAGGCACCGGACAGACAGAAAATCCCTGTCCCGCGCCTGCTTTCTCCAACATGCCGCAGACCTGTTCCCTCTGTTCCATGTACCCAGATCCAAGCCATACCACAAACAGCGCGCCCGGATCCTCCAATGTAAACCCGAACTTTTCCCGCGTCATCTGATGGAACTGCCGGTCCGGGGCCAGCTGCCCGTTGAGGCAGCCGGTAAAAATATTCTCCAGGCTAAACGCCTTCCCCAGCGTCTGCTCTTCCCGGACTTTATCTCGGATCCGTAGGATGGCTGTCCTCAGCTGCACAGGTCTGAATGGCTTAAGGATATAATCATCCACCCCCAGGGTGATCGCCTGTCTGGCGTGCCCGAAATCTGTATCCGCAGTGACAATGAGCACACGCGCATTATTTTTCTCCGCGCGGAGCTTCCGCAGCATAGACAGGCCGCCCATTCCCGGAAGCCGGATATCCATGATAACAAGGTCCGGCTTTTCCGCGCGGATCAGATTGCGTCCGTCCCTGCCGTTCTCTGCATTCCCCGCCAGGACAGCGTCCGGGAGCGCAGTCTTCACCGTCTTTTCAATTGTCTCTCTTGTCTGCTGCTCGCTCTCTACGATTACGATCTTCATTTGATGCCTCCCCGCCAGATCAGTTCCTGGATATAGCCAGTATAGCACATCTCCTCCGGCGGCAGGCGTCAAATTTATATTCCCGATATATCACTCTGTATCGGATGTTCAGGACGTTTTAACCGTGTTGATGAAGATATTTTTCTCTTGTCGCCATCCCGCCCCGGATGTGACGCTCGGATTTGTTGGTGTCGAGGACTTTGCGGGCCTCGCGGGCAAGGGTAGGGTTGATCTGGAGAAGGCGTTCCGTGACGTCTAGCAATGTCAAGGTAAAATAATTTTTATTTACTCCGTTTTGAATATATATTTTCAAGTGAACATTTTAGTAGTGATTGTGAAAGTTTAGTCAAGTTGTCCTTATCACATTTGTCTCTAGAATGCTTCAAATAATCTTGAACTTTATTATACGCTTCAGAACAGCATAGGCTATACTCTTTTTCATATCCATTACTTATCATTTGATTTTTTATTATTTTTTTAGTATAAGACCAAAAACTTATAATTTGTTTAACCGGATTATCTTTAATAGATATAACTGGTTTCATCAAAAGTTCATGAGCTTGTAAGAATTTTTCTTTTATGTCCAAAGTTTTTCTCTTTTCAATCAATAGTAAATTCAACTTAGCTTGTTGTGTATCCATCTGAAATGGAACAACATTATCCGATTCTCTAAACCAACTATATGCATTATCTAAATATGTCTGTGCCAATTCATATCTTCCTACATTCGTACATGCAATAGAGAACTGTAACCAAAAGAATGAATTTTCTTTATAATACGTTAGATCCTTTAACTCATTATAATAATTGATAAGAAAAGCTTCTTTCTGTCCAGAATTTATCAAAAATGTCTTCACATGCGAGTATGATATAATATTTTTTAATATATTTTCATACTTTTCTGTAGATGAATAATGATCGGCATAGTGCGCTGTCTTAGAGAGCACCTTAATTATGGTTTCATTGCATTCTAATTCTTCTAAAATTGCTTTTGCAGTTACTGCAGATCTAAGTTTAAATCCCGCCGTTCCTGAAGAAAACTCTAATATCTCTTGCACATTAGGATCCTCAGTAAAATTTGTATCCAATGCAATTTTTACATCTAAAATTTTACTCATATCATTAGCACTGATATTTAAACTCATTGTCTTTATTAATAATGCTAGAATTAAAACATCAAAATAATTACCCGGCATCTCTTTTATATTTTTTACGACATTGTTAATCCTTTCTTTCATATCTGTAGAATTTACCAAAAGCAACATAATTCCCTGTAGTTCACAATTTCCTTGTCCTTTTCCTGTTAATAATCGGCGCTTCATAGTCGGTGACAAATTACTTTTTTCTCCCCACAATCCATTATCATTTATAATCGTTTGTATTTGCGCTATTTCTCCTCTATCCAGTTTATTCAAATCAAAAATTGCACTTTCTCCTTCACCGATTTTAAGTATATCATTTACCTCAAGAATACGTGTATCATAAAGCACTGTTCTCGCCGATAAAACAAATTGAACATCTGATAAACTATATAGAGCAAACTGTCCTAAAACGGATAAAAAATTATAATAATTTTCAATAATTACTATTTTCCGTCCATTTTCTTTAATAATATTTTTAAGATCTTTCCCTTTAACTCCTTCGTAATCTTCTTTAAGCGTAAAAAATTTAATCCCTTTATTTTGAAGTTGATGTTTTAATGACTCAATAAAAATAGTCTTTCCATTTCCCAAATTTGCATGTAAATAAATAACTTTTATTCCATCATTTATGCATTTAATAACATCATGTATTTTTTTTCGGAATATTAAATTATTATACTTTCCAGCTTTTCTATACCATAAGGAGTCATTAATCTGACCGATCATAAACAAATCGTGTACTTCAAAAGTTGTCGCACTTTTAATCGGATTCTTCGGTTTAAAGGCTTCAAACGCCTTATAATAATGAAGACCGTTATCTATACGAATGGGATGTTTACTTGCATATTCCGATAATTCCTGAACAAACGCCTTCATTCCAACCGACTTAACACACCCTAATCTTTCCAGTTTTCTTTTTTTATCTAACGTAATTTGGGACGACTCTATAAATACTGTTTTATTAATGACATTTTTATTAAAAATAAATCGTTTAATATCTAAGTCGTAATCTAGTGAAAGTCCTACAACAACAATACAATCTGCAGTTTCTAGATCCTCACCAAATACTGCCCCCCATTCACTATCCTTCAAACCTTCTGCTGCCAAATAGCTTCTACCAGTAAGTTTAAACTCATCATTGAGACTTTGTTCAGTAAGTTTTCCTATATACCCATTAATGTATATACATAGATTTTTTTCTAAATCGTGCTCTGAACGATGAGTCTTTAAAGTAATAGGTATCAAAGATAAAGCATGATCCATTTTGCTTGTAGCAATTAAAGGGACTTCGTCATAATTTGTTGTATAAACTCTTTGCCATTTAAAGGAATAAAGTCCCTTATGCTCCTTTTCAATTTTTCCTACGCGTAATTGATTTTTAATTTCTTGTATTAAATCAGCTGATGAAAACATTTCTTGGTATGTTTCTGCTGCATCCTGCAAATCCCATGGATTCTCTGGATGATCAATACCACATAGATTATATAATTGACTAGCCAAATTCACTCCTGAAGGGAACCTCTCTCCATGGGGTGTCTTTACATTCAAATGTGCTCCGGATCCTGTAATTAAAACTGCATTTCCCCTAAGAATACTATTAAAAATATCTTGATTTTCCATATAATCTCCTTTGTATCTTGCTAAACAAATATCATTTACTCTTATTATTCAACTGTATCTACGTTAGTGAATGTAATATATAAACATACCCTCATACAAATAGACTAGATATTTCATCATCTCATGAATACAGCTCTGATTGACGTGATATCAGTTGTCCCCACTTAGGATTTTGGGCCGTTGCCACAATATATTTAAACTTTTCTTTCGCTATTATTCATTCTCCTTCCTACAGTACAATTCTGGTCCGCATTATATCCGGCAAATACTTCGCCAGTTCCTCCACCAACTCATACACCTTCGTTCCCGGTGCTATCTCTGCCGACGTCTTCCCTTGTCCATCTTTTATGATCCGTTTCGCATATCGGATCGCCAGTTTCGGATCCCCCTTTTCCATCAATATTTCAAAAATATCTTTCATATTCTTCTGATACTTTCCAATCCCCAGTTCCTGGAACCTATCATTCAGAAATGATATATATTCCGCCCGATGATTATTGGAAATATAATAGGCGAAATGCAGCAAAAACCAGAATTCGATACACTCATTACTCCACGCAGCATGATACTGCAGATCTGGATTATCCTGACTCAACTGCCTTGCCCGCTGTTCGACACCATTAAAATGTTCCGGCGGAAAACTGTCTTTGTCATATACGCACCAGATCTGCCCCTTTTGAATTTTGTTCTTTTTCACATATCGTTCGGCCATGCCGATTACCCGCATGGTTTCCGCCTGACAAGGTTCTATTTCAATCAGAACCATGTCCCGGTAAATCGGATTTTCCTCGATATGTCTTTTAAATCCTTCAAAATATAACGGTTCTGTCTGCTGTCCTTCGCAGAATATATAATATCGGAATTCTTTCTTTTCCAGATATTCCTTGCGGCGCTTTTTCTTCCACGCCTCCATCCCGGCTTTTTTAGGCATTGACCTTCCCCCAATCTATAATCTTCCTGAGGTATGGATCCGCCCCATACTTCCCTTCCAGGTACTGCTTGTCAAATTTTGCATCCTTCCGCACCGACTCACCCTTGTCATTTTTAAACTCCACCAGTGAATACAATTTAGAGTTCTCTTTGTTTCCTTTTGCCACAAACCAGATTTCATCTCTCCGGAACACCTCACTGTTCATTGTAGACAGATCATGTGATGTGAAAATCAGCTGTGCGCCATGCTGGTTGATCTTCATATCATTAAACATCATAATGATGTATTTCAGAAGAACCGGATGGATCTTCGCATCTAGCTCATCAATGACAAGCGTTGTTCCCACCGAAAGGCTTTTCGCAATAAACGGAAGAAGGCCGAACAGCTTCTTTGTTCCGCTAGACTCATCAAACAGATTCAACTCCGCCTCGTAATCGTCAACAACATGTTTTGTGAATACTTCAATCCGGTCATGTTCTCTCTCTTCTACCCGAAAGTCTACAATATCCAGATCCATTTCCTGTATCATATCCAGCATCAGTTTCTTCACATGCTCTGAATTTGAAATCGCCATGCGCAGTTCCTGACGTGGATTTCCGTAATTCAGGAAATCAATTCCATCGTCAAACCAACTCAATACATCCTGAACCACTTCATTTTTTGCGTAAGTAATGCCCAAGTAGGAAAGCAGCGGGAGTGTTTCGGACAAATCTTCACTGATCTTTAATTTGGAAAACACGCCTTTCAGAGTAATTTCATTTTCGTCTCTTTCAAAGAGCGCTGATCTGCGTCCAGTTTCCAGCTTTACCCGGTCCAGTCTTTCATATTCGATCAGGTCTTTCCTGACAGTCAGTTTATATCGGTATTCTGCCAGTTCAGTTCTGAAAAATAATTCAAACTCCGTTGGTGCATTTGCGGTTTCTGCGGAAAATGCAAACGGCTCGATCAATATTCTCTTGATCCGGATCGCTGCATTTTCATTATCGCTGGTCGCATATAATGGTCTCAACACCTTGAACACCAGATTGTGCAGCGCCTCCAGCACATTGGATTTTCCCCCGCCGTTCGGTCCGTACACAGCCGATACCGGAAGAAATACTTCTCCATCTTTATCTTTGATTATCCTGTCCTCATGTTCAGAAATGGCGGCTGCCTGCATGTCAAATGTCATCTCGTCACGAATGCTTTTAAAGTTTTTTACTGTAAACTGGCATAACATCTGTGTCTACCTCCATTTTGTTTCAACACCACAAGTTTTTATTCTCTCTCAACTTCTATTATATTCGTTTTTTCATTTTTGTAAACAATATTTGAGAGATTTTCTCATATTTCAGTCTATAATTTGTATTCAATAAAATTTCTCTTTACCAAAAAATCACCTGATACAAATTTGCATCAAGTGATTTTAAACAATATTCACTTAGCCCAATATCTAAGTATGCTGATGCAGATACTTTTCCCGTGTCGCCATCCCGCCCCGGATATGCCGCTCGGACTTGTTCGTGTCCAGCACTTTGCGGGCCTCGCGAGCAAGAGACGGATTGATCTGGAGAAGGCGTTCCGTGACGTCTTTATGTACCGTACTCTTACTGATCCGAAACCGCTTCGCCGTCTGCCTCACAGTCGCGTTATTCTCTATGATATAATCAGCAATCTCCACGGCTCTTTCCTCAATGTAATCTTTCAAAAAAATCCCCCTGCAAACATCGTTTTTACAATGTATGCAGGGGAGAAAAAAGTCATGCTCATTTCACACTACTTTAGTGCCAGCATCTCCGCCTAAGTTCACTGTACCGTTTTCTACCACCGATTCTCTACGCTTGTTTATACACACATGATACATATATGACTTGCAAGGCTGTGACCTTTCAAGTCCTCGTCTATCATGGTTGTTTCAATTCAAGCAGCATTCCACATCCATACTTATTATTGGGCAGTGTTTGAAAACCAAATTTTTCATAAAACAATTCTTTTCCCGGATTAGCATACAGGCTGCACGCCAGT
The DNA here is from genome assembly GCA_019118885.1 of Candidatus Mediterraneibacter surreyensis. Taxonomy (GTDB): domain Bacteria; phylum Bacillota; class Clostridia; order Lachnospirales; family Lachnospiraceae; genus Mediterraneibacter; species Mediterraneibacter surreyensis. Next base: position 2,119 of record DWYB01000008.1, on the reverse strand, counting down.
TTTACACTGCTTACCGAATATTCATTCAACTGTTCTAATACTCTATCCATGATCTTCCTTCCTAATCCTAGCCCTTGAAAATCCGGACTGATGATCACGTCTGTTATATATGCATCCGTAACCTTATCTGTCAGTACACGAACAACACCGACACTTTTCCCTTCACAAACTGCATTTACTATAAAAGATGTATTTGACAAAACTTTTTCCGCCTGTTTTATTGTTAATTTTTGAAATCCAACAGCCTCTCGCAGTCTACAAAATCCCTCAACCGAAATAGTACTTTGGAACTCAATAATAACGCCCATCTTATTCCTCTCCCTGTTGTTTCTAAAGCTATTATTGATTTTATTTTCGCACTTTCACTTTATAAAGTCATTTTATTCTCTTGATAGGCGCACCGCATCCAAAAAGCCTTGTCCATACAGCACGTCCCATACTCCGCATTCTTCTTATTATTTTACCCAAAGCGGGAACGCTATCAGCACCAATACTGTACAGACTTTCCCGCCTGTCCCTGTGCCGTTTATCCTTGTACTGTACGGTATTCCCTTAGAAGAAATCCATAATATCAAAATTAAAGTAAATATCATTCGGCATGCATACGTCATATTTTTTAGAAAACTTCCGAATAAATTCATTTGACACTTTTCTGCTTTTGTCGTATTCAGCCTGTAGTTCCTGTTTCATCTCGTCCCGGATTTCATAGACCTTCTCTTTTTCAGCATAAACGATTCCATAGTACTTATCATAGCTGAAATAAATTTCATACGGTTCATCATCAGCCGAAAACACACTGACCTCAACTTCATCATTATACACTTCATCAATTTCCAGATATTTTCCATTATAATGTCTCTGCTCCTCCGAAAAAGTATCCGTAACATTCTTCCATTCAGCCATTTTATTTTTCCTTTCCTCTCCTTAAAATCCTGCTTTCTGCAGTTCATCCATCATAGCGCTCCTGCGGGAATACAGCGCCCGCCAGTTCTCCGCGATCTCAGCCGCCTTTTCTTTCCCGCCGGGATACCGCCGGATCTTCTTAAGGTACTGTATCAGCTCCCTGTACCGTTTTCTGTCTCCGGTTCTCTCTGCCTGTTTATGTACATATGATATGTATATGTCCCGCATCTGCTCCGGGAATTTCTTTTTCAGCACGTTTTCATATTTGTCCACATTGAAGATAAACGGTTCTTTCTGCACGCACTCCAGCATGCGTTCATACATCCCTTCCGCTTCCATGAAAGGATACAGGATAGTGCAGCTGTTCCGGCTTTGCAGGATCTGTTCCCGGTACTGCTCCCACTCCTGCTCTGTACAGACTGCTTTCATCTTCTGGATGTGTGCCAGATCATGCTGCGGGCACTCAAGAACATAGTACTGCAGTTCTTCTTTGTAAGCCTTTTCATCCGCCTGTGTTTCATATATGGAAATCAGCTGCCTGCTGTACTGTGCGACCAGCCCCGGATATCCGCTGTCCAGCTCTTTACTCTCCTTCAGGATCCGAACCGCCTCGTCCAGTTCACCGTGCTCAATATTCTCCTGAATTTCCAGCCCTCTTACCGCAGAAAATCTCCAGTGCTGCCTTCGGTATTCCCTGATCTCTTCCTCCGGATACCCCAGCTGATCCATAATCTCCAATCGCTTCTGGATATTATTCTCATAGCCGTACCGGGCGCTCCACATATTTCCACAATCCGTAGAATCCGTCTGTCTTTCGATCATTTCGTCCAGATACGCCATCTTTTTTTCCAGCATTTCGCGGTTTCGGAACTCATGGGCCAGGAACTCTTCCATATATTCTTCCATGTAATCTATGACATAATCGCATGCCAGATGGCTTGTAAACCATGTAAACATTTCATCTCTGAATTCTTCGGTACAGTTCTCCAGTATTTCTTTCCATGATGTAATGTATAGAGGGTGGATTACACCAAAAAACATTACATCATGACTGACGGCTCATTTGTGGCGAATGAAAAGACAGTTATGATAAAGGAGGGATGCCCTCAAACCTACCGTAACTGTCAACCACATTCCCACGAAAGGAGCCTTGTATGGAACTGACTTACACCAAATGCGGCGACTATCTCATTCCCGACCTTGTGTTATCGGACAC
>DWYB01000075.1 GCA_019118885.1 Candidatus Mediterraneibacter surreyensis | reverse complement strand
GAGCCTATCAAGGACGACCTGATAAGAATCAACCACGCCAGTCCTGAACGCGCCAAAACTCTCTTAGATACAATCAAAGCCCATCTCCAAGCCTATTTCGGAGATGGGCTTTATGATGATGTTTTATCGGCGAATAGTTCGAGTAATGGCAAAAACTTGGTGGATACCTCAAAACTCGAAAAATCTGATAAAAACGTCATAAATTCCGCAGATTGTCAAGACGCGCGTCAAAGTGAGGACAAGAAAAAATCAGCATCGAATTTCTCAGATGCTGATCTTCCCTATAAATCCACGTTTATAGAAACTCACTCGAACCCATCAAATTTTTTTGGTTCAAATAGTTCGAGTAAGGGCATTTTGGTGGAGCTGGCGGGAATCGAACCCGCGTCCAAAAACCCATCCCATGTACTTCTACTATCATAGTCCGTTCTTTTTCATTCCCTCTGCCGTACGGAAACGAACATCCTTACGGGTTCAGTAGCTTCATATTACGCCTGACGGCTCAAAGCTTTGCCGACATCGTTTCTCACATGTTTGATACCGGATTCCCGATGTGTGAGTGCATCAGGAGCGGTATGCAGCATTTAGGCTGCAGCTAATTCGTAATTATCGTTAGCGTTTAATTTTAGGTTTGCGATTTGACGCATCAGCCTGCGGATAGCTTCTCCATCTTCAAGATCCCTGTCGAAACCAGTACAACCCCTGGTCATAAGTACAGAGTAATCTGTACGGAAAAAGTGTGCTAACGACCACACAATATATAATATAGGACCGGTATGGAGAAAAGTCAAGATTACATTTATAAAAAATCATGCGGGCAAGCGTTCCTCTCCCGACAGCCCTGCGGCTGAACTGTTACAAAAATTTAACATGCAATAGATATAGAGAGCTGGATTTTTTACATAGGATGTGTGATAATATGTTACGTACGGCCGTCCATGCGGTTTCAGATACCTTTCGTCTGTAAGCTGTGAATGGCATGGCGGAAAATGAAAGAAAATGCAACAGAAAAGGGGAATATTTATGCCTACAACATACGCACACTATAAATTTGGAAAAGAAGTTATCAGTGCGCTGCCGCGTCCGCTTCAGAGTTCCATTGAGAATAACAGGGAGCTGTTTGACATCGGCGTTCACGGGCCTGACCTTCTTTTTTATTATAAAGCACTTATTAAAAATCCGGTCAACACTCAGGGATATGAGCTGCACGACAAGATGGCGGACGAGTTTTTTAACAATGCTATAGAAGTGATCAAAAAAGCGGAGGATCCTGCAGCGGCGAGAGCTTATATCTATGGTTTTATCTGCCATTTTGCGCTGGACAGTGAGTGCCATCCATATATTGAGAAGATGATAAAGACCAGTGGATTGAGTCATTCCGAGATTGAGATGGAGTTTGACCGTCTGTTACTCAAGGAAGATTACATCAATCCGGTGCGGTATCTGGCCACCGGACATATTCATCCGAACAGGAAGAATGCTTCTGTGATCGCTCCTTTTTTTCATGACGTGACGCCGGAGCTTATAGAGAAGTCCATGCGCTCCATGATCTTCTGCCATAAGGTGCTGCTGGCTCCGGGAAAGGCGAAGAGAAATCTGATTTACGGCTGCCTGAAACTGGCAGGGCATTATGAGGATAAGCATGGCATGGTTATGAGCCTGGAGCCGAATCCTGCATGCAAGGAATACTGCCAGCTGCTGAAGCGTCTGTATGCAGGCGCGGTGCCGCTGGCGGCAGGTCTGATCATTCAGTATCAGAAAGCGCTGTTTGAAGGGAAAGAACTTCCGGAACGTTTCCACCGTACATTCGGCGCCGGCGACAAGTGGGAAGAGCTGCGGCTGTAAAAGTACAGGTCCGCAAATAATGGCAACAGGCGGACGGATCGATCACAGGGGGATTATCCTGAAAAATCAGAAAGGGAAGAGAGACATGAAATTTAAACTGACTTCACTGGAAAAGAAGTGGGTGCTCTACGATGTGGGAAACTCTGCGTTTACCCTGATGGTATCCACGATTTTTCCGATTTATTTTAATGCGCTTGCAGAGAGCGCCGGAATATCGGATGTGGATTATCTTGCGTACTGGGGTTATGCCACTTCCATCTGTACACTGATCGTAGCTATCCTCGGGCCGACACTTGGAGCAATCGCCGATACAAAGAACTTTAAAAAGATTATTTTTTCCGCCGCAATGGGCGTGGGAGTCTTAGGGTGTATCGTGCTGGGATTTCTGTCCTCGTGGCTCTGGTTTCTGGTGATCTTCGTCCTTGCAAAGACCGGATATTCGGCCAGCCTTGTGTTCTATGACGCTATGCTGACGGACGTTACCGAACCGGACCGTATGGATTCTGTTTCCTCCCACGGATATGCGTGGGGATACATCGGAAGCTGTATTCCTTTTGTGATCTGTCTTGTGATCGTACTGGGCGGCGGAAATGTAGGGCTGAGTACTCAGACTTCCATGATCCTTGCTTTTATCATCACAGCAGTCTGGTGGCTGGGATCTTCTGTGCCGCTTCTGCGCTCCTACAGGCAGAAGTATTTCTCCGAGGCAGGAGAACATGTGGTGAGAAACAGCTTCAAGCGTCTGGGCAGGACATTTATCGAACTGACGAAGCAGAAACATATCTTTGTATTCCTGCTGGCGTTCTTCTTCTATATTGACGGTGTTTATACAGTGATCGATATGGCGACGGCTTACGGACAGGCGCTTGGACTGGACAGTACGGGATTGCTTCTTGCACTTCTTGTGACACAGATCGTTGCGTTCCCGTGCGTCCTTATCTTCAGCAGGCTTGTGAAGAAGATAAGTTCTGAGACGATCATCACGATCTGTATTGCAGCTTATTTTTGCATCGCGGTCTACGCGTACTGGCTGGATACACAGTTTGACTTCTGGCTGCTGGCAGTACTGGTAGGTATGTTCCAGGGTACAATTCAGGCGTTGTCACGCTCCTATTTTGCCAAGATCATCCCGGCGGAGAAGTCAGGAGAGTTTTTTGGAATCTATGATATATGTGGAAAAGGGGCGTCTGTTATCGGTACGGCGCTGGTATCTGTCTTAAGCCAGGTGACAGGGAGCATCAATATCGGTGTGAGCGCGCTGTCGGTTATGTTCCTGATCGGACTTGTACTGTTCCGGTTTTCTGCAAAGCTGAATGCAGAACATAAAAAAGTGTGAAAATAATCTGAAATTACTGGAAAATTTTTAACTTTATGAAGGTTCCATGCTATAATTAAATATAGATGATGCTGGGGCATAAGCCTCAACTATGATGCCTGCGGATTTAGACCTTTTGATCCTGGCATCATATAATTTAACAGAGCGGATACATGAAAAGTATCCGCTTTGATTTTCATAGGAGCAGTACATATATGAAAGATTTTGTCAAATTGCAGGACATCACAAAGATTTATAAGATGGGAGAGGTCGAGATCCGGGCTGCTGACAATATCAGTTTTTCCATTGATAAAGGCGAGTTTGTCGTTATCGTCGGACCCAGCGGCGCAGGCAAGACGACTGTGCTCAACATTCTCGGCGGGATGGATACGGCCACGAGCGGAACGCTTCTTGTAGACGGGGAGGAGATTACTGCATACAATGCAAGACGGCTGACCGAATACAGACGGGAGGATATCGGTTTTGTGTTCCAGTTCTACAATCTGGTACCGAATCTGACCGCCCTTGAAAATGTGGAGCTTGCCCTTCAGATCTGCAGGGATCCGCTGGATGCCAGAGAGGTAATGGAGGAAGTGGGTCTGGGAGACAGACTGAATAACTTCCCCGCCCAGTTATCCGGCGGCGAACAGCAGAGAGTTTCAATCGCAAGGGCTCTGGCCAAAAACCCGAAACTGCTGCTCTGTGACGAGCCGACGGGCGCTCTGGACTACAATACAGGAAAAGCGATCCTGAAACTTCTGCAGAATATGTGCCGGGAGCGCGGGATGACTGTGATCGTGATCACGCATAATCAGGCGATCGCTCCGATGGCGGACCGGCTGATACATATTAAGAACGGACAGGTCTCACAGATGGAGCTCAATGAGCATCCGATGTCCATTGATGATATAGAATGGTAGGTAGGGTACGGCAGATGAAGAAAAAGGCATTGAGAAAAGACTTTTATATGGAGATAAGGCGCAGTATCGGGCGTTTTATGTCCATTTTTTTCATCGTTGCTATTGGCTGCGCTTTCTTTTCGGGGATCCGTGCATCGGAGCCGGATATGCGTTATTCCGGGGATACATATTTTGACAACAGGAATATGATGGATATTCAGGTGATCAGTACTCTCGGGCTTACAGATGATGATCTTCAGGCGATTGAAGATGTGGATGGGGTGGACGCTGCAGAGGGCGGATATTCTGTCGATGTGCTGAGTTCCGAAGGAGATAATCAGATTGCGGTACATGTTATGTCGCTTTTGCCCACCATGAACAAGGTGCAGCTGGAGGACGGAAGACTTCCGGAAGCGGAAGACGAGTGTGCCGTTGATGTGGATTATCTGAATGAGAGCAGCCTTAAGATCGGAGATAAGATCACGCTTTCAAGCGGCAGCGATGATAAGGTTACGGATACACTGAAGACGGATACATTTACGATCACAGGCGCGGTAAGCAGTCCCAATTATATTTCTTTCCAGAGAGGGAGCACGACCATCGGCAATGGAAGTGTGACGGCGTTTATCGTAGTTCCGGAGAAAAGTTTTGCGCTGGACGTGTATACGGAGATCTATGCACAGGTGGACGGAGCGAAGGAGATGACCGCTTTTACGGACGAGTATGACGACCGTGTTCAGGAAGTGATAGATAAGATCGAAGAAATTAAAGATGAGCGGGAGCAGATCCGCTATGATGAGATCGTGGATGAAGCTAATGAAGCTCTCGAGGATGCACGGCAGCAGGTAACGGACGCAGAAAAAGAACTGGAGGACGGAAAAGCAGAGGCACAGGCGGAACTTGCGGACGCGCGGCAGCAGCTGGAGGATGCTCAGGCGGAAGTAGACAGCGGGCGTCAGGAACTCGAGTCGTCGAAACAGCAGCTGGAATCTTCCCGGCAGCAGCTGAAGGACAGCCAGGCTCAGGTGGATCAGGGGCAGGAGGAACTGAATGCCAATATTGATGCCCTGAATGAACAGATCGATGAACTGAATGCGGCGAAAGAACAGTACAATGCCCTTGCAGCCAGCGGCGCCACGGATGATGTGACGATTGCCACGCTGAATGCGATGTATGAGGAGATACAGAAAGGCGAGTCTGCGGTTGCGCAGGCACAGGCCCAGATCGATGCCGCCAAGGCGGAACTGGAATCCGGCCAGCAGCAGATCAACAGCGGCTGGGATCAGATCACACAGGGGGAACAGAAGATATCCGATTCTGAGGCGCAGCTTGCAGATGCGGAAGCTGAGATCGCAGACGGCTGGGAAGAATATTACGAAGGAGAAGCCGAGGCAGAACAGGAGATCGCGGACGGTGAGCAGAAGATCGCGGACGCGAAGGAAGAGCTTGCGGATGCGGAAGCCGAGATCAATGATCTCGAGAAGCCGGAGTGGTACATATATGACAGATCAAATCTGCCGGATTATACCGGATATGGCGAAAATGCAGACCGCATGCGGGCGATAGGAGAAGTGTTCCCGGCAATCTTCTTCCTTGTGGCGGCTCTGATCAGCCTGACGACCATGACCCGTATGGTGGAAGAGCAGAGGACGCAGATCGGAACGCTTAAGGCGCTCGGTTATGAGAAACATTCCATAGCCGGAAAATATCTCGGCTATGCGCTTCTGGCAACAGTGTCAGGCAGCGTAGTGGGAATCCTTTTCGGCGAGAAAGTATTTCCGTATATTATCATCAATGCATATGGGATCATGTATCAGCATATGCACGATATTGTTATACCGTATAATCTGGGATACGGACTGGGCGCGGCGGCAGCGGCGCTGGCGAGCACGCTTCTGGCGACGATCCTTTCCTGCTACAAAGAACTGAGGGAGCAGGCGGCGGAGCTGATGCGTCCTCCGACTCCGAAACAGGGGCAGCGGGTGCTGCTCGAACGTGTGACATTTATCTGGAAACGGCTGAATTTTTCGTGGAAAGCAAGCATCCGTAACCTTGTCCGCTATAAGAAACGCCTGTTTATGACGATCTTCGGCATCGGCGGATGTATGGCTCTCATGCTTGTCGGATTCGGTCTGAAAGATTCTATATTTGCCATCGTGGATATCCAGTACGGAGAGATCCAGCTCTACGACGGCAATATTATCCTGACAGACGATGCTACCGATGAAGAGAAAAGTAATATTCTTACAGAGCTCGATAAAGACAGTGCCATGACGGGATCCACGGAGGGGCTGCTGACACAGATCACCGTAGGGAATGGAGATGAATGGCATGACGTCTATCTGGATGTGCCGAAAGTTGTGGAAGAGTTCTCGGAATTTGTTGTACTTCAGGACCGTGTAACGAATGAAAAATATGAGCTCGATGATTCGGGAGCTGTCCTTACGGAGAAGATGGCGACAGAACTGGATGTGAAACCGGGCGATACGATTACGATCCGTGATGAAGACAGAGGAGATCTTAAAGTAGAGATCAGTGCTGTCTGTGAAAATTACATGGGGCATTATCTGTATATGACGCCGGCATATTATGAGAAAGTGTACGGGGAAACTCCGGACTACAATTCGATTTTTTATAAAACTGCCGACCGGATTACAGAAGAGGCAGAACGCATCGGCGAAGAGGCTCTTGCAATGCCGGGAACTCTTAGTATCAGCTATACGACAGATCTGAGAGAACAGGTGGACAATATGCTGGGGGCACTGGATGAAGTAATAGTGGTGCTCATTATATCTGCGGGAATGCTGGCGTTCGTGGTACTCTACAACCTGAACAATATCAATATTACAGAACGTCAGAGAGAGCTTGCCACGCTGAAGGTGCTGGGATTCTATAACGGCGAGGTGGCGATGTATGTGTACAGAGAGAACATTGTCCTGACAATCCTCGGAGCCATCTTCGGAATCATCCTCGGAAAGATCCTGCACGGGTTCATTATCGTGACGGTGGAGATCGAGTCAGTCATGTTCGGGCGGAATATCGATCTGAGCAGTTTTGTCTACGGTTTTCTGCTGACACTCCTGTTCTCCCTGCTGGTAAACGGAGCGATGTATTTCAAGCTGAAGAAGATCAATATGGTGGAGTCGCTGAAGAGTGTGGAATAGTAAGCAATTAAAATTTAATCACATTACATGCTCCGCGATCAGCACGACAATCGGCAGTGTTACCACCGACAATACGGTGGACAGCGCAAAGATCTCGGAAGCATACGTATAATTCTGTTTATACCGGATTGCCATCATTGTACCGGTGGTGGCAGCCGGGCAGCCCGCGGCGATGAGAGTTGTTATGGATATCTCCGGTGACAGCCGAAACAGCATAAGCAGCGGAATCATGCATAACGGGATCAGGAGCAGTTTAATGAGAGATGTATAGTAGATCCTGATATTCCTGCACATTTTTCCAATATCGGCCTGGGCAACGGAGAAGCCTGCTACCATCATGGCGAGAGGCGTATTCATATCTGCAATATAGTTCATTGAATCCAGAAGGACGGAAGGGATTTTAATCTGCAGGAAGAATAAAATAACTGCGATAAACGTTGCGATGAACATAGGAGAGAAGATTCCCTGCTTGAGATTTTTCATGGAAAACTTCTTCTCCATCAGCATCACGCCGTGTGTCCACGAGAACAGATTAAACATGACCATATATGCACTGAGATAAAATACGCCGGTATCGCCAAGGACGCTTCCGATCAGAGGAATGCCTATGAAACCGCAGTTGGAGTACATGGCGCTGTACCGTTCGATACAGTAGTCGGAAGTTTTTGGCCGGATAAGCAGAGTGCAGATTATGATGCCAAGGACATGCGTAAGTGCAGCGGCTGCAAATGAGATCAACAGACCCCGAACCAGTTCGGGGTCATATTCGATTTGATATACAGTGATGATCAGGATCGGATTTACGACCAGAAGCAGAAGGTTTGAGACTGTCTTATTTCCGTTCTGATCTACCAGATGAATTCTGTAACATATAAAAGCAAGCAGCAGGATGAAAAACATTTTCATAAGCTGCGAAAAGATAAGAATAAACATGATTGATATACTCCGTATTGTTATGTCTTTCCAGTGTATTTATGATGGATATAACAGATATCAGCGATGGATGCCTGACTGAAGTTCATCGGCCCATGACTGGAGGCTGTAAGTGTGGCCGTTGAACAGTTTCAGTATTACTCCAGTAGGGTTATCTTCGTTGGCAAACGCATTTGCTTCGTCCGTGTCTACATGCATGGCAAGTGAATAGGAAGGGCTGACTCTTACTACTACATCAGAAAAAATCAGCGAGCGTTCATAGCTTGTGGTGATGACAAATACGATATCATTGTCTTTTACATGAGCGCGGATCGCATCGACAGGAGTCATATGAATATGGCGTTTTGCTACGATGACTCCCTTTTCCAGCTCTACCTGTCCTTTTGGTCCGATCAGAGTGCAGCCGGGAGTGCCCTCCAGATCTCCTGACTGACGGATCACACTTTTGATTCCGAGCCGCCTTGCATCAGTTACGGAAATTTCCACCTGAGTTTCATTTCTGCACGGTCCGAGTATAACGACCTTTTCAAATCTGCCTTTCGGTCCTGCAACAGTCAATCGTTCTTTACAAGCAAACTGCCCCGGCTGGCTAAGTTCTTTAGCAAATGTGGGCTTTGCGCCTTTGCCGAACAGCGTCTCAAAATCCTTTTGTGTAATATGGATATGCCTTGCGGATGTCTCGATCGGTATTGTTAAGCTCATTCGTCCTTTCACTCCTTTACCTTATTAAATTTTAGCAGAATAAAGTGCCCTTTTCAATAATGATTTGGAATGGAAAAGGGCTGGAATTACAGGGAAAAGCAGAATGAAATGTAAAATATCGGTCAAATATAAGTAAAAATAATATAAAGATTGTGTAAAATTCCGTTGACACTCTGTAATGCGGCGTGGTAGTTTAAAATTGGTGCGCTGAATACACAGCGGGCTATAGTACGCAAAGGAGAAAAAAGGAATGGGAATAACAGATGTACTTTCTTTGTTCGGCGGTCTTGCTCTGTTCCTGTACGGAATGCAGATGATGAGCAACGGTCTGGAAGCAGCCGCCGGCAACAAGATGAAATCGATCCTTGAGAAACTGACTTCAAACCGGATCAAAGGTGTTCTGGTAGGGGCCGTGATCACGGCTGTGATCCAGTCCTCTTCGGCGACTACAGTCATGGTCGTTGGCTTTGTAAATTCCGGTCTTATGACATTGCAGCAGGCTGTATGGATCATCATGGGAGCCAATATCGGTACCACGATCACAGGTCAGCTTATCGCTCTGGATATCGGAGCTATCGCACCGCTGTTCGCGATCATCGGCGTCGGGGCGATCATGTTCTCAAAAAATGAAAAGGTGCATCATATCAGCAGTATCATTGCAGGACTTGGTATCCTCTTTATAGGTATGGATATGATGGGAACTGCGATGGAACCGCTTCAGGAGTCGCAGGCATTTATCAACCTGATGACACAGTTCAGCAACCCGCTTATTGGTATTCTGGTAGGAGCGGTATTTACCGCTGTCATTCAGTCCTCTTCGGCGTCCGTAGGTATTCTGCAGGCGCTGGCATCAACAGGGATGATCCCGCTGTCAAGCGCGGTTTACGTGCTTTTCGGACAGAATATCGGAACCTGTATCACGGCGGTCCTTGCATCCATCGGAACTAAGGTGAATGCGAGACGTACAACGATCATCCATCTGATGTTCAATATTATCGGTACGGCGATCTTTACGGTAATATGTATGGTAACGCCTTATGTATCCCTGATCGAGTCGCTCACTCCGGGAAATCCGGTGGCTCAGATCGCGAATGCGCATACCATATTCAACATCGTGACAACGCTGATCCTGCTCCCGTTCGGCACTTATATGGCGCATGCAGCGGAGAAGATCCTTCCGGACAGCAAGAAGGAAGACGACGAAGATCTCCGGCTCAAATATATCAGGCCTTTTGACTCTTCCTATGCAGTCGGCAACAGTGCCATCGCGGTCACTCAGGTAAAAGAAGAAGTGAACCGTATGCTGGACATGGTGGCGAAGAATATCGGCGACGCCTTTGACACACTCATTAAATACAATGACAAGTCGCGTAAGAAAGTCGAAGAGAGAGAAGAGTATATCGATTATCTGAACAAAGGGATTTCAGAGTATATCGTTTCCCTTATGGCAGGAGAGATGAACGCGGATGACTCCCGCAAGATCAACGGCTATTATGCGATCATCAGCAACCTTGAGAGAATCGGCGATCACGCCACAAATATCGCGGGGTATGCCGACGATATGAAGAAATGGGATCTGAAGTTCTCGGACACTGTGCTCGACGAGCTGGAAGAGATGAAAAAGCAGTGTATCACCTGTCTGGAAAATGTGAAAAATGTGGATTCTTCTGATACGGGCAGAGTGCTCAGCCAGGCGGAAGTACTGGAACAGAAGACAGACGATATGCGCGATAAGTACTTTAAGAAACAGATGCAGAGACTGAAGAAAGGCAAGTGCAATCCTCAGAGCGGCATCGTGTTCTCGGAAGTACTCACAGATTTTGAGAGAATGGGAGACCATTCGCTCAATATCGCCCAGCAGTATAAAGAGATGGGATAAAAACTATATAATGGAATGAAATGTTCCCTCATTTTGCAGATATGCCGGTATCCGGAGAAAAGAAACGGATATGGACAAATTTGTGAAATGAGGGAACTGTATTTTGTGTGAATATGAAGGATAATGGATTAAATGAATGTATTGTAAAACCGTAAGGAAGTTGGGAGAGAAAGGAGAAAGTCAGGTGGATAACAGATATATACTGGATCAGGAGAGGTACGCTGCTCTTGCAAGACGCGCGGCGGCAGAAGGATGTGTGCTGCTTAAAAATACGAAACGCGCCCTGCCGCTGAAGGAGGGGGAAAGTGTCTCTGTATTCGGACGCATCCAGTTTGATTATTACAAAAGCGGAACCGGGTCAGGCGGTCTTGTAAATACCAGATATGTTGTGGAAATTCTGGACGCCTTAAAAGAAGAAGATCTGATTTTGAACCAAAAGGTGGAAGAGACTTACCGGAAATGGCTGGAAACACACCCCTTTGATGCAGGAACCGGCTGGGCGCAGGAACCGTGGAGTCAGGAAGAGATGCCTCTTACAGATGAACTGGTCAGAGAAGCTTCTGCCCGGTCAGATGCAGCCATAGTGATCATAGGACGTACGGCGGGAGAGGATCAGGACGCCTGCGCAAAAAAGGGCAGCTATCTTCTCACTGACCTGGAGGAGGAGATGCTTGAGAAAGTGTGCAGAGCTTTCCCGCGTACGATTGTAGTTCTGAATGTCGGAAGTATTATCGACATGAAATGGGTGGAGAAATACGATCCTTCCGCAGTGCTGTATGTATGGCAGGGCGGCATGGAAGGCGGACATGGGGCCGCGGACGTGCTTATGGGCAGAGTAAATCCCTGCGGAAAGCTGACCGATACGATTGCCTGTGACATCAGTGACTATCCTTCTACGAGAAATTTTGGCGGGGATGCGGGCGACGTCTATCAGGAGGATATTTATGTGGGATACCGGTATTTTGAGACGTTTGCAAAGAAGAAAGTACTGTATCCCTTCGGGTTTGGAATGTCATATACCGGATTTGAACTGAAAGACGGCTGTGTGGAGCAGATCGGGAAAGGATCGCAGCAGGAAGATTCACAGGCTGTTACAGCGGATGCGGATGACAGCTCACGCTTTTCTGTGCAGTTTTCCGTGAAGGTAAGAAATGTGGGAGATGTAAGCGGAAAAGAAGTGGTGCAGGTCTATGTGAAAGCGCCGCAGGGGAAGCTGGGGAAGCCGCTGCGGAGTCTGGCTGCATTTGCAAAGACCCGGGAACTGGAGCCGGGAGAAGAAGAGCTGCTGGTGATGTCGGCTCCGGATCTTATGCTGTCTTCCTATGACGACAGCGGGGCGGCGGGATATAAATCCTGCTATGTGATGGAAGAGGGGACTTATGAGTTCTATATCGGTACGGACGTGCGGAATGCTGAATGTATCGGAAATCTGCATATCGATAGGACAGTTGCAGTCGAGAGATGCAGAGAGTGTGCGGCTCCGGTAGAAAGTTTTCAAAGGATGCGTACAGCCGCAGGAGCAGGCGCGGAGACAGCAGGCGGTGAAGCGGAACTGGAGCTGACCTGGGAAAGCGCGCCGGCAAGAACTGAATCTGTCAGCAGTCATATGAGAGATGATGGGGCCGAGGATATTCCCTATACAGGAGACAGAGGGATCCGGCTGGGGGATGTTTTTGACGGAAAGGCAGATATGAAAAGTTTCCTTGCCCAGATGTCAGATGATGATCTCTGCTGCATTGTAAAGGGGGAAGGAATGTGCTCTCCGAAAGTGACGCCGGGTACTGCGGCGGCCTTCGGCGGCCTGACGGAATCTTTGCAAAAACTCGGAATTCCCTGCGGATGCTGCGCAGACGGACCTTCGGGAATCCGTATGGACTGCGGTACACAGGCATTTTCCCTTCCCAACGGCGTCTGTCTGGCGTCTTCATTCAATGAAGAACTGCTGGAGGAGCTCTATGAGATGACGGGCGCGGAACTCAGGAAAAACCGGATAGATACCCTGCTCGGTCCGGGAATGAATATACACCGCAATCCGCTGAACGGGCGTAATTTCGAGTATTTCTCGGAAGATCCTCTTGTGACGGGAAAGATCGCGGCGGCCCAGCTGCGGGGGATGGCGAAGTATGGTGTAACCGGCACAATCAAACATTTCGCGGCAAACAATCAGGAGTATAACCGGAGAAAATGCAACTCGATCCTGTCAGAGCGGGCGCTCCGGGAGATTTACCTGAGAGGATTCGAGATTGCGGTAAAGGAAGGGGGCGCCCATTCGATCATGACTACATACGGCGCGGTAAACGGTCTGTGGACAGCCGGAAATTATGATCTTCTTACCAGACTGCTCCGTCAGGAGTGGGGATATGACGGCATGGTGATGACAGACTGGTGGGCGGAGATGAACGACGAGGGCGGACAGCCTTCCGTGGAAAATCTCGCCGAGATGGTGCGCGCGCAGAATGACGTGTTCATGGTGGTGCCCGATACAGAAGAAAAAATGGGAAATCTCAAAGAAAGTCTTGCCAGCGGCGCCCTGACGAGAGGAATGCTTTTAAGATGCGCGGAAAATATTCTGAAGATGCTTATGCGTTCCCCTGTGATGGAGAGGTCTCTGGGGCGTATTTCAGATGAAGAGAAAGAGGCAGCCGAGAATGCTTTGCCGGAGGAACAGATTAATTTTGATCTGGAATACTATAAAGTAGATGAATATCTGGAGCTTCCGGGAGAAAAGATCTGTACGGATCGGGGAGAATCATGGACGTTTGGGATCATTATCCGCGATCCGGGCGTATACCGCCTTACACTGACGGCGAGCGCCGAAGGAGGAGAACTGGCTCAGATCCCTGTTTCCGTATTTCTGAACGGAGGTTTGAAAGGTTCGATCACGGTGAACGGAACAGATGGAAAGGTGATTGAAATAGACCAGAGCCTGGGTGAGATTTTCTTCCCGAATAACTATGTGCGGATTTATTTCGCACAGAGCGGCATGAAGATACAGAACCTGAAGATATGGAAGGAGAAGGGAGATTGAATATTCAGTCTCCCTTCTCCTGAATTTTCGTCCGCTACATTACAGCGAGAATGTACATTTCTTTTTCTTCTGCGTTGAAAGGTACTTTGTTCCCTGAGAGCGTTTCTCCGTTGACAGTGAGCGATGAAACGCCTTTTTCTTTATGGTCAGGATTCTGTACGGTGATATGATATTTGACACCGCGGAATACCCTTGTCACTTCGTAACTTTCCAGAGTATCCGGGATGCATGGATCGATAATAAGTCCGTCGTAATCCGGGCGTATGCCGAGTATGTACTGGGATACGTTTAAAAACGTCCATGCTGCGGTCCCGGTCAGCCAGCTGTTCTTTGCCTCGCCGAAATTAGGGGCGTCTTTTCCGGCGATCATCTGCGAATATACATACGGCTCCGTACGGTGGATGTCGCTGATATCTTCAATATACGCCGGACATGTGCGGGTGTAGACGCTCCACGCACGGTTTCCTCTTCCTACGACGGTCTCGGCGATGGAGATCCATGGGTTGTTGTGGCAGAAGATTCCGGCATTCTCCTTGTATCCCGGCGGGTAGGAGGATATCTCTCCCAGCTCGGTGTGATAACGCAGATATGGCGGCTGGAGGAGCACGATCCCGTATTTTGTATCCAGGTGCTTTTCGACAGATTGCAGAGCTTTTAAGCAGTACCCGTCAGAGAGACCGATCCCCGCCATGGAACAGAATCCCTGAGGTTCGATGAATATCTTTCCTTCTTCGCACTCATGGGAGCCTACTTTGTTTTTAAAATGATCGTATGCTCTCAGATACCATTCTCCGTCCCATCCTGCGTCCAGAACGGTCTGTTCCATATCTTTTACGGCTTTCTCGGCAAAGTCAGCTTCGTCTTTCATGCCCTGATGACGGCAGATGCAGAGAAAGGATATACCATCACAAACAGTTATAATGCAGTCTCTGTTGGTGTTCAGACCGGTGATAATACCAATATGGCATCGAATCTGGCTGTTATGTTTGCTGCTATGGCAGCAGCAGGAGCGGTAATGATCTTTAGACGCCGCCGATATAAAGAATAGCAGTTGAACTGCTGACAATTCTTCAGCAGTTCAACAGTACGGAAAAATCGTACAGTTAAAACAGAATGGCGTCATTGCCTGAGAGTGAATAAATTCCTCCGTTTTACAGATACTACAATTACTGACAGTAATAAGCATTTTATGTAGATATCTGTAAAACGGAGGAATTTTTATATGAAAGCAACGGGAATAGTGAGGAGGATCGACGATCTGGGGCGTGTCGTCATCCCGAAAGAGATCAGAAGGACGCTCCGCATACGGGAAGGAGACCCGCTGGAGATTTTTACGGACCGTGAGGGCGAAATCATATTGAAGAAATATTCTCCGATCGGGGAATTGGGAACACTGGCAAAGCTTTATGCTGAGAGCCTTTCTCAGACGCTTGGCTGCACGGTGTGTATCACAGACACTGATCAGGTAGTAGCCGCATCAGGGAGCGGGAAAAAAGAGCTGCAGGATCAGTTTATCGGCAGGGAACTGGATCATCTGCTCAAGGAGAGAGGACAGATCCTTGCAGGAAGCAGTGATTCCGCTTATATAAAAGTTGTTCCGGATATGAAAGACTTCCGGGATGAAGCCATCTGTCCGATTATCAGCGAAGGGGATGTGATCGGTTCGGTCGTGCTGCTCAATAAAGACCAGAAGAAGAAATTCGGCGAGGTTGAACAGCGAGTTGCATCGAGCGCCGCGGATTTTCTTGGGCGTCAGATGTCATAGTGTATTAGTGATGAAAGTGCAGACAACATGTTATGAATATTTGTCATAAATCCCGGCGGACAGACATAGTATTTATCAGTAGGACAAAGACTGACAGACTATGTATGGATTCGGGAGGCAGACAATGGAGAAAAAGAACGGAGGCAGACAGGGAATTGAGCAGAGAGGGGCGGATATATTAAAAGCCCTCCTATGTGCGTATGTGGTGACAGGCATATTGCTGCTCGTGCTGACGCTCCTGCTCTATAAGGCAGGGCTGAGTGAAGAAAATGTCAATGCGGGGATCATCCTCGTCTATGTTATTTCCACATTTTCAGGAGGTTTTGTAATCGGAAAACTGACCGGGATGAGGAAATTCCTGTGGGGACTCCTTCTGGGAGTGATATACTTCGTGCTTCTGCTGTTGATCTCCCTGGGGATTTATCATTCTCTGCAGGCGGATGTGATGAATCTTGTGACTACGTTTCTGCTTTGTGCAGGCGGAGGAATGTTGGGAGGTATGATATCGTAGGGAACTGTGGCAACTGTTCAAAAAGTACTTTAAAAACCTCCGGGTATGTGGTATAATACTACGAGCATAGGTAGAAGGAATATAGGAGGACATAACATGAAACACATTAAGACATTAAATACACAGACACTGAACAATACAGTAAAAAAAGGCGGATGCGGAGAGTGCCAGACATCATGTCAGTCAGCCTGCAAGACTTCCTGTACTGTAGGAAATCAGACTTGTGAGAACAGAAAATAATCATATCACAGTGACAAAAGAACAATGGGGGAAGGCAGCGGTCTAATAAGCCGCTGCCTTATGCATGTTTTAGAAAAGTGAAAGAGAGGTACTCTTTGTGATACATCTGTACCAGAATAACGGATATAACATCGTTCTTGATGTAAACAGCGGCGCGGTTCATGTGGTGGATCAGGCGGCATATGATGTGATCGGTGCGCTTGAGAAACAGAATGAATTTCACACGCCTGAATCATTAAAACGTCCGGAGACGGCGGAATATCTGAAATCAGAACTGGGAGACCAATATAATGAGGAAGATATCAGAGATATCCTTGAGGCAGTGGTTGAGCTGACGGAGGAAGGACGCCTGTTTACCCGGGATGTATATGAAGATTTTATCGATGAAGTAAAGCAGCGTAAGACAGTAGTAAAAGCGCTCTGCCTTCACATTGCCCACGACTGTAATCTTGCATGTAAATACTGCTTTGCAGAAGAGGGTGAATACCACGGAAGACGTGCGCTTATGTCCTACGAAGTGGGAAAGAAAGCTTTGGACTTCCTGATCGCGAATTCCGGAAAGAGAAGAAATCTGGAAGTGGATTTCTTCGGCGGAGAGCCGCTGATGAACTGGCAGGTCGTAAAGGATCTGGTGGCATACGGAAGAGAGCAGGAGAAGATACACGACAAGCATTTCCGTTTTACTCTTACGACAAACGGCGTGCTTTTAAATGATGAGGTGCAGGAGTTTGTCAACCGCGAGATGGACAACGTAGTCTTAAGTCTCGACGGAAGAAAAGAAGTCAATGACAGGATGCGCCCGTTCAGGAACGGAAAAGGAAGCTATGACCTGATCGTTCCCAAGTTCCAGAAACTTGCGGAGAGCAGGCATCAGCAGAAATATTACATACGAGGTACATTTACCCGGAATAATCTGGACTTTTCCAACGATGTGCTGCATTTTGCGGAGCTTGGCTTTGAGCAGATATCCATCGAACCGGTAGTAGGAGAGGATACGGATCCGTATGCGATCCGCAAGGAAGACCTGCCGGTGATCTTTGAGGAGTATGACAAGCTGGCGAAGATCATGGTGGATCGGGAGAGAGAGGGGAGAGGATTTACATTCTTCCATTTCATGATCGACCTGGAAGGCGGACCGTGTGTGTCTAAAAGGCTGTCGGGATGCGGGTCGGGTACGGAGTATCTGGCTGTGACGCCGTGGGGAGATCTGTATCCGTGCCATCAGTTTGTGGGGCAGGAAGAGTTCCTTATGGGCAATGTAGACGACGGAATTACAAAGCCTGAGATCGCGGATGAGTTCCGCGCCTGCAGTGTCTACTCAAAAGAAAGCTGCAAAAAATGTTTCGCCAGATTTTACTGCAGCGGCGGCTGCATGGCGAATTCATATAAATTCCATCACACGATCAATGACACTTATGAAGTGAGCTGTGAGATGGAACGCAAGCGTGTGGAGTGCGCGATCATGATAAAAGCGGCTCTTGCCGATCAGGCGTGAGAACAGCAGCGTCATGTGAAGATAAAACATAAAAGCGCAGAAGAAAGGAATGGAAAATCATGAAAAAAAGCAGAGGCATATTGAGCCTGATTTTGATAGTGGCTGTCATGGTATTTCTTGGAGTAACCTCGATTCATGGACTTAATTCTAAGGGCATGGGTTCGGCGCGGAATATTAATCTGGGCCTTGACCTGGAAGGCGGCGTCAGCATCACATATGAAGCTGTGGGAGATACCCCGTCCGATGAGGATATGAAGGATACGGTGTACAAGCTCCAGAGACGTGTGGAAGAGTACAGTACCGAGGCTCAGGCTTACCAGGTGGGAGACAACAGGGTCGGCATTGAGATCCCCGGAGTACAGGACGCCAATGAGATCCTGGAAGAATTAGGACAGCCGGGCTCCCTGTATTTTATCAGACATCTGGACAGTGACGGAAATGAGAACTATACATTAAATGAAGACGGAACCGGCTATGTACTGACGAAATCCATCGAGGAGCTGCAGGAAGACGGTTCTATCGTTCTGACCGGTACAGAGGTGGAGAGCGCTACGGCGGGGGCTCTCTCCGATAAAACGACAAGCGCTACGGAGTACGGCGTTGACCTGACTCTGACAGACGAGGGTACGAAAGCGTTTGCCGAGGCTACTGAGGAGGCATATAACAACAATCATGATTCCATCGCCATTTATTACGACGGTGATCTGATCAGTGTGCCGAATGTTAATGCGGTTATTGAAAACGGACAGGCTCAGATTTCGGGAAATATGTCATATGAGGAAGCGGACAATATCGCCTCCACGATCCGTATCGGTGGTCTGAATGTAGAACTGAAAGAGATCAGCTCCGAAGTAGTAGGGGCACAGCTTGGACAGGAAGCGGTCAGCACCAGCCTTCTGGCAGGAGCCATCGGTCTTGTGATCGTATGTCTGTTCATGTGCTTTGTATACCTGCTTCCCGGATTCGCATCGAGCCTTGCTCTTTTGATCTACACAGGACTGATCCTTGTGCTATTGAATGCATTTGATATCACGCTTACTCTGCCGGGTATCGCAGGTATCATCCTTGGTATCGGTATGGCGGTCGATGCGAATGTTATCATCTTTGCCCGCGTGAAAGAAGAACTGACAGCGGGGGCTTCCGTGCACAGCGCTCTGAAAGCCGGATTCCATAAAGCCATGTCCGCTATTATCGACGGAAATGTTACAACGCTGATCGCGGCTGCAGTGCTGTGGTTCAGAGGAAGCGGAACAGTCAGAGGATTTGCGCAGACGCTGGCTCTCGGTATCGTGGTGTCCATGTTCACCGCACTGGTGATCACAAGGCTGATCATCTACTCGTTCTATGCTGTTGGCATAAGAAATGAGAAACTGTATGCAAAGAAACTGAAGAAACGCAGCCCGATCGATTTCCTCGGAAAACGCAGAGTGTTCTTCATCATTTCCATTATCATGTGCCTGAGCGGATTCGTGGGAATGGGGATCAATCACGCGCGCGGGATCGGCGCTATGAACTACAGCCTTGATTTCGTGGGCGGTACATCTACGACAGTAACATTTGATCAGCAATACACTCTGGATGAGATCGACAGCGAGATGATCCCGGATCTGGAGGATATCACAGGAGATCCGAATATCCAGGTACAGACAGTTCAGGATACTACACAGGTGGTATTCAAGACACAGACTCAGGATCTCTCGGAAAGAGAAGCATTCGCGAAGTATATGTCGGATAACTACGGGGTGGCTGAGAAGGACATCGAGGTGCGGAATATCAGCGGTACTGTAAGTTCCGAGATGCGTACAGACGCTATTGTCGCGGTTGTCATAGCCACGATCTGTATGCTGATCTACATCTGGTTCCGGTTCAAGGATATCCGGTTCGCGACCAGCGCGGTCATCGCCCTGGTACACGACGTGCTCGTCGTACTGGCGTTCTATGTGATCGCCAGAGTATCCGTTGGAAATACATTCATCGCATGTATGCTGACCATTGTCGGATACTCCATCAACGCGACGATCGTTATCTTCGACCGTATCCGTGAGGA
>DWYB01000074.1 GCA_019118885.1 Candidatus Mediterraneibacter surreyensis | reverse complement strand
ATAGCGCGGAAGTGAGCCTGTCCGCCTGCCTCTGACATGTCAAGCAGGAAGTCTTTTGCGAAAGTACCGTCCTGGATATCGGAAAGGATCTTCTTCATCGCTTTCTTTGTATCCTCTGTGATGATCTTCGGTCCTGTTATGTAGTCGCCGTACTCCGCTGTGTTAGAGATAGAGTATCTCATTCCTGCGAATCCTGACTGGTAGATCAGGTCAACGATCAGTTTCATCTCATGGATACATTCAAAATATGCATTTCTCGGATCATATCCGGCCTCAACCAGAGTTTCGAATCCAGCCTGCATCAGAGCGCACACACCGCCGCAGAGAACTGCCTGCTCACCGAAGAGGTCTGTCTCTGTCTCTGTACGGAATGTTGTCTCAAGGATACCTGCTCTTGCTCCGCCAATCGCAAGTCCGTATGCCAGTGCTTTGTCAAGAGCTTTTCCTGTATAGTCCTGCTCAACAGCTACCAGACAAGGAGTACCTTTGCCTGCCTGATACTCGCTTCTTACTGTATGTCCCGGAGCTTTCGGTGCGATCATTGTAACGTCAACATTTGCCGGCGGTACGATCTGTCCGAAGTGAATGTTAAAGCCGTGTGCAAACATAAGCATGTTGCCCTCTTCCAGATTCGGCTCGATATCATTTTTATATAATGCAGCCTGTTTCTCATCGTTGATCAGGATCATGATGATATCGGCTTTCTTAGCCGCCTCAGCGGATGTGTAAACCTCAAATCCCTGTGCCTCGGCTTTTGCCCATGACTTGCTTCCCTCATACAGACCGATGATGACATTGCATCCGGACTCTCTTAAGTTCAGCGCATGCGCGTGTCCCTGGCTGCCGTAGCCGATGATTGCGATTGTTTTTCCTTCCAGAAGTGAAAGATTACAATCTTCCTGATAATAAATTTTTGCTGCCATTTTGCATTCCTCCTAAAATGATAAAATTATAAATATGCTACATCCTTGCTTCCTCTGGAAAGTCCGGTGATGCCGGTTCTTGCAAGTTCCAGTATCTCGTATCCTTTCAGAAGATTCAGGAATGCTTCCAGTTTACTCTGTGTTCCCGTGAGCTCAACGATCAGGGAATCCTCTTCCACGTCAACGATCTTCGCCCTGAAAATATCAGCCACCGAGATGATCTCTCCTCTCTGTGACGCATCGGCGCGGAGCTTGACCATGATCAGTTCACGGCATACAGATTCTTCGTCTTTGAGCACTTTGATCGCAACCACATCTTCCAGCTTTCTGACCTGTTTCTCGATCTGAGAAAGGATCAGTTCATCTCCCGATGATACAACTGTAATGCGGGTGAATCTCGGATCCGCCGTCATCCCTGCCGTAATACTGTCAATGCTGTATCCGCGGCGGCTGAACAGTCCTGCGATCCGGCTCAAAACTCCGGGATTATTGTCTACAAGTAATGAAAATACCTGTTTCCTCATCAATTTCTCTCCTTCCCGTTCCAAAAAACAGATTGCACTCTGTTTTTGTCTTTTATAATATTACCAAGTGTATCCTGCTTTGTCAACCCTGTTCGGCGATTTTCTCGGCAAGTTCATTCAGATATACCCACCGTTCCGTCTTCTCATCAAGAGCAGTCTGTGTCTTTTCCTGCTCCTCCAGCAGTTCCCGCAGTTTCACGGAGTTTGTTGCGTTGGCTTCTATCTGGTGTTCAATGGAGGACAGCTTCTCCTCCAGCGCAGCGATATCATCGTCGATTGTCTCATATTCCCGCTGCTCCTTGTATGTAAATTTAAGCTTCTGAGAATGCTGTTTCCAGTTCTTTGAGCTGTTTTTGCCTTTTTGATCTTCTGCTTCTGTCTCTCTTTCGGCACCTCCGGCCGTCTTTTTTGTCTTTTGTGTAACTGTTTTGCTTTCTCCGCCCTGTTCCCGCTGTTTCACCTCAAGATAATCTGTATATCCGCCCTCATACTGCCTCGCATGTCCGTTTCCATCCAGTTCGAAGATCCGGTCCACAACATTATCCAGAAAATATCTGTCATGTGAAACCGTGATCACGATACCGCTGAAAGAGTTCAGATAGTCCTCAAGAATCGTCAGTGTAGGAATATCCAGATTGTTGCCGGCCTCGTCAAACAGGAGTACATTGGCATTCTCTGCGAGGACGCCCAGCAGATACAGCCTGCGTTTTTCCCCGCCTGAAAGCTTTCCGATGGGTGCATACTGCATGTCCGGCGTAAAGAGAAATCTCTCCAGGAGCGCCGAAGCGCTGATCTTCCCGTCGGTTGTAGTGATATACTCTGCAATATCTTTCACATAGTCGATCACCCGCTGGCTGTCATCCATATGCTGTTCTTCCTGTGCGAAATATCCGATCTTAATAGTTTCCCCGATCTCGATATAACCCGCATCTGGCTCGACAAGACCTGCGATCATCTTAATCAGCGTTGATTTACCGCATCCGTTTGGGCCGATGATCCCCAGCCTCTGGTTTTTCAGGACAATATAGCTGAAGTCTTCCAGTATCTTCTTTTCCCCGTAGCTTTTGCTGATATGGTGAAGTTCGATGGTCTTCTTTCCCATCCTTGTCTCCACAGATCCCAGTTCCACGGTCTGATCCTGCACCGGAGCTTTTCCGTTTTTCAGCGCTTCCAGCCGTTCCAGTCTCGCCCGCTGTTTTGTGGATCGTGCGCGGCATCCCCGCTTCGCCCACTCAAGCTCCATGCGCAGCACGCTCTGACGCTTCCGCTCTGACGCCAGCTCCATCTCCTCCCTGGCTGCTTTCAGTTCAAGAAAGCCCGAATAATCCGAGTCATATCCATACATCTTTCCGCGGCTGATCTCAAGAATCCGGCTGCACACTCTGTCGAGGAAATACCTGTCGTGGGTCACCATAAGGACTGTTCCCCTGTAGGATCGCAGATACTCCTCAAGCCATGTGATCATCTCCCCGTCTAAATGGTTGGTCGGCTCGTCCAGAAGGAGAACATCGAAATCCTCCGCCAGCGTTTTCGCCAGCACAACTCTTCTCTTCTGTCCGCCGGAGAGGTGTTCGATCTTCTGGTCAAATTGAGAAATCCCCAGCTCCATCAGATTAGACTCCACCTGCCAGTCCTCCCCGTCTCCTTTTGAAAATGCATAGGAACGGATGTCCGCTCCGTCCGGAAAGACCGGATTCTGCGGCACATAGGCGATCTTAAGCCCGTTCTGCTTTATGATCTGCCCCTCGTCCGGCACTTCCTCGCCGGCAATCATGCGGAGAAGCGTGGATTTTCCGGTTCCGTTAATTCCTACAATGCCGATCTTATCTCCCTGCTGGACTCCGAAAGACGCATCCTCATAGATGACCTTTTCTCCGTAGATCTTACTGATATGTTCTATATTGATGATATTCATAAAAAACTCCTCACAGACTCTGCATTTAGAACTATTGTGCAGAGTTTGCGGGGAGTTGTCAAGTGCAATCAGCGATTCACCTGATGTCTGCGGAAGAACAGGTACGCCAGTCCGGAAAATACTACAGCGCACAGACCGTTTACGATCATAGCCGCCATCGGCGGAGTCATCTTTATATTTCCCATGCTGTATGCAATGTAGGATGCAAAATGAAACTCCGATATTTTCTCCGGCAGCAGGGCTAGCAGATGTACCCACAAGTATCCCCCTGAATTCGTGGACAGGAACAGGGGCACACAGAGATACAAAAACGCTGTCACGATCACCACATAAGGATTTTTAAACAGAGCTGACAGGAGTAATACAAGCCCTCCAAGTCCGAGTGTCATCACATATCCCATCAGAAGGGCGAGAAGATATGCCTGACTCGTGGTGAGGGCATAACTGGACGGCATTCCCGAATAAATCAGCTGTACAGGAAGATCCCAGCCGTCCGTTCCCACAAAAATGAGAAGTACCGCCGAGTACAGAGGCACGATCCCCCAGTATAAGACACTGGCATATACAGTGGATGCCGCCAGCTTTGCAAGAATAAGCCTGTGTTTCCCGTGTTTCATGCACAGAAGGAGTGAATCGCATTTCGACTGATACTCTCCTGCAAATACAGGCGCTATACCCACACATACGATCATCATGATGAAAAGCACCCACGGCAGATTACTGATCAGAATATCCCACACTTTATAATTGCCATATGTGTACTCGCCAACCTTATCATCCTGTTCATCCCACCAGTCTGCCTCTGAAGGAGTCACACTGCCAAGGTTCACATAGTAAGTAAGCCGTTCCTGTACCCGCTCTTTCCTTGCCTCATAGAAATCTCTTCCCAGGTTTTCCTCCAATAACTGACGGTCGTCCACATATTCCTGTCCTTTATGAAAATATACCGAGATGATCTGATTCATAAGTTCCATTCTGGGCAGATACCATGTCCGGTACATCTCCTCCGATAGATACACAAGCTTCGAATCATCTGAAGACGTGGCGGGATTCTCCGTATAATCGAGATATTCCTGCATAATAGCGGTCACTGTCTCCTGATCCAGAGTAATGCGCTCCGTCTCTTTCAGCGCTTTCACTGCAGCCATGCCGGTCACCTGATTGCCCTCGCCGTCTGTCGTCTGAATCTGACGGATATTCGACCATGTACAAAACAACAGAAACAAAATACATCCGATCACTACAAACTGTGTCAGTCTGCTCTGCCATATCCGTTTCCATTCATACCAGATCATTCTCTTCATAACCGTTTCCCCCTTCTTCCTGTTCTCGTGCTCTTATCCGATAAATCCCGGGCGTCCAGACTCTGTTCATCGGCAAAACATTTCAGGTACAGATCTTCAAGCGTAGCTTCTGTCTGTTCACAGCCGGCACACGGAGCAAACGGGCTGATCACCCGTGCCTCCACCGCACTTCCGAGATTACGGGAATTTACAATCGTATGCTGATTCTCGAACGAGAGCCATTCACCCGCTGGCACGCGACAGGACCAGACCATTCCGTTCACTTCCGAGATCAGTTCTTCCGCGGTTCCCTGCAGGAGAAATCTTCCTTTCTTCATGATGAGCACCTGATCCGAAATGTACTCGATATCAGATACGATATGTGTGGAGATAATAATAATCTTATCCTGCGCCATCTCTGCGATTACATTTCTGAAATAGGCTCTCTCTTTCGGGTCAAGCCCGGCAGTAGGTTCGTCCATGATCAGGATCTTCGGGTCATTTAGAAGTGCCTGTGCAATGCCGAGCCTGCGCTTCATCCCCCCGGAAAAAGTACGTATCTTTCGGTTCATGTCCTCCTTTAGATTCACCAGTTCCAACAGTTCCTCGCTCTTTCTCTTTGCCCTGCGCGGCGGGATCCCTTTGACCGACGCAATGTAAAGCATAAAGTCCTTTGCCGTAAATCCGGGCGTATAGCCGAATTCCTGCGGGAGATACCCGAGCATATCACGGAATTCCATACCCATCTCCACATTATTTTTCCCGTCTACTTTTACCTCGCCTCTTGTCGGAGCGACGATCCCGCAGATCATCTGCATGAGAGTCGTTTTTCCCGCTCCGTTTGCTCCCAGGAACCCGTAGATTCCTTCTCTGAGTTCAGCGTTCACATTGTCTACGGCAATCCTGTTCTTAAACTGTTTAGACAGCCGTTCCAGCGTTAATCTCATCTACATTTCCTCCTGACTTTTTCATTAAATCTGTCATCTGCCTCACCATTCCTGCTATGGTGATAACCTCTGCGGCAGCCCATATCCATACATTCTGCATACTGTATATCTCTCCGCCCGTATTTTCAATACATAGAAATACTGCTCCAAGCAGTACGCCCCATCCCCCGCAGAAGAAAAGACCGTTTTCCTGTTCCCATTTCTTAAGGATTGCCATGCATCCGGCGCACATGGCAAAGTATGGTACTGTACCGTACAAAAGCACCTGCCATATTTCCGCCCGGTCTGACGCCGTGAAAACTGCCGCAGAGAGAAAAAGGATTACCAGATCCGCCGCCCCAAAAGCCGTCAGCCGAATCAGCAGTACCTGACGCAGCGGGTTTCTCACTGTCATCTGCAGCTCCAGAAGCCCCGGCTGACATAAATCCCACAGCTCGCGGGCATTGATCAGACAGAGGAGCGGCATACACACGGACCCAAGCAAAAGCAGGGAGCTGTCCGTTCCTGCATTCGGGCCAATGACAACAGCCAGTAAAAGCGTTGTTGCAGCAATCTTGAGCAGCCATGTCCTTTTCCGGATAAACCGAAGCTGATCAAAAAAGAACCATATACCGGACATTTTCGCCTCTGGACGATGTTCTTTCATCTGTTCTGCCAACAGAAGTGTTTCTTTTCGTTGCTTATCGTCGTATGGTGGAACCGTAAATTCCAAAAGACGTTTTTTCAGTTTTCTGTCCATAGTGTTTTCTTCTCCTTTCTGTCCGCAATCATACAAGTTTATCCCTCAGCTTACTCTCCGTCTGTTTCAGCCGGTATCTGACTGTAGATACCGGTATGTCCATGATACAGGCAATGTCTTTCAGACGCATATCCTGATAATAACGCAGGATGATCATTTCCCGTTCTTCCGGTTCCAGTTCATCCAATGCCGTCATGACCTGTATCCGGTCAAGAAGCCGGTCGATCTCTCCGCCTCCGCCGGATTTTCCTTCACCGTGTCCTTCCTGTTCCTCCGTCGCCGTTTCATGTATCGTACTCGCTCTTTTGAAATAATCTTTTATGGCGTTTGATGCTATTACATAGAGGTAGTTCTTCCTCTTCCCGTACTCGCGGTATCTCTCCAGGCTGCACGTAAACTTCAAGAAGACTTCCTGCGTAATATCCTCGGCCAGCGTCTTATTTTTCAAAAGCCGGTAACAGTATTTATAAATATCCTCGTAGTTCTCGCAGATTAGCTTCTCCGCGAACCTCTCATCATCGGGGTCTTCCCGCCGTAATATATGAAACAATTGTTTTCCCTCTCAATGTTTGTAACATCTCTTCTCTGTATCATCTATAAAGTATAACGAATCATCTTTCCGGAAAAACAACTTTATGAAAATTTTTAAGTTACTTGTCATTCCTGATTGCTAATGGTAGAATTAATAAAAATCATGTTCAGAAGGAGCGTGTTTCTTGTATGACTTCATTAAAAATGCTTCCTGTTGGCATTGAAAACTTCAAAGAGATCCGCAGGGACGGCTTTTATTATGTAGACAAAACAAATCTGATCAAAGAACTTCTGGAAAGCCGTGGAAAGGCGAATTTATTCACACGGCCGAGACGTTTTGGGAAATCGCTTACTATGAGTATGTTTCAAAGTTTTTTTGAGATCGGATGTGATAAAAGACTGTTCGATGGACTTGATATTTCCCGTGAAACTGCTCTCTGCAATGAATATATGGGGAAATTTCCGGTAATCTCAATCAGCCTGAAAAGTATAGATGCTGAAGATTTTCAGACAGCCCGGAAAATGTTTATCAGGGTTGTCAACGAAGAAGTGCGACGTCTTCAATTTCTTTTTAAAAGCAGCGTGCTTTCTGATAATGACAAAGATCTTCTGCAGCATATGCTGGTTCCGGACATGACAGACGACACCCTTTGTTACAGTCTGCGTGTACTTACAGAATTGCTGTACAGACACTACAGTCAAAAAGTCATTCTTCTGATTGACGAATATGACGTTCCGCTTCAGAAAGCAAATGAATACGGCTACTATGAACAAATGGTACATCTTATCCGTAATTTTTTCAGCAACGCCCTGAAGACCAATGACAATCTCTATTTTGCCGTACTCACAGGCTGTCTTCGGGTAGCGAAAGAAAGTATATTTACAGGATTAAATAATTTTAATGTATATACGATAACAGACATGGACTTTGACGAGTATTTCGGTTTTACAGATGCCGAGGTAAAAGAAATGCTCCGATATTACGGTCTGGAAAATAATTACTGCATTGTGAAAGAATGGTATGACGGATATCGTTTCGGCAGTTCCGATATCTACTGTCCGTGGGATGTGATCTGTTATTGTCAGAAGCACAGAAAGAATAAACAGCTGCCTCCTGAAAACTACTGGATCAATACCAGTGGAAATGATATTATAAAACGCTTCGTAGAAAGTATGGGAGAACAGCGTACACTTACCAAAGTGGAAATTGAACACCTTATTGCCGGAGAATCCGTACAGAAAACGGTACGGCAGGAATTAACCTATAAAGACCTGTTTTCTTCTCCTGAAAATATCTGGAGTGCTCTTTTCATGACCGGATATTTGACTGTGAAAGCCCGCTCAGATAATAATCTGTTTGAACTGGTCATTCCCAACCGTGAAATCAGAAACATTTTTACTGAACAGATTATGGCATTATTTGAGAATGAGGTGCAAAAAGACGGGGAGCTGCTTAACTCTTTCTGTAATTCACTGATCAATGGAGAAGCTGATAAGGTTGAAGAGCTTTTCACAAAATATATGCAAAAAACGATTAGTGTCCGCGACACATTTGTGAGAAAGCCGACAAAAGAAAACTTTTATCATGGGATCCTTCTCGGCATTCTAAGTTATAAAGCAGGCTGGTCTGTAAGGTCAAACCGGGAAGCCGGGAACGGATTCGGTGATATTATGATCTGGATCGATCACTCTGATATCGGAATTATCATAGAAGTAAAGTATGCTGATTCACACGAAGAAGAAGAATGTCAAAAAGCAATCCGCCAGATTGACGAAAAGCATTATACAGATGCGTTCAAAGAATCGGATATTCATACTGTACTGAAATATGGCATTGTCTGTAACAGGAAGAGCTGCAGAGTTCTTGTAGAAAAAGAATCATTTTAAAACCGTATCAGCCACAGTTTCACCCGCGCAGGGTATATACTGTGGCTGTTTTCTCTGTTACACAATACAAAAAATCATGCTTTTCATATTTGCATAAAAAAGCATGATTTCGATGTTGTACAACTTCACATTCCCCAGTATTGAGCCGGCTGAAACTACTGTATATTCCGGTGTATTTTCACAGAAATTTCTTATAAAACATTTTTTTGAAGGAATATTCGCTATATATATACATTTTTTTGAAGATAATCACCTTTTGTTACAGTGCACTGATCGTATCCACAATAGACATCTCATGAATCCGTTTTGCCGGCCCCCGCACAGCCATCACAGCTGAGAGTATCATAACTCCGATGATCACAGCCACCGCTGCTGTCGGGAAATACCATCCGTCTCCCCATCTGGACGTGACCAGCATATCGTAAATCTTGTAGTTGAGTGGCAGACCTGCCGCGCATCCTGCCGCGATCCCCCAGAATACATAGGTTGCCGTCTCCGCCGCCACCATCCGCACCATCTGGGCTGTACTCATGCCGATCGCACGCATGGCTCCGTATTCATTCATCCTTGCCGAGACGCTCATGGCAATGCTGTTGATAATGTTAAAGATGGAGATCAGCGCGATCACCGCGAGGAATCCATAAAGGAACAGGGCAAATGAATAATAAGCTCCCCTTACCTCACTGTTTCCCGTCCTGTAGTCCTCGACGGAGACTCCGTCTCCCGCCAGAGCGCGGATCTCCTCCACATCCCGGTCTGTCACCCCTGAAGTAAACTGCACATCGACTTCTGAATACCCGTCTATACCTGTCAGTTTCGTAAACATATCCTCTGAACAGATGAAAACTACTGATCCATCCGGAACATTAAACATGCTTTCGGAAAGTGTTCCGCATATTTCCACTTTCTCTGTTTTCTCAGGAAGCTCCAGAGTCATCTGTTCTCCCGGATCGAACTTCCGATCCGAATCCATGTATACCGCCAGCACTCCGTTTCCATTTACCGCTTCCGTAAAGGAGCCGCTCATCAGGTCATCTTCCACCCACCGAAACTGATTCTCCTCGTAAGAGACCAGATAAGCGGTAAATGATCCTCCGGAAACGCTTGCCGGTATATCGCCGCAGAAGCTCCTGCCGTACACTCTTTTTACCACCGGATTTTCTTTCAGAGTATCGGTAAGTTCCCTTGAAATGCTGTTGCCATTGTCCGCGGCCTCAATGGAAAGATCCGGGGCCGACGGCTGCAGCGGTTTCAGCGCATGGTTCATAAAGTCGATGGCCGGGCTGAAGCTCAGGAACAGAATAATGCTGAACGCAAATGATCCTGCCATAAGGATAAAGTTCTTCCGGCTGCCTGCGGCATGATGGATTCCCAATGCAGTCTCTATGCGGAACAGACGGGTATTTGCCGCTTTTTTCACGGCTCTGACAGTGCCGGTATTTCCTGAAACTGCAGTCAGAGGAGACACCGCCGATGCCTTCTTGGCCGGAGTACGTGCTGCCAGAAGTACCGTGATAAAGCCAATCAGTGCGCCCGCTGCAAGTCCGATCCAGCTGATACCGGCTACAGGCATTCCAGCAAAATAAGTAGGGCTTAAAAGCCGGAGTATAGCGCAGAGTCCCCATACAACGATCACACTTAGAATCAATCCTGCCGGGATTGCGCTCTTGCACCATCCGAGAGCCTCCCGTCTTACAAAACGCCGGATCTGCTTTTGATCCGCGCCGAGGCATCGGAGCATACCGAAAAATTTTGTCCGCCGGGCCACATTGCTGTTCAGGCTGCTGGAGATCATCAGAATTCCCGCCGCTGATACAAGAACTGCAAGGATTGCCGCTACAAAATAAAGCTGAATCATATAAGGTTCGTTTGTCTGAAACATCAATGTCAGCACTTTTGTATTCTGTCCGACCGATGCCTCATTAAGATGAAACTGTTCCCTGATATCGCTGATTGTTCTCTGGATATTGCAGAATGGCGAAAACTTTACATAAAGCTGGGAATCCTCTTCCAGCGTGTCATCCATAAAATAAGTTTCATAAGTATCCGTATTCACAAAGATTCCGAACGCGTCCTGACTGGTGAGCATGGATGTATCATCGCAGAATCCGGTGACTGTAAATTCCAGAGCTGTTCCGGAAGGCGTATGAAGTATCAATGTATCTCCTTTTTCAAGATTCATCTGTGTCCGGATACTTTTTGTCACCGCTGCTTCATTTCTGCCGGACGGAAATTCTCCATCATCAATCCTGGCATCAGGCATCAATTCTGCCATGGTCTCGTCAAACCCGCAGATTACTGTCTCTTTGCCGCCGATCGTATATCCCTCATCCAGCCTGTAATTCGTTGCTGCATAGCGGGACGCCGTCTCCACCTCTGCCCTCGACCGGATCAGTTGTATATTTTCCTCATTGAGTCCGAAAAATACAGCGTGCCAGGAGCCGTCAGACTGTATTGCCTGATACATCTGGCTCTGGATCTCCATATCCGCCATGCCGAAGATAGAGGACACAAGGAATACTGCCAGGACAATGCAGATCCTTGTCATCCTGCTCTGTCTCTTCCTCTTTTTCGCCGATATTTTTACCAGATCAAGATAATGTTTCATTCGCGCACACCTCCCAGATCTGTCAGCCGTCCGTCCTGTACCCGGAGTACCCGGTCCACACCGGAAGCAAGCTGTTCGTTGTGGGTGATCATAAGGATTGTCTGCTGGTAATAACGGGATGCTTTCATGAGCAGATCCATCACATCCCGGCTGTTCTTTGAGTCAAGATTCCCCGTCGGTTCGTCGGCGAGCACGAGCATAGGATGCATGATCAGCGCGCGGCCGATCGCCACTCTCTGCTGTTGCCCGCCGGAGAGCTGTCCGGGAAGGTGATGCCGGCGTCCCTCAAGCCCCAGCACCTCAAGCACCTCTTCCACTTTCCTCTGTTCCGGCTTCTGATAGTCCAGAAGCAGCGGGAAAATAATATTCTGCTCTACATCAAGTTCCGGCACAAGCTGAAACGACTGGAATACAAAACCGATATTCTGTCTGCGAAATACAGTCCTCCTGCTCTCTGCCATGGCAAACAGATCCTGCCCGTCCAGATAGATCTTCCCGGAAGTCGGCGTATCCAGTCCTCCTACACAATTGAGCATCGTGCTTTTCCCTGACCCGGATTCGCCGACTACAGCGGCAAATTCTCCTTTTTGGAGAGAAAATGACACGTCTTTTAGCGCTTCTACACTTGCCTCTCCTGCTCCATATGTTTTATTGAGATGTTCTACTTTTAATATTTCCATGGCTATTCTCCTCCTTTTCCGGTTATAGAATAGCATTTCTTCCTTACAGCAGGATGAATCTGTGACCACTCTTTCCTTACAGTTTTGTCATCTTCTCCGGTATATTCTCCGCCGTCAGGAAAGAGACAGTAAATGTAGTTCCCACTCCCGGAGTACTCTCAACAGACAGAGTTCCTCCCTGTCCTTCGATGATCGACCGGGCAAGCGGGAGACCCAGACCGACTCCCTGAGAATCCCTGGATGTCTGACTGCGGTAAAAGCGCTTAAAAATATGGTGGATATCTTCCGGCAATATCCCGCTTCCGTTATCTTCCACGCAAATCCTTGTCATTGCAGGAGAGCGCTGCCACGATACCTTTACGATCCCACCGGCTTCTGTATGATCCAGTCCGTTTTTGATCAGATTTGACAGCGCTTCTTTTGTCCATTCCTCATCACAGTACAGCACAGACTCCCGATTTCCGTCAAAAATAATCTGCTTTTTCTCCGACTCCGCCCTGGCTTCCAGATCGGCGGCAGCCGTCTTTGCCAGCTCTCTGATGTTCACAGGAGCCGGGGTGAACGTAACGCTTCCCGCATCCAGCCGCATGACTCTCAGAAGAAGATATATCAGCCGTTCCATACGCTCCAGTGAAGAGATAGATTTGCCCGCAAAGTTCTTCACAGTTTCCGGATGATCCGGTTCCCCATATATGATCTCCATATACATATTCAATGCGGCAAGCGGCGTCTTAAGCTGATGGGAAATATCAGTTATCGTGTCTTTCAGGAAATTCTTTGCTTTTGACTCCCTTTCACTCTTTGCCCTCAGTGCAGTGGCAAGCTGATCCACTTTTACAAACAAATGATCCAGCCCGCCTGTTCCTCCTTTAGTAAGCCGTTCACTAAAGTCGCCTTCAGCGTATCTTTCAATCTTTTTTATTGCTCTTTCATAGGTTTTCTCCCGTTTCATGAGAAATGTTACGGAAGCAGAGATGAGCAACGCCGACATTATCATTCCGAAAGCCAGACATCCGGCACCTGTTTGCAGCACGGCCATTCTGGCCTCCAGGAACAGGAGCGATATATTTTCCTCTGTATGGCCGATCTGACTTATCAGCCGTTCTCCTTCTGCTGTGGTTACTTCCGAGTTAAATGCTTCTGCTACCGTACCTGCATCCACTCCCTTCTCCAATAGTGAAGATGCTGTCGTTTTCTCCCATTCAAAAAGACTGTTCCTTACAACCGGGCCCTGCAGGATCCCCACAACTATGCAGGATACTATCAGCCCCAGACAGAACAGTCCGATCAAAGTCAGATATATGCGGTTTTCTTTATCATACATCAGTTTCATTGCTCGCCCTCCCATCGGTAACCCATCCCCCTCACAGTCAGAAGATGCACCGGACGTGAAGGCTGCTCCTCGATCTTCTCCCTCAGACGGCGGATATAGACAGACAACGTATTGTCGTCCACGAAATTCCCATGCCCGTCCCACAACTCATCCAGAATAAAGTTTCTGGTCAATGTCTGTCCGTCATGCCGGATCAGCAGGCTCAAAAGACGGTATTCCGCTCCGGTAAGATCCAGATATTTCCCATCCAGATATGCTTTTGCCGCTGTCTGATCGATCGTAACCGGGCCGGAGCATATTGCGCCTGTATCAGGAGAACTCTGCAGTGTGCTCCTTCGAAGGAGAGCCCGGATTCTGGAACACAGTTCTCCTAGTTTGAAAGGCTTCGTAATGTAATCGTCTCCGCCGCTGTCAAGACCACGGATGATACTCGTCTCCTCGTCTGCGGCAGTCAGGAATATGATCGGGATCATATCCCCGGATTTCCTCACTTCGTCACAGATCATAAAGCCCGTGCCGTCCGGCAGCGTCACGTCCAATAGGAGCAGATCATATCCGTGTCTTTCCCTCAATCTTTCTCTTGCCGCTCTGACAGAGCGCACAACATCCAGCTCAAACCCGTTTTTCTCCAGTGAATATTTTAGCCCGTCGATCAGGCTCAGGTCATCCTCTAATAAAAGCAGTCTGCTCATTTAAATCCTCCTTGCCGATATACATAATAATCCCTGCACAGCAAGCGTTATACTATGTGCTCAGAAAAGAAAGCACCGTCATTATTATATCATGCCCCGCTCCCCAAATTCTCTAGCTTACGAAAATGTAAGAAAAAAACCGGGAAACTCATTTTACTGAATTTCCCGGATCTATGTCACCCACACCGATACTGATAATCCGGGATCATTCCCGGTCTGTCATCTAAAATGTGATTAGACAAATACATCGCTTTTCCATCATCCAGAATACGCAGTGTAACTTCATGGGTATAGAAGTCATCGTTTCCCTTTTTCTCACATACCACATCCACCGTCAGTGTTACGGTTCCATCCTCATTTTCTCTAATCCCTGTCACTTCCGGCACAGAGATCCAGAAAGCGTTCGGAGCATAATTCCCGACTCCCAGCATGACCCAGTCATAGGTTCCGCTTTCGGCATCATAAGATGCATATTCCCTGAGCTGCTCTGCTGTCACCGGCAGATATTTCGTCAGCAGACTTTCAAACTCTTCCCGCGGGATACCCTCGGCACATTTTTCCGTATCTATCTCTCTTCCGTATTCTTCCATATAAAGGTATTCATACAGTCCGTTAAAATCCAGTCCCTCAATCTGATCCTCCGACCATTCGGAGCACAGAAGATTATTTCCCTGATATCCGATAATATCAAGATAGTTCTCCTCCATCTCCCTGTACTCTTCCTTCTGCGGCTTTACCCGTATCATCTCGTATGCATCCACGACCTCCGTAAGTTCCGGCGGCTGTGCGGTACAATATTCATAGCAAAACCATCCTTTCTCCGTATACTTCCACTGACTCATCCGGGAACGGCTGTTGACGCTGAAAGCCGGCTCCATATCATCTGTCCATCTGCCCTTTGTATAAAGTGAATACATATCTTTCCCGTCAAAGGTAAACTTCTCTCTGGAGACCGTACCGTCCGTGTGTATCCTGTATAAAATAATCTCTGACTGATTTCCTGCCGACGCCTCATCCAGAAAGTCTTCCATTGCATCATAGTTCATCATATCCACGTCGAATCCACTGACCGCAGCCGGCACGTCTTTTTCAGCTATAACCTGCTGCATTTTTATCGCTGTCTCCTGCGAGATCACTGCATTGATGGAAGTTCCCTTATCTGCTTCTTCATAGATGTCGCGGATTGCTTCCATCATTTCCGCGCAGTCCTTTTCCGCCTCTTCCTTCTCTGCGCTGTCTATGGGAAGATCATATCCTCTTTCATAAATTTCTGCTTCGGACAATTCTTCCGTATCTTCCGGCTCGTCTGAAACGCTTGCATCTTTATTGCTGTCTTTATCTTCTGCCGGAGTGTTTTTATGACTGCAGCCGGCAGAAAAGCAGCACAAAAGCGCTGCAAATATAATTAAGAATATCCTTTGAATCTTTTTGCCCATATTATTCCCCATATTAATTATGTGCTGCCGTTATATTACATTCGTAATATTATATCAGTAAAGAGTATTTTGTCAAGATAATTACATTACCAATAAATTATACTAGAACTTATGATTACACGATATTTTTTTATTCCCGGATCAGCACCAGACCGCAGCATATGACTGCAATCCCCGCACCAATCATAATCCCCCGCATAGGGAACCTGTCTGCCATAGGCCCAAAGACAGCCATTCCAAGAGGCATGGCACCATAATACATGGAACTCAAAAGTCCAACCGCCCTTCCCTGCATATCTTCTCTGCTAAGTCTCTGGACAGTTGCTGTCACTTGCGTCTGTACGACTGTCATTGCCACTCCAAATCCGATCATCAGGGCAAGATAGAGCAGGAAATTTCCTGCCATCCCCATCCCTACACCAATAATGCCGAACAAGAGTAAGCCGCAATACAACATTTTCTGTCCTTCCATGCTGCCGCGTATACTCATGAAAATGCTGCCCGCCAGCATCCCGGCAAATCCCGCTGCTTCCACCGCAGTCAGATACCAATAGGCTTCACCGTATACCCGATTTACGAACAGTCCCGCCATAAATCCCGAGGGCACACAAAGGAAGGTAAACATTCCATAAAAAATCAAAAATCTTTTCAGCTTATTACAGGAAAGCACATACCTGAAGCCCTCTCCTATTTCCTGGAATATCAGCCTGCAGGATTTCCGGATTGTACTGACAGACGAACCATGAACCGGGCTGCGATGCACTGGTGACGGCAGTTTCACGCATAACAGAATAAGAGTTCCGACTATAGCAGTGACAACATCGATCATCAGGGTAGCGTGCAGATTTCCCCCTGTCAGTACTGCTCCTGCAGCAGCCGGAGCTGCGAACTGTACTGTAGACTGCATTGCTGCATTGATTCCGTTATAGCGGATTAGGTCTTCTCCCGGTACAAGCTGCGGAATCACAGCATTGACTGCCGGCGTCTGTATTCCTGCGCTCACAGAACGCAGGAACGACATGACAAGCAGTGCCGCAAGAAGATCCTGCTCCTTTCGGAATATTCCCATAGTTACCGCCATACATAGAGTGATAAGCGCCGTAGCAGTATCCGCGCTGATGATCAATTTCTTTCTGTCATACCTGTCTGCAAACACACCACCCATAAAAGAGACAAAAAACTGCGGCAGCCAGGAACAGATATAAAACACTGCCACCCACCTGCCGGATGATGTTGCCCGCGTCGCGTACCATATGACTGCCATCTGTACCAATGTAGAACCAAAAAGCGTAATAGACTGACTGACAAGAAACAGGAGCGTCTGTTCTTTCCAGCCGCCGTACCTATTCTTCTTTGCCCTCATTTTCATCCTCTCTCCGATAAACAAAGCGCTGGGTTGTCTTCTGTAAGTTTTCTAATCAGAATTTTATAGAATTCTGCCTTTCTGTACCGCGGCAGGACTGCCAGATATTCGATATGCACGGTCTCACAGGAACGGACTGAAAATGCCATCACTCCTTCGATCACGCCGTCTTTTTCAAGTACAATCCCGCATCTTTTTGCAATATAATTTCCAAGGCGGCAGATATAATCTTTCTCGTTCAGATAGGGATATCCGTCAACAGATGATCTTACAACTTCCATCCACTCATCGATATCTTCCTTCACTGCGTATCTGACTTTTTCATGATATATTCCTGTATCCTTTGACAGCCAGCGCGGACTGAGCCGATGCTGAAGCGGATAGAAAATTCGCCTTTTCCTGCACTCCCCGGGCGTCATCTTATACATATCGCGAAACGCCGCCGCAAATGACTGCTGCGTTTCATATCCGTATCGTGCTGCCGCCTCAATTACCGGTACATCAGACGATACAAGCGTTCTCGCCGCTTCCGTCAATCTTCGCCTGACCGCATATTCATGCAGCGGGATGCCGGCTGTTGCGGTAAACATACGGTGAAGATAGTATTTAGAATAATTGAAATCACCGGCTATCGTATGCAGATCCATGTTTTCATCCAGATGACTCTCAATTAGATCAATGATCTGATTGATTATAATACCCGATTGCTTTCTCATCGGCACATCCTCCAGAATTTCGTGTCGTTATGTTCTATTTCATCATGTCATTGAGGACATTGTATCACGAAATCCGGCATATGTTTTATCGGTTCTTGCTCTCTTTTATTTTCCCCTGGACAACAAAACAGCCCGCATCACGCGCGGACTGCCTTTGCTGTCTTTCTTCTGTCAAATACAAACCGGTTTACCAGTACGATTATCAGACTTACGATCA
This sequence comes from Candidatus Mediterraneibacter surreyensis, assembly GCA_019118885.1. Classification (GTDB taxonomy): domain Bacteria; phylum Bacillota; class Clostridia; order Lachnospirales; family Lachnospiraceae; genus Mediterraneibacter; species Mediterraneibacter surreyensis. The sequence continues at coordinate 5,016 of DWYB01000074.1, read as the reverse complement.
GCAGGAAATAAAAATTAATTCCTCTGCTCACAAGCATGGACGGGATCAGGTACGCTCCGGTAAATACATGAACGAATACAGCCTGGTACATCAGTTCCGTGATACCCTGAGCTCCCGGCAGTGGGAGCATATCAACCGCGATATACACGGCCGCCTGCAGTAATATCACTTTCATTGCACCGGCTCCGTGAAGCCCAAAGCCGAGATAAACCATATATGTTAACACGAACACACTGCATCTCTGGAGGAACGTCACAAGGATCACGACCGCCAGACTCCCTTTATGTACTTTCAGCCATGTTACCGCCTGCTGGTAACTGTCGATAAAATCATTGATCTTCTCTTCCCTCTTCTCCGACGGTTTCCAGATCTTAAGCCGGATAAACAATCCTTCAAACAGAAGCGCCAGCTTCAGGATAACTTTCGGGAAAAGCATAACTCCCAAAATAAGGATCACAAGAATCACATTGAGAGCCAGCCCTAATAAATACAGCGGGAAATAATTCCCCAGCTCCTGCCGAAGCGGATTCATCCAGAAAAGCAGGATGCCAAGCCCCATAACTACAAGAACAAATTTATATGCCACTGCTACAGTCATAAGTACAACCGTACTGTCCGATCCCCGGTTTCCGTCTTTATTCATGTAATAGAGCTGTACCGGCTGTCCGCCTGTAGCCGATGGAGTAATGCCGGAATAGAAGAAACCGATAAAGGAATACTGAATGCATCTGGAAAGAGAACTTGCTTTATATCCCTCTTTATGAGCTTTCATAGAACGAAGCAGATACCAGATCATGAACCCCTCGGCGCATACGAAGAATACTGCCAGCGCTACAGAAGGGATGAGATACCAGAATGACATATTCATAAGTGCATGTCCGATTTCAGATAAATCTCTACCGCTGAACAATGCGTAAAAAGTCAGCAGCATAATAACCAGAAACAGAGCGATCTGAAGCGCTCTCTTTTTCATACTCATAAGTTCACACCCCGTTTCAGGAAATTAATAAGATACGCAGCTCCCGCATATGCAGGCTGCATGAATGAAAAGGCAGGAATCCGCTTCCTTTCTGCTGTCCTTCTGCTTTTTGCAGCAAATTCATAGAGACTCCCCTCAAATATTTTCTTTTTTCCTTCATATTCATAGAAATCTTTTGGTGTCACCAGTGAGAAATGCTTATTCCACTGACAGACTCCGGCGTCCTCCAGAATCTTTGCAAGATAGGACGAACAGGTATAATGATTCTTCTGATAGAATGGGATATTCATCAGGATAAAAGGCAGACCGAGGACAGCATAGTGATAACGGAAACGCTGCTCCATCGCCTCGTTTAATTTCTGCTCAATATACTTTTTCTGCTCAGGCGTGCATTTCATGCTGCATACCATATAATCAGCATCCGGGAATGCCCGGAGTATCTGATATTTATCTTCTTTCTCAAATCCTGCAATAAGAGGTACTGACGGATGACGTCTCCCGATACTGTAAGCCTCCTCCAGATACGGATCCAGCGAGAGCACTACATGAATATATTTCTGTCTTATCACACGGCGGATGATCCCGGCAAAAAAGCCCGGGGTATCCACGAGTGCTATGTAAATCTCTGCCATACTTTTTCTCCCCTTTATACGCGCAGCTCAGCGCTTATAATAAACTGTACTTTCTTTTCATCTTACTGAAACTGATAGATTTTCCTTGCGAAACGATATCCGCTTATCGTAAGCTTACCGCCCAATTTGCCTGGCAGATAGGTAAGCCCGCTCAGAGTGGAATACCTCAGCCTGTAATAGAGGGAAGCATTATACGCCTTAATTCTCCCCCACATATCACGGCGTTTCTGTTCTGCCTCCGCCGTCTCTATGAGCAGCAGATGTATAGATGAGATAGACAGCATAATTGAAATATTCCGTGTCATGTATGAAGCCAGCTTCGGATATTTTTTCTTCACCTCATTTAAGTCTACACATTGCGCCACCAGCTCTGTCACACGAATCTGCTGGTCGATCCGCTTCATCAGGACTTTCTCGTTGACCGACTGATCCTCACGGCCCAGATAGTAATGATAAAGATCGATATCCATATAGTAGATACTCTCCACATAAGGGAGCGGCTGATAGGAAAAGAGGTTGTCTACATAAAACGTATGTTCCGGGAGCTTTACTCCCGATTTTCTCAATATACTTGTACGTAACATCAATGAATGCATGATCAGATACTGTGACGGTCTGAAGTGCCCGATGGTATTCCAATTACATATTTCCTCTGTCGGGAAAACATTTCGATAATCCATACTCCGTGTCTTTCCCTCGTCCAGATGATCATAAACATAATTACACACAATGAGATCCGGTATATCTTCTTCAAATTCAGCCCGTCCTCCGCCGCAGAACTCTTTCACTTTTTCAAGCAGTTTCTTATATGCATCCGAATCCAGCCAGTCGTCGGAATCCACCACTTTATAGTAGATTCCCCGTGCAAGTTCAAGCCCTTTATTCACGCCGGAACCGTGCCCTCCGTTTTCTTTATGTACCGCCCGCACAATATCAGGATGTGCGAGCTGGTATTCATCTGCAATCTGCGCTGTTCTGTCAGTAGATCCGTCATTGATCAGAATGATCTCTACATCACTTCCTCCTTCCAGCAGTGAATCCACACACCGCCTCATATAGTCTTCCGAATTATAGCAAGGTACTGCAAATGTAATATATTTCATAGTTACTCCTCTCCCATCTCTTCTCAGTTCAAATAGACATACAGCTGAATTATTTTATGGTTTTATCATACGTTAGTGTTCTTAAGATAACAGGAAGGTAATTCTTAAGATTTCTCAAAGATTTTTTAAATGATGTAAAAAGAGCATATTATTTGTTAAATTTAATCAATATACGATCCAGAACTGACCACAGCCCGCTTACAGCAAACATCACTGCGCCAATCGGTACAATGATCACAATCAGAATCACGATCATAAGCCATCCAAGCAGTCGGCCAAAACGCCTCTTTGATTTTCCTCTCACCTTTACGCCTCCTAACACAGCCATTATTTTTCTCTTGCACATTTATAGTACCAGATCGCAAAATTATTCTTCCATTTCTGCAACTTACATTTCACAGGAAGAGTCTTACACTTTTGTAAGACCACAAGGTAAGATTAAAATCTTTTTAAAATTTTGTGAGAAGCCTTGAGTATTCAGGAAAAAAGAGCTAACATAAGAGAGATTTTTTAAGAAAGGGAGGGATTCTATGAACGAGAAAAAAGAATTTTCAGATATATTTGATGATGATTTTGAAGTCACTTATGAAGATGATACCGGCATGACAGTAGATCTGTCGGATGACTCCCGACGGCCGTCCGACAATCGTCCAAAATGGAAAACAGCTCAGGATTATGAAGATGAGTTTGAATACGGCTCTGACAACTATGACGATGATTCCGATGAATATGATTCTGATAAATATGATTCTGATGAATACGACAATGAATCTCGCGAAAGAGAGAGAAATCCCCGTGACCGCAGTTCATCACGGCGCAGCAAAGGACGCCGGGGCGTTCGGCTTGCAGCTCCTATCCGCAAAGGAGGACGCACATTATCGCGCCTTGCTGCTGCGGTCGTAAGAAGTCTTACAGCTCTCCTGATACTGGCCACCATGATATATGTTACCTGGACTTTCTGGCGGGCAAGCACTCCTTATGGCGATATTCTGGAAATGATCCGTACACGTAAGCCGTCTATAACACTGGCAGCTTATCTCTGTATCGTAGCGCTCTTTGTATTGTTTGAATTAATCTCGCTCCTGTGGTCCATGACGCGGGTACGTGTCCGAAGCGGCGTAGATTCTTGGAAAGAAGATACCGGACGAGGACTTATTTCATTCATCGTGGTATTTGCGACCTCCTATCTGGCATTTCTGCTCAGTCCTTTTATCCCGGAAGCTCCCGAAGCCGTATTTGGGGTAAAAGGAGCATTAGAAGTGTATGGTTCGATGCACAATATTCTTTTCGGACTGTGTGCTGCCGGAGTTATCTCCTGTATCGTTCGTAAATATTTTGCCTGATATCCATTGATATCTATGGCTTTTCAATATGTATTTTCACAAGATCCGAAGTATGCCTGCTGAGGTTCCCGCGATATCCGGACCCCCGGTATCTTCGGATCTGCTGTTCGGTTCTGCCCATCTGTCTCGCCGTCTGACTGACTCCCGCCCCATATGCGAACAGATTGAAAGCACAACTGTTTCTCACTTCCTGAGCGCTATAATTCCTTATACCTGCAATGGCACAGTATTTTTTCATCATACGGCTGATATACATTGTATTCAACGGCCGGCCGCTGCGATTGTAAAAAAGTGTATCTTTTCTTTCACGCAGGCTCATATATTCTTTTAGAATTTCCCAGGCATCTTCCGGTATATAGCATGGATCTTTCCTGCCGGACAGCATGACGTACATACCGTCATCATACTCTACAAAATCTTCTTCCCCGGCTATGCCTGTAATTTCCGTTGATGTCATACCCGCCCGATACATCAAAGTGATGATCGTATAAGCCATTCTGTCTTCCGATGCGGCTCTAAAAAGTGCATCCATATCTTCCACCGGAACAGAACCGGCAAGTGCAGACTCCTTTGTCATATTCTTTAAATAGGGATAAAAATAATCATGATCTTTTCCCGAAAGATATTCTCCTTCTTCCATTAAAAATGACGCGTAAGAATGAAGCTCACGAAACTTTTTCGTAAGCGTGATCCGGCTGATCTTTCCGCTTTTAACCTGTTCAAGCATCTTTTCATAATATCTCTTCACATCATCACTGCTGCTATCGACAAAATTCTTCTCCGTAATGCGGCAGTATTCCTGGATATCTGACCAGTATGATCCCTCCGTCGTATCACTCTTAAATCTTTTCCTGAATAATTTCCACATTTTGATATTGACAAAATCCTGTTCACGGTTCCGGCTCAACGGACGGCCCTCCCTTGCTTGTACGATACATCTTTATAATTGTTATTAGTAT
>DWYB01000073.1 GCA_019118885.1 Candidatus Mediterraneibacter surreyensis | reverse complement strand
CCGGCGCATTGGAGGGACTTGGAAAAGGCACCCCGTCCTTACTGATTTCCCTTTGCCGGTATGTAGTAGTTATTATCCCGACTGCGTTTTTACTCAGCAGGCTTTTCGGAGCGGTTGGCGTCTGGAATGCATTTTGGATCACAGAGGTGATTACTGCGATCATTTCCATTTGTGTTTACCGCAAGGCAATAGCAAGGTCGTAATCAACTATGCTGTCCGAAGTAAGATTTACCAGTTGTATCAGAGGGAAAAATGGGAGATTTCTTTATGGCGTATCAATAAGCGCCTCAAGTTGCTCCGCAGTGCTTTTTCTATTGTGCAAAAAACATCCGTGTCACCCCTAAGAAAAAGCGGTGCGGAGAGAATCTTCTGCGTCAGAAGTGGTGTGGCAGACCAATTATGAAAATCAGCCTTTTTCCTCTCATTTTCCCCATTGGTGCAATCTGATCTCCAAGCGAAACCTGAAATAATCAAAAAGAGCGTAAAAAAGTGGGACACCCCCGTTATTTACAGGGGTGTCCTATAATTCCTCGCCGCTATGCGATCTCCATAGACGACGTCATAATCTGCTGCCGCTGGCCGGACTCGAACCGGCACGGGGTGAACCGCTTGATTTTGAGTCAAGTGCGTCTGCCAATTCCGCCACAGCGGCTTGTCATGGTTTCTATCCGAAACCATGTAAGATTATATCATTTAAAACTCCTTATTGCAACAACTTTTTACCAATCTCAAAGCAGTCGAACGTAGCAAAATAATCCGCCGGGGTCTCGGCTCTGCGAATCATCTGGACGCTTCCGTCTTCTTTGAGAAGAAGCTCGGCTGATTTCAACTTGCCGTTATAATTGTACCCCATGGCAAACCCGTGCGCTCCGGTATCATGGATCACAAGATAATCTCCCATATCAATCTTCGGAAGCATTCTGTCAATGGCAAATTTATCATTATTTTCACAAAGAGATCCTGTCACATCATATTTGTGATCACAGGGGGCATCTTCCTTTCCAAGCACCGTAATATGATGATATGCCCCGTACATTGCCGGACGCATAAGGTTGACTGCGCAGGCGTCTACACCGATATATTCTTTGTATGTGTGTTTCTCGTGGATTGCTTTTGTTACAAGGCAGCCGTATGGCCCCATCATATAGCGCCCCAGTTCCGTATAAATCGCAACATCTCCCATTCCGGCCGGAACGAGCACTTCCTCATATACCCTACGTACCCCTTCGCCTATGGCACGTATGTCGTTGGGCTCCTGATCCGGTCTGTACGGGATGCCGATACCGCCGGACAGATTAATAAATTTAATATGTACGCCTGCTTCTTTCGACAGTCTTACAGCCTGTTCAAAAAGAATCTTCGCAAGCATCGGATAATAGTCATTCGTCACTGTATTACTTGCCAGAAACGCATGAAGTCCGAACTCTTTCGCCCCTTTTGCTTTCAGCGTCCTGTACGCTTCAAGGATCTGATCCTCCGTCATACCGTATTTGGCGTCTCCCGGATTATCCATGATATCGTTGCTGATCTTGAACAGTCCGCCCGGATTGAACCGGCAGCTTATTGTCTCCGGAATATGACCAATCGCTTTCTCCAGAAATTCAATGTGAGTGATATCATCCAGGTTGATGATCGCTCCGAGCTTGTCAGCCAGAATAAAATCCTCTTCCGGAGTGTCGTTGGATGAAAACATAATCTCCTCTCCTCTGATACCAAGCGCATCTGACAGCATCAGCTCCGTATAGGATGAGCAGTCGCAGCCGCAGCCGTATTCTCTTAAAATATTGATCAGAAACGGATTGGGCGTTGCTTTTACAGCGAAATATTCTTTGTATCCGGGATTCCATGCAAACGCTTCTTTCAGAGCTTTCGCATTCTCCCGGATTCCTTTCTCGTCATAGAGGTGAAAAGGGGTCGGATATTTTTTTACGATCTCTTCCACCTGTTCTTTTGTCACAAATGGTTTCTTGTTCATTGTTCTTTTTCTCCTTTTCGTATTTTTATCAGTTCGATCTCATTTGCCAGCGCTGTCTTAAACAGCATGACAAAGTTTTTCTGTCCGGAATAAAGACATGTATTCATACTTCCCTGTCCGAATTCGCCTGACAGAACGTATTTGGAATCTGCAATCAGGCCGATCTGAGATCCTTTTTCCTCTGTTACATACACAAGAGCTCCCTCCATATGATATGGCGCATCTGTGATAAGAACAAGTTTTCTGCCTGTTGTCACCAGCATACGTAATTCCTCCGCAAGACTGTCCAGGCAGATCCGGGAACAGGAGAGATAAACCCTCTCCTCTGCCTTTTCTATGAGATTCCTTATTTTGTCACGGATATGTTCTTCCCCCTCCACTGTGATATAACCTTCTTCTTCAGGTTTTACACAGGTAAGATTGTCCGCAAGCCACTGCTTTTCTTTTTCCATCCGCCTGATCCGGTTTCCGCAGAATTCTTCCGGACAGACCGGAATATACTTTCTGGCAGCCTCCTCCACAAGATAAGCCGCCCCTTTCTCCACAAGAGCAGCCAGCGAAGTATAAGCGTTGGACCGGGAGATTCCTGTATCTCTGGCTATCTCATATCCGGTCTGTTTACCTCCGATCAGGAGCTGCTCATAGACGAGCGCCTCCTGCCGGGACAATCCGAAATCAGTCAGGTATCTGATCACCCTGCTTTCTTCCATATGGTCTTCCTCTTATTATTGATTCGCATGAATTAGTAGTACCATTCAGGAACACTATATTACAACCGCACCGCTCTGTCAATATCTACGCTGTATTTTAATACAAAATGACTCATTGAAAAGACCCGCGGGAGACGGCTTCATCACCCGCGGGTCAACTTATCTTAAGATTATTCCACAACAGCAATACGCATCATATTGCTGTTAGTTGTGTGCTCCTGCTTGATATTCTGTGAAGGGATACCAGCCGTCAGAACAACAACATCGCCCGGTTCAATATATTGTTTTACTGTAGCAAGCTCCATCGCTCCGTTGCAGATATCATCTGTCGTCTTAAACTGTATCGTTTTCAAAGGCTGTACGCCCCAATAGATAGACATCCTCCGGAGTGTACGCTCATTAGGCGTAACACCAAGGATCAGCTGTTTCGGGCGCAGATTGGAGACAACTCTTGTAGTAGCGCCTGAAACAGACGGTGTGATGATGCATTTTGCATTCAGATTTGCGGCTGCCAGAACAGATGAATAACCTATAGCGCTGGACAGACCGCTTTTCAAATGTTCGCCTGTTTTGTTGAGCATCATATCATAATCCAGATGCTGCTCGGTATTTTCTATGATGTGCACCATCATCTGAAGCGCCTCAAGAGGATATTTCCCCTGAGCAGTCTCACCTGAGAGCATAACGGCATCCGTTCCGTCATATACCGCATTGGCCACATCCGTCACCTCGGCTCTGGTCGGACGGGGATTTCTGATCATGGAATCAAGCATCTGAGTTGCTGTGATGACTGTTTTAAAGTTGCTGTTGCACTTCTGGATCATCATCTTCTGGAGATAAGGCACTTCCTCTGCCGGAATCTCAACACCAAGGTCGCCTCTTGCTACCATAATGCCGTCCGCCGCACGGATGATCTCATCAATGTTGCGAATTCCCTCTGCGTTCTCGATCTTTGCAATGATCGGAATATACGGAGCGCCAAGGTCTTTTAAGAAAGCCTTGATCTCCAGAACACATTCCGCATTTCTCACGAAAGAGGCTGCGATGAAATCAATGCCCTGCTCCACGCCGAATCGGATATCGTCCTTATCCTTTTCCGTGATAGCAGGAAGGCGTACAGCGACATTGGGAACATTAACTCCTTTTTTCTCGCCCAGCTCTCCGCCGTTTACAACTTCACATCGGATCTCCGTAGCAGTTTTTCCAATTACATTCAGACCGATCAGACCGTCGTCGATCAGAATCGTTGTACCTTTATCTACATCCTGCGGAAGTCCTGCATAGGTAATAGACACTTTCGTCTCATCGCCCACGATATCTTCCGTAGTAAGAGTAAAGGACGCTCCGTTCTCGAGTACAACCTTTTTCCCGTCTTTCAGTTTGCCGGTACGGATCTCCGGGCCTTTTGTGTCGAGAAGAATCGCTGTATTTGTATTCAACTCTTCTCTAAGCTGCTTAAGCAAATCCATACGGCCTTTCTGCTCTTCGTGGTCACCGTGTGAGAAATTAAAACGTGCCACGTCCATTCCGTTCAGCATGAGACTCTTCATCAGCTCTCTGTTGTTTGTATTTGGACCCATCGTGCATACTACTTTAGTCTTTTTCATAAATACTCTCCTTAATACTTGCTATCCATTTTTTCTAAATCATTTTACATGTTCATGTGTAAAGAGATGATCCTGGCAGTACTCATAATTTCCATTGCATTTGGAACAGAACCGGAATTCCAGACACGGATCATCCAGCTCAGTCCGTCCGCATACTGCGCAGCGGTGCTTCGCCCCGTTTGCATACTTCATATGAGGAGCCGACTGACGTCTGAATTTTGCCTTTCTCGCCTGTTCTTTTGGGCCGAAACGTCTCGTATTCCGGCTGGACAGAAAAAAGATCACAAAATTCAGCAGCGACGCCACGATCGCCACCCGCTCGCCCAGTCCTCCGCGGATAAAGTAATAGACAGCCATCACCACATAGACAAGAGCCATCCATTTCATCTTGATCGGAAGGATGAAATACAGCAGCACTTCCATATTTGGATAGATTGCCGCAAAAGCAAGGAAAATTGACATTGTAATATAATTTGTACTGATCAGCCCCACTGCGGACAACGGCACTTCCATCCCGTATACGAAATAGAAAAACGCATACAGACCGAATGACGCCAGGACAGTAAACAAAAGCCCCGAAAAAATGTAAACATTATACCGGAAACTTCCCCAGGTTCTCTCCAGAGCTGTCCCGAGGGAATAGTATAAAAGGACGAGGAATACCAGTGAGATCAGATTCGTCGTAGGCGGAATCAGCACCCACGAGATGATCCTCCACACCTGACCGCGCAGGATCAGGGCCGGCTCCAGCGTCAGATAACCGATTACTCCAGGCATCAGATAGACGATTCCGAAACCGATCACATAACCGATCAGCAGATATACCGTTAAATTCGGAATTGCAAAACGTCCGCATTTTCTTTCAAATTTATCCAGCCAGTTCAAAGATCATTACTCCTTCTTTTTGTTATAATCCTTTACAATTGTACATTCCACCTTACTGTTTGTCAAACGGTTGTTATCCCTTTTCATGACTTTAACCTGATCTTTATATAATTTATCCATAACCGCAGGAATTATTTTCAAATACCTCATAATAATAACAATTGTCTTTTTAATAATTCTGTCGTATAATGTATGGTGCTGCAAAATGTGGAAACATATTAAATAGGAAATAACACATATAAATTATACAGAAGATTGGAGAATTTATTAATGAATCCGAAAGAATTACATACTCTTGGAATCGATATCGGTTCCACTACAGTCAAAATTGCGATTCTGGACGAAGAAAACGAGGTGCTCTTCTCCGACTATGAAAGGCACTATGCAAATATTCAGGAGACTCTGTCAGACCTTCTTGGGCGCGCCCTTTATAAACTCGGGCCGATCTACGTCTCCCCGGTCATCACCGGAAGCGGCGGTCTGACACTTGCCAAGAATCTTGGCGTACCCTTCGTTCAGGAGGTTATAGCCGTGTCAACGGCGCTTCAGGATTACGCTCCCCAGACAGATGTTGCCATCGAGCTGGGCGGCGAGGACGCCAAAATCATTTATTTTGAAGGCGGCAATGTAGAGCAGAGAATGAACGGTGTCTGTGCCGGCGGTACAGGCTCATTCATCGACCAGATGGCTTCCCTGCTTCAGACGGATGCATCCGGGCTGAACGAGTACGCAAAAAACTATAAGGCGCTTTACTCCATCGCGGCCCGCTGCGGTGTATTTGCCAAATCTGATATCCAGCCGCTCATCAACGACGGAGCGTCAAAGGAAGACCTTGCCGCGTCAATCTTTCAGGCAGTGGTAAACCAGACGATCAGCGGTCTTGCCTGCGGAAAACCGATCCGCGGCCACGTGGCATTCCTCGGAGGGCCTCTTCACTTCCTCTCAGAGCTGCGCGCAGCTTTTATCCGCACATTGAAACTGGATGATGAACACACGATTGCCCCGAACCATTCCCATCTGTTCGCCGCCATCGGTTCTGCCCTGAACTCAAAGAAAGATACTCCAGTAGCCTTAAGGGAACTTCAGAACAGACTGGAGCGCAAAGTAAAGATGGAGATTGAGGTAGAGCGTCTGGAGCCTCTATTCGCCACGAATGCGGAATATGAAGAATTTACTGCCCGCCACGCGAAGCATCAGGTGCCGGTAAAAGATCTGGCCACTTACCGTGGGAAGGCATTTCTCGGAATCGACGCCGGTTCCACGACCACAAAAGCCGCTCTGGTAGGGGAAGACGGAACGCTTCTCTACTCCTTCTACCACAACAATGACGGCGATCCGCTGGGGACAACCATCAGCGCTATCAAGGACATTTATGATAAGCTCCCGGAAGGTGTAGAGATCGTACACTCCTGCTCCACCGGTTACGGCGAAGCGCTGATCAAGGCCGCCCTCATGCTGGACGAAGGCGAGGTCGAGACGGTCGCTCACTATTATGCGGCGGCATTCTTTGAGCCCGACGTAGACTGTATCCTTGATATCGGCGGTCAGGATATGAAATGTATCAAGATCAAGAATCAGACTGTTGACAGTGTACAGCTCAATGAAGCCTGCTCCTCCGGATGCGGCTCTTTCATCGAGACTTTTGCCAAGTCACTGAACTATACGGTAGAGGATTTCGCCCATGAGGCTCTCTACGCCCAGAATCCTATTGATCTGGGGACACGTTGTACAGTATTTATGAATTCCAAGGTAAAACAGGCGCAGAAAGAAGGGGCTTCCGTTGCGGACATCTCCGCCGGACTTGCCTACTCTGTCATCAAAAATGCGCTCTTTAAGGTTATCAAAGTATCCAGCGCATCCGAGCTTGGAAATCATATCGTCGTACAGGGCGGTACTTTCTACAACAATGCCGTCCTGCGAAGCTTTGAAAAGATTGCGGACTGCGAGGCGATCCGCCCGGATATCGCAGGTATCATGGGAGCTTTCGGAGCGGCCCTGATCGCCCGCGAGAGATATACAGACTGCGAAGGTACGACCATGCTCTCCATCGATGAGATCAAGAACATGGAATACTCCACGACAATGACAAAATGCCGCGGATGTACCAACACCTGCCGTCTGACCATCAACCACTTCAGCGGCGGCCGTAAGTTTATCACCGGAAACCGCTGTGAGCGCGGACTTGGAAAAGAAAAGTCGAAAAACACCATGCCGAACCTGTTCGACTATAAGTTACATCGGTATTTTGACTACGAGCCTCTTCCGGAAGAAGAAGCAAAACGCGGCGTGATCGGCATTCCCCGTGTTCTGAATATGTACGAGAACTATCCGTTCTGGTTTACATTTTTCACAAAACTTGGTTTCCGTGTGGTACTTTCACCGGCTTCCACGAGAAAGATCTACGAGCTGGGTATCGAGTCTATTCCGAGTGAATCTGAATGTTACCCTGCTAAACTTGCGCACGGGCATGTACAGTGGCTGATCAACAAAGGCGTAAAACATATCTTCTATCCGTCCGTTCCTTACGAGCGTAACGAATTTGAGGATGCCAACAACCACTACAACTGTCCGATCGTTACTTCCTATCCGGAGAACATTAAAAACAATATGGACCCGATCGTAAACGGCGAAGTTGATTTCATCCATCCGTTCCTCTCATTCCAGAGCGAAGAGACACTCTCCTACCGTCTGATCGAGGAGCTGGGCGAGAAATTCTCCTTAGGCGAGAGTGAGATCAAATCTGCCGTACACGATGCATGGAATGAGCTTGCAGCATGCCGTCAGGATATGCGCAAAAAGGGCGAAGAGACGATCAAATTCCTGAACGAGACCGGCAACAGAGGTATCGTTCTTGCAGGCCGGCCGTATCATATTGACCCGGAAGTCAACCACGGTCTGCCGGAGATGATCACATCCTACAATATTGCCGTACTGACAGAGGACTCTGTCTCCCACTTAAATCCGGTAGAACGTCCGCTGAACGTTATGGACCAGTGGATGTATCATTCCCGTCTGTACGCTGCGGCAAACTATGTAAAGACAACAGAGAATCTGGATCTCATCCAGCTCAACTCTTTCGGCTGCGGACTGGACGCCGTAACCACAGATGAAGTTGCTGACATCCTGACCGGATCCGATAAGATCTATACAACATTAAAGATTGACGAAGTAAACAACCTTGGAGCCGCCCGTATCCGTGTGCGCTCTCTTCTCGCTGCCATCCGCGTGCGCGAGCAGAAAAACGCCCAGCGTACGATCCGTCCGGCTTCTATTGAAAAGGTACCGTTTACAAAAGAAATGCGAAAGACCTACACGATCCTCTGCCCGCAGATGTCCCCGATACATTTCGAGCTGCTGGAGCCTGCATTCCGGGCTGCCGGCTATAAAATCGAGGTGCTTCCGAATGACAATCGTCAGGCTGTTGATATGGGATTAAAATATGTAAACAATGATGCATGTTACCCGTCTCTCATCGTAGTGGGTCAGATCATGGACGCTATTCTGTCCGGCAATTATGACACCGACCATCTGGCTGTTATCATCAGCCAGACCGGAGGCGGCTGCCGTGCTTCCAACTATATCGGATTCATCCGCCGCGCGCTCAAAAAAGCCGGATACGGACATATTCCAGTCATCTCAATCAACTTAAGTGGTCTGGAAGCGAATCCTGGATTTAAGATCACGCTGCCACTTGCTATACGCATCGCATACGCCGCAGTATTCGGAGATATCTTCATGAAATGCGTTTACCGGATGCGTCCTTATGAAGCGGTACCCGGTTCTACAAACGCCGTACATCGCAAATGGGTAGAAGTTGTACAGAAATTTGTATCCGAGGGATATCCGTCGCGCAGGAAATTCAAAAAACTGTGCCGGGATATCATTAATGATTTTGACAATATCGAGATTCTCGACATCAAGAAACCACGTGTTGGCGTAGTCGGGGAAATCCTTGTTAAATTCCTCCCTGCTGCCAACAACCATCTGGTAGATCTGCTGGAAGCAGAGGGAGCCGAAGCAGTCGTTCCCGATCTGATCGACTTTATGCAGTACTGCTTTTACAACCAGAACTTCAAAGTATCACACCTGGGATTCAAGAAATCCAAGGCACTGATCGGCAATCTGGGAATCGCGGCTGTAGAATGGCTGCGCTCACCGGCATCCAAAGCATTTGCCCAGAGCAAACACTTTGATCCGCCGGCTCACATCGAAGATCTGGCTAAGATGGCATCCGAGATTGTATCTATCGGCAACCAGACCGGCGAGGGCTGGTTCCTGACCGGAGAGATGCTCGAGCTCATCCACAACGGCGCCGGAAACATCGTATGTACACAGCCGTTTGCCTGCCTGCCGAACCACGTAGTAGGTAAGGGAGTAATCAAAGAGCTGAGAAGACGCCATCCCGAATCAAACATCGTCGCGATTGACTTCGATCCGGGCGCAAGTGAAGTAAACCAGCTGAACAGAATCAAACTGATGCTGTCAACAGCGTTCAAAAATCTTGAGAAAGAGAAATAAAGATTTCTTCAAGAGATATATTTCCGTTCGGGCGCGGAAAGCCATAGCACAAAACCGTTCCGCTCTACCTCAAAGATTTGAATGGATGTAACGCCGGAATCAAATGTTCGTCCAATGGGACTCCATTTGACACCGCCTAACATCCAGAACAAATGCTTTTCGGAACGCTCTCACTTAATGTTTTGTTCTATGGCTTTCCGCGCCCGAACTGGTTTTATCTCTTTCAGACAGCGATACGCAAAGGGCAGCAATATTCTATATATCTATATACTATGTGAAATGGCTAAAGCGGAAGATAGCACTCCGCAACGATATGTTTAATTGAATAAAGTCATCTGCAGGAATATGCAGAAATATTTCATATTTGATGAAACTATGGGAAACAACTTTCTGCTGTGTGAGCAGTGCATCCAAGCGGAAAGTTCCGAATACACCCGGTTCTCCATGTTAGAAAAGGAAATGCGAGTTCTTATGGACGAGCATTTCCTTTTTCGTTACATGGATTCCGGGGGATGAGGTAGAGTGAAGCGGGCACTGCGATGCAGCAGAAAGTTGTTTCCCGGTATGTTTTAACAAATATAAAATCCCCCGCCGGTTTTATCCGGCAGAGGATTCTCTGTGAAAAATCTTTATTTTAGACACCGATCCGGTAGAGGAAGAGGCATCCTCCGAAAAGTCCCAGTATCAGCCCCGCATACCCTCCTGCGCAGATCAGATCGGCGAGTGCGGAAACAATACCTGTGCCGGTAAAAGCACAGACAATAAGTCCGGCTAAAACGCCTGCAAGAGTCCAGCCTATAATCGTAATCGGAAGAAACACTGATACTGCATGGCTGTTATCTATGTGTCTTGTAATAATGTTCCAAAGTCCTCTGTACATTTTTCATCCCCCATTTACTGTCATATACGTATTAAATATATGTTGGTTTAAGAGAAATTTCTTTTCCTGTTACATACGTATTATAAACAGGGGATGTAAAAACTATCCTTCTGTCAATGCAAAGTTTTTGTTAAATCAATGTTTGATTTTTTATTGTAAAATGAGTCTGGTAATATCATCCGGCGTTACAGCTATCATCTCCGCTCCCGCTTTTTGCAGTTCTTCCCGACTGCCGTATCCGTAGAGTACCCCGATGCTGTGGATTCCGGCCTTCGAAGATCCAATAATATCATGCCGCCGATCTCCGACCATAACGGCGCTTTCTCTGCAGACTTTACATCTGTCGATCACATATTCTATCACTTCATGCTTGTCCGTACGTCTGCCGTCCATGCAGGCTCCGCCGATAAAATCAAAATATTGGGAAAATCCGAAATGTTCCGCAATCTGTTTTGCATATTTCTCCGGTTTTGACGTAGCCATCAATATCCTGGCTCCCGCTGTTTTCAGCCTTTCAAGCATCTCTGCTACACCATCATAAACCCGGTTCTCGAAGATTCCTTTGTCACTGTAATATTCCCGATATGCGGCAACCATAACCGCACCCTCTTCTTCTGACAATCCGAAGACGGACTGAAACTGTTCTTTCAACGGCGGTCCGATAAAGGAACGCAGAACTTGCTCTGACAATTCCGGAAGCCCGTGTTTCTTTACTGCATACCGGATTGCATTCATAATTCCCTGTCCGGAATCTGTGATTGTTCCGTCCAGATCAAAAATAGCGGTTGTATATCTCATCTTTTTCCCTTTCCTATTTTCTAATAGCTTCTGATCTGATCCCCATCTTCGCTCTCTGTCTTGATCACTTTGCGGATTACGACATAATACCCATAGTCGTCATTCACTTTAACATAGACCCTGTCGCCTTCTTTATGACTCAGAAGAGCTTTTCCGATCGGAGACTCGATGCTTACCAGTCCGTTCAGCGAACTGCCGCGCACAGATGTAACGATCCGGTAAGTCTCCACCTCGTCGTCGTCCTCACAGTAGATTTCAACTGTGTTGTTAAGCCCCACCTCGTCAGCCTTGGAATGATCTTCCACGATAATCGCCGTCTTGAGCATTCTCTCCAGATAGCGGATGCGGCTTTCATTTCTGTTTTTTTCTTTTTTGGCCGCATGATATTCAAAGTTTTCACTGAGATCCCCGTGGGAACGGGCTTCTTTCACCGCCTCGATCAGTTCTTTTCTCTCTACAAGCTTACGGTGGTCAATCTCAGCCTGGATCTTTTCTACATCGCTTTTTGTCAGTTTCTCACGCATACGTTCTGTTTCCTTCTTTCCTGCTGTTATTGCGGTCTATCCTCTCAACGCGATACCTCGCTCATCTTGCGCCATTACCGCTCGACGGTCTCCTCTCCAGTCGGTGCTGGACACGTGCCACTGACACATAGCACCTCTCCAAGCGTATCGCACCAAATCCTGACATACAGACAGAGGCGCGGCATTATGCCGTGCCCCTGTATATATTTGTATTTATGACCTCTGTACTGACGCAAATATCCTTATTTCACGATCAGTGATTTTCCTGTCATCTCTTTCGGCTGTTCCATTCCCATCATCTCGATCAGAGTCGGAGCGATGTCCGCAAGGCAGCCGCCCTCTCTCAGTTTGTAGGACGGATCTGCATTTACAAGGATGAACGGAACCTGATTTGTGGTATGAGCTGTAAACGGCTCTCCAGTCTCCTCATCGATCAGCTGCTCTGCATTTCCGTGGTCAGCGCAGATAAACATCTGTCCGTCAACTTCCTTGATAGCGTCAACCGCTTTTCCTACGCACTCGTCAACAGCCTCAATTGCCTTGATCGCTGCATTCTCAACTCCTGTGTGTCCTACCATATCCGGGTTTGCGAAGTTGATGATGATTACATCGTATTTGCCGGAACGGATCGCTTCGCAGAGCTTATCACACACTTCGTATGCGCTCATCTCCGGTTTCAGGTCGTATGTGGCAACCTTCGGAGATTTTACAAGGATACGGTCCTCTCCCGGATTCGGCTCCTCAACACCGCCGTTGAAGAAGAATGTTACATGAGCATACTTCTCTGTCTCCGCGATACGAGCCTGCTTCAGGTTGTGAGCTGCAAGGAACTCGCCGAATGTGTTTGTAATCTCTTCCTTTACAAATGCAACCAGTTTGTTCGGAATTGTCACATCGTACTCTGTAAAGCATACGTATGTGGTCTTCACTCTCTCGCCTCTGTCAAATCCTGTGAACTCATCATCACAGAATGTTCTCGTGATCTCTCTTGCACGATCCGGGCGGAAGTTAAAGAAGATGATGGAATCTCCGTCTTTTACTGTCGCTGTCGGAGCGCCGTCTTTCATAACTACCATCGGTACGACGAACTCGTCTGTCACGTCTTTATCATAGGAAGCCTGGATTCCCTCTGCAGCGGAAACAGCCTCGTCACCCTCGCCTTTTACAAGAGCTCTGTAAGCTTTCTCCACACGATCCCAGCGGTTATCGCGGTCCATTGCGTAGTAACGTCCTGAAACTGTAGCGACCTCGCCTACGCCGATCTCTTTCATCTTCGCTTCCAGTTCTTCTACATACTCTTTACCGGATGCCGGCGGTGTGTCACGTCCGTCAAGGAAGCAGTGTACATATACTTTCTCGATTCCTTGTCTCTTTGCCAGTTCGAGAAGTCCGTAAATATGTGTGATGTGGCTGTGTACTCCGCCGTCAGATACAAGTCCCATCAGGTGAAGTGCAGAATTGTTTTTCTTTACATTCTCGCACGCTTCCACAAGCGCTTTATTCTCAAAAAAATCTCCATCCTGGATTGCCTTTGTGATCTTGGTCAGATCCTGATATACGATACGGCCTGCGCCCATGTTCAGATGTCCTACCTCAGAGTTTCCCATCTGGCCGTCCGGAAGTCCTACTGCCATGCCGCTTGCGTTTCCTCTCACGAACGGGCACTCAGCCATCAGTTTGTCCATAACCGGTGTAGCCGCCTCTGCGACTGCATTGCCGTGCTTGTCATCTCTTAATCCATATCCGTCTAATATCATCAATACGGTTGGTTTCTTGCTCATATCCATATCTCCTTTATTGTACATTTGGGGCACCTTGTCCCGCTACTTATTGTACGCGCTTTCACCGGATTTTTCAAGACGGTAATGAAGCACTTCTTTCCCTGCAAAAATCTCAACAATAGTGTGTTCTTGTCTTGGAAAGGAAGTTTTCAAATGATAAAATATCTGCGTGGTGCTCTCTCGAACGGGAATTTTTCCCGGAAGCTTCTTAAGTATTAGGCGCCCTGCTTAATATGAAAGGAGTAAATTTAATGTTGGTAAGACTCAGAAAGAGAGCACAGATCACCTTGCCCAAAACTATTATAAACAAATTTGAATTGAAAGATGGAGATATTCTCGATTGTGTTGCGCATGAAGGTGAAATCCTTCTGCTTCCGCAAAACAAGAAAGTTACCGAAATTCCCCTATCAAAGCATTTTACATTTTCTTCCGCCCCACACTATATTCCTGACACTGGTCTTTATATACAATGTTTCAGTCGTTTCTGCCTGTATCTTGACGGAACCCCTGTTATCCTGGGAGAGAAAGCCGAAGAACTTCTCGCGTTTCTGGCAAGCGAATATGGTGGTCCGCTCAATAAAGGCACGGCAGTCTCTATACTCTGGCCCGACTGTCGTCGGGAACAGGGACTTGACAATCTCCTGCGTCTTTGCAAAAGAATCCAAAATTTCCCCTATAATATTCCCCTGAACTATAACAAGAAAACCGTGTGGCTTGATATGACCGGATTTCCTGCGATCTTCATGAATTTGAAAAACTATATCATGAAAGAGATAATCCGGATTCATGTGAAGCCGCTCTCAGCTTATATAGAGGAATGATATTCTATGACGAGTGCTACGATTGGGCGGTGCAAAAGGAAGCTTACTACGATATGCGCTATCTGACACTACTCTCTTGCATGGAGAATCATATGCAGACGTCGGGAAATAAAAAATTTGCCGATATATACCGTTATTATCAGGAAATTTCTGAATAATATCCGGTTTTTATCCGGATACTCGGTATATATTTTCCTCATAGCCAAACAAAATCAAGGATGAAAGAGAGATGATGATATGAAGATATTATTAATATCAAATTATCTACAGTTTCCCACGCCTTTGCCTCCAGAAAGGATGTGCCAGAGCAAGAACTTATCCCGGTCTCCTGCCAGGCCGCGCCTGAAGCGCCGGATGCTGTACGGAAGTATATCATGCATTATCTATTCACAAAAGGATTCAGATATGCAGCCGATACCCCTCCGGAGATACGGGGATTCACATCTTTATCTATGGCAGAATCCGAACAGATAACCTCTGTAAACGGCGATGTCTGTTATGCTGTTTCCGTCAGTCGGGAATCATCCACTACACGTGTTTACATATTTCACTGTAAAGGCGAGTCAGTCGCATACGTTGAAGAATACGAAACCAATGAAAGCGGTCTTATCAGCAGATGACAATGCTGTTAGGATAAATTAAAAGAAAAGGAGAGATGAAACATGTCAACACAGTACACATTGAAAGTCGTCAACAATTCCACTCAGAGCGGGAGCGTCTGCGTCTATCAGAGAGACCCGGAACAGGAGAAATACGCAAACCTGTATTCTCTTGCATGGTTCTCCAAGAAATGTCATCCGGGCACAACTTTAACTTTCAGATGGATTCTGGACTATTGCTTTACCTGGTCGGAAACCGGAGAACTCAAACCGGGAGTAACGTTTGAGGCCTCCCAGTCTGAGGATGCCGATCCCAGTGACGCAAGTAAGGATGCAATCGGGTTCTCTAAGACAGGCGGCGCTTATGCGTTCACCGCACCCCTGAGACCCGGAACACCGGGAGAACTTCGTATCCAGACAGACGGTACGATCCCGATCAATGAAGCGTCTGTGGGAATCGGAATGTCCGGCAATCCCGCACTTGCCGTAAGCGCAGGTCCAAATTTGGATTACGCATTTATTCCTCATCCGGAGTACTGGATTGCTTTTGGCGACTATGAAGAAGGTCAGGTAATCGATCTTAACAGGGTCACAGAAACTGCAAAAATCGTATTTCCTCTCAATACTTATTCACTTTCTATCACACTGCAGGAAGATAACACATGGTCAGATCCTATTACTCTCAAGCAGCGCAATACGATGCTGATCGAACAGATGAGGATACGGGGCGAATTGTAAACTCGACACGTTACCCAGCGTATTCTCTTGTTCCAGATGCATTCAGCCCGGCACAGATTACTGCGCCGGGCTGATCACAGTTCAGTTCATCCTTATTTTACCCGCCTTCACCGCCGTCTACATCCATGGAAAACTCTTGTTAATCCTTTGCTTTCATGATACAATCAACGCGGAACCCGTAGAGATATAATTCAACTGCGGAGCCGCTATAATACTTAAGAAATATGGGAAAAATAAACGAAATAAAAGTAAACACAATGTCAGGGAAATATTCAATAACAATTGAGAACAAATCAGCTAACACATTTGATTTCGGTGTGTTTCAAACAGGAGAAAACACTAATCTATCAGGCGCGGTCATATGGCTTTGTAAAAGATGCCATCCGAACACATGCGTTTCTTTTAGCTGGGATACAGAATACTGTTTTTTCTGGGCGGAAAAAGGGGAAATGAAACAGAGGAAATCATCTGAATATTCAGCCTGGGGTAAAGAACCGGCCGATCCCTCAAATCAGGATAAATGCATAATAGGTTTTACTTATACAGACGGCGCATATGAATTTGAACAGACAAGTCAGAAAGGAACCCTAGGAGTATTGCAGATCGTTCAGGACGGAATGATTCCCGCGGGGAAGGCTGTGATCGGTATAGGAATGTCGGGTAATTGTATCAAGTGCATCCGGACACAGCCAAATACAACTGCAGAATTTGAACTGCCTGTAGAGTATAGGGTTACTTTTGGAAGTATGAATATGGGCGATCCGGTCAATAATGTTCTGATGCAACAGAGTGTGCCTCTTAAATTCCCGCCGAATGTTTTTGGCTTGACGCTCACCCTGAATGAGGATAACACCTGGTCAGATCCCGTTAGTCTCTGTCAGCACAATGCAGTGTAGATCGAACAGCTAGAGATACAAAGAACGACTATAAAAGCCGGAACCTTTTTAAAGATTTCATCTGAAATGCAGCGGTTCCATATATTGCACCGCAATCCGGTTCTCCGGCTTTACGTCCACCGCATAGATCACCAGCAGAAACAGCCATTCCAGCGGCTTCATGATGAAATACACCACATCAGCCGCATAGGGCGACCGGATCAGCTTAGCGATCGGAAAGCCATATCTGTCATAAAAGCTTCTTATTCTCCGATGCAGCTCCGGCACGCGTTCCTCCAGAATCTGCTCAAAAGCATTTGCAACACAGAGCTGACGATTCACGATCACAGGATGTCCATGCCTTACTCCCATACGGATTGGCTTCACCACTCTTCGATGCCCGCCCGCAGCTACGGTACAGAGATAATGCTCATCATAATATATGTTCTGAGGAGCTGTCTGCAAAGACAGATTCCAGTCACTTGTCTCTGTCCACGCACGGATCACGCTGTCCGGCTGCTGACCAAATAACAGAAGGATGCAGATAATAATCCCAAGCAGCGGCCACATGAGCAGAAACGCAGCCGCCGGCCAGACTGCGGAGCGCCGAAGTTTCTCGTT
Source organism: Candidatus Mediterraneibacter surreyensis (assembly GCA_019118885.1). Classification (GTDB taxonomy): domain Bacteria; phylum Bacillota; class Clostridia; order Lachnospirales; family Lachnospiraceae; genus Mediterraneibacter; species Mediterraneibacter surreyensis. The sequence continues at coordinate 3,474 of DWYB01000073.1, read as the reverse complement.
CAGCCACTGGATACGTCTGTTCTTAAAACACTTCATCTGATCCGGCTGCTCCCTCTGCCATTCCAACGCTTTCTGCCGGATCACCTTGATCCCGATCAAGATACAGTTCAACGGAAACAGGCACAGATACAGATAAATGATATTCCACCGGATAATCTGGATAATCCACAGAATACACTGCACCATTCCAATATACATAGCCGCAATCTCAAGCACCGTAATAAGGGGCGGCGTCTTCGCAATCTGATTAAAAGACAGGAAAAGATAGCCCAAAATCCCGACTGCGGCAAGAACCAGAATCGTAGGCGCTCCCTCCGTCCAGATGGGTGTGTGCTTCTGGGAATTATGCAGCGTAACCGTCCAGTCTGCAAAACAAATCTCTGTAAACGGGAAAAGCAGTAATGAATCAAATATCCCAAGCACAACGGTGATATATTCAAAATGCTTTTCCTTGCGGATATATCCGGGATTTTTGCATCCGGCAAAAATGGCTGTCAGATTAATGAGCGTCAGAACCAGAGGATAAATAACAGTAATTCCAAGAATCAGACCTGCTGCTATTCCTCCCAGCAAGCTGTCTCCTACATTCACCATTGTGATAAATGCAGTGATCACTCCCAATATGACAGAGATAAGGATAGATAAAAGAATACTGTGTTTCAATAATTTTTCACGCATCATCAGAGGACTCCTCTCTCCTGCAAATTTGATTTGTTTCCTTTTCCACTTAGCCGATATGATTTCTAGCGCAAGAAACAAAAAGGACGGACGGCTTTTGAAAAATAGTGGGACTGTCACTGAATGTTTAGTATAAAATTGAAATTTTAAAAAGAGGCAGAACACCTGTTAACCCATCGGTGTATCTGCCTCTTTCTATTATCTTTTATACAATTTATTTGTAGTTTACGATCTTACCAAAATCAGCTTTCAGGGAAGCTCCGCCTACAAGACCGCCGTCGATGTCAGCCTGTGCGAACAGCTCTGAAGCGTTTCCTGCATTTACAGATCCGCCGTACTGGATACGGATTGCTTCTGCTGTAGCCTCGTCATATACTTCAGCAACACACTCACGGATGCCTTTACATACTTCTTCAGCCTGCTCTGTTGTAGCTGTCTTACCTGTACCGATAGCCCAGATCGGCTCGTAAGCGATAACCATTGTCTTAGCCTGATCAGCTGTTACGTTCTGAAGGCCGACTTTAACCTGCTGACGGATGAAGTCCATTGTCACGCCCTGCTCTCTCTGCTCCAGAGTCTCGCCGCAGCACATGATCGGTGTGATACCATGCTCAAAAGCTTTGAGGACTTTCTTATTTACATCCTCGTTTGTCTCACCGAAGTAATCTCTTCTCTCAGAATGTCCGAGAACTACATACTTAACGCCTGCGTCTACAAGCATAGCCGGGGAGATCTCGCCTGTGTAAGCTCCGCTCTCCTCGAAGTACATGTTCTCAGCTCCGACCTGGATGTTTGTTCCCTTTGTCGCCTCAACAACAGGAACGATATCGATAGCCGGTACGCAGAATACTACGTCAACTTCCTCGTTTGCTACTAACGGTTTCAGTTCTTCTACAAGTGCAACTGCCTCGCTCGGAGTTTTGTTCATTTTCCAGTTGCCTGCAATGATTTTCTTTCTTGCCATTTTCTTCTTTCTCCTTGATAGGTATTATTGATTATATCCGATTGCCCCGATAAGCTGCGGATATGTTCTGAGTGCAAGGAAGATGCGGCGCCAACGTACAGCCAGGGTACGTCAAGCCGCATCTGATGCCGCAATCGGGGCATATACGCCGCTTATCGGTCGTTTGCCGCTGCTACGCCCGGCAGTTCCTTTCCTTCCAGGAACTCAAGTGATGCGCCGCCGCCTGTTGAGATATGCGTCATCTTGTCGCCGTAACCAAGCTGGTTTACTGCTGCCGCGGAATCTCCGCCGCCGATGATAGTCACCGCGTCTGCATTTGCCAGAGCCTCTGCAACTGCCTTTGTTCCTTCTGCGAACTTCGGCATCTCGAAGCATCCCATCGGTCCGTTCCATACAACAGTCTTAGCTGATTTTACAGCATCTGCATACATCTTTGCAGTCTCAGGTCCGATATCAAGCCCCATCCAGCCGTCCGGAATCTCGCCCTGTGCAACTACTTTTGTATTCGCATCGTTTGAGAACGCGTCTGCCGCAATAGAATCAACAGGAAGAAGAAGTTTTACGCCTTTTTCCTCTGCTTTCTTGATCATATCAAGGGCATACTGCAGATAATCTTCCTCAAGAAGGGAGTTTCCTACTTTTCCGCCCTGAGCCTTTGAGAATGTATAGCACATTCCGCCGCCGATGATCAGTGTGTCTACTTTGTCCAGCAGGTTGTTGATAACGGAGATCTTGCTGGATACTTTGGATCCGCCGAGGATCGCTACGAACGGTCTCTCCGGATTCTCTACTGCATTTCCGAGGAAATCGATCTCTTTCTGCATAAGGTATCCTACAACTGCTGTGTCTACATATTTTGTAACTCCTACGTTTGAGCAGTGAGCTCTGTGAGCTGTACCGAATGCATCGTTTACAAACACATCGCAAAGGGAAGCAAGCTCTTTGGAGAAGTTGTCTTCGTTCTTTGTCTCTTCTGCTCTGTAACGTGTATTCTCAAGAAGAACAACGTCGCCGTCTTTCATCGCTTCTACAGCTGCTCTTGCGTTCGGTCCTACAACTTCCGGATCAGCTGCGAATTTAACTTCCTGTCCGAGAAGCTCGGAAAGTCTCTTTGCAACCGGTGCAAGTGAGAGTTCCGGCTTCGGCTCTCCCTTCGGTTTTCCGAGGTGTGAGCAGAGGATTACTTTGCCGCCGTCAGAGATCAGTTTCTTGATTGTCGGAAGAGCTGCCACAAGACGGTTCTCATCTGTGATCTTTCCGTCCTGAAGCGGTACGTTGAAATCACATCTTACAAGGACTCTTTTGCCCTTTACATTAATGTCATCTACTGATTTTTTGTTAAGTGCTGCCATTTTAATAGCCTCCTGATACTTTTTAAACTAAATAGGGTCCGGTCCTACAACAAGACCGGACCCCATTGTGAGTCAATGATTCAGAATTATCTTCCGAGTGCTTGTCCTCATTGGTTAGAATGAATTAAGCCTCAAGCAGTTTTCCGAAGTATTTGATTGTTCTTACCATCTGGCTTGTGTAAGAGTTCTCGTTGTCATACCATGAAACAACCTGAACCTCTGTGTTTCCATCGCCTGTCGGCAGAGCCATTGTCTGTGTAGCATCGAACAGAGAACCATATGTCATACCTACGATATCGCTGGATACGATCTCGTCTGTGTTATATCCGTAGGACTCGTTGGATGCTGCTTTCATAGCTGCGTTGATCTGATCAACTGTAACTTCACCCTCTACAACAGCTGTAAGGATTGTTGTAGATCCTGTCGGAGTAGGAACACGCTGAGCGGATCCGATCAGTTTGCCGTTCAGTTCCGGGATAA
>DWYB01000007.1 GCA_019118885.1 Candidatus Mediterraneibacter surreyensis | reverse complement strand
ATGACGAGAATAAGATCGTGCTTCACAATATCAGCCTGTATGCGAAACCGGGACAGAAGATTGCCTTTGTCGGCGCAACAGGAGCAGGGAAGACGACGATCACCAACCTGATCAACCGCTTCTATGATATTGCAGACGGCAAGATCCGTTACGACGGTATCAATATCAATAAGATCAAGAAGCCGGATCTGAGGAGATCTCTGGGAATGGTGCTCCAGGATACCCACCTGTTTACCGGAACTGTGATGGATAATATCCGTTACGGCAAGCTGGACGCGACCGATGAGGACTGCATCAAAGCCGCAAAACTGGCCAACGCGGACGGATTTATCCGCCGTCTGCCGGACGGATACGACACGATGCTCACAGGAGACGGAGCAAACTTAAGTCAGGGACAGAGACAGCTTCTTGCCATTGCCCGTGCTGCGGTTGCAGATCCGCCGGCGCTGATCCTCGACGAGGCGACGTCTTCCATTGATACACGTACCGAGAAACTGATCCAGGCAGGTATGGACGCACTGATGAAAGGACGTACTACATTTGTCATCGCCCACCGTCTGTCAACAGTTAAGAACTCCGACTGTATCATGGTCATGGAGCAGGGACGTATCATTGAGAGAGGAACCCACGATGAGCTGATCGCTGCGAAAGGAAAGTATTATCAGCTGTATACAGGAAATTTTGCCGCATAGGAAACAGAATAAATAATATCTGCCGGGGCATAGGAAGACCCATGTAAGGTGGTTCCTGTGTCCCGGCGGCTTCCTTGATAACACAAAAGAATCCTTCTGTCGGTGATATTTACAGCGATCCTCTTTGCAGTCCGGTTTAAGAAAACATTGACAAGAATCTCGAATCGTTCTATTATTTTATAATTGCATAAGATAAGTGTTCAGGAGGAAAGTAATGAGATCTGAAACAGATGGTACACAGAATAAAATATTTACGATCCCGAATATATTGTCGTTTTTCCGGCTGTGTCTGATCCCGGTCTTCATGTGGCTGTACTGTGTGGAAAAGAACTATATATGGACGGGGATCATACTTATACTGTCAGGTGTAACAGATACGGTAGACGGATTTATAGCAAGGCGTTTTAACATGGTCAGCGATCTTGGCAAAGTGCTTGATCCGGTTGCGGATAAACTGACGCAGGCCGCCATGCTGTTCTGTCTGCTGACCCGTTTCCCGCTTATGATCATACCTCTCGGACTCATGGTATTCAAAGAGTGTTTTATGGGAGTGACCGGATTTCTGGTCATACAGAAAACAGGAAAAGTATTCGGTGCGGACTGGCATGGAAAAGTAAACACATGGCTTTTGTATGCGATGATGATCCTGCATGTATTCTGGTATAATATTCCTGATACTGTATCAAGGGTATTGATCGGAATCTGTGTCGTAATGATGATGATATCCCTGATACTCTATGGGAAACATAATCTGAAAGCTTTAAAAGAGGAAAATACAGAGGGTTAAAAGAAAGAACAGGCGTTTATTGTACACGCCTGTTCTTGCATTATCCATTTCATTTTATTATGTATTGTCCGTATCTTAGATTTTACCTTCAGGACAGGACATGCCGGCCGCCGCATTGACAGCGCTCGTCTTATCAGCATAACCTAAATCATAATTATTGCTGAAAGTTATGATCGCAGCGTTCAAATCAATGCCTGTTGGAAGAGTGCCATATTTATTAAAATAGAGTTTGCAGTTCTGACATTCCTGCTTGGTTGAAGAATAATCTCTTCCCAAAGAACAGCTTCCGGAATTGCTGCTGGCAATATTCTCGTTCATAGCGACTGAGATGATCTTCATCTCCGGTTTTATAAATTTTTTCATAATTACTGTGTCATTCCTTTCGTGTTTGAACACGTTTATTATTTATTTTCCTATTAACCATAGCAATTTTACGTATCGATGTCAATATCAGGAAGCGGAACTTTTGAAAAAGTGGTGATTTTAATATAACAGAGCTGATGAAAGGATGGAAATATGAATATAGAACAGAATATCATACTTGATTTTTCACACATTTATCCGGCAGACATTGAAGCACAGGTAAAAGGCCTTAAAAAGATCGATATGAGTGATATAGAGGGAACGAATATGTATTGTTCGGAAGAGGCGGCAGGAGAAATCAGTAAAAGGCTTGCGCCCTATAGTATTCACGGCATTCACTTTCTTGATAACGGAAACTATCATTATGTTACCGGATTATTTGCAGAGAGGATCGGGGAACCTTTTGCCCTTGTGATGTATGACCACCACAGCGATATGCAGCCGCCTGAAATCCCGGGAATGTTAAGCTGCGGCGACTGGGTGGGCAAGATGCTGCTTGAAAGTCCTTATCTGAAGCAATTGATCCTTATAGGGCCGGATCAGCAGACCATCGATGAGATTCCGTTAAAACTGCGTGAAAAGCTGTCCGCCGGGAAACTGGTTACGATCAGCAGAGAGGAGATTGAAAAGAAGAAAGTCGCCTCAAAGATTCCAATGATCGATATGGCGCTGCCAATCTATATCTCTATAGATAAAGACGTTCTGGAACGCAGCGATGCAAGGACGAACTGGAATCAGGGAGATATGCCGGTGATCCTGTTGGAAAAGCTGCTGCTGGAAGTATTTGAACGACAAAGAGTGATCGGCGCTGATATCTGCGGAGAGTGCAGCCCGATGGAGCCGCTGCGTGAACTTATGGAAGATGAGAATATTAACAGGATTACAAATGACAGGCTGTATCATTTTCTTACCATGCTTTTTCAAAAATTCTTATAATAGCCAAAAACTATAGAAATACATTACAACAAAGTATTTGCTATTTGCCTCACGCCGGATTACACTGTATATGGAAGAAAGAAAAATACAAAAACAATGAATTTGAAGTTTTGCTTTATACGTGAAAGGATGGGCAGAGATGAAACCGGATCTGAAAGAGAATCTTATTCAGAATCTGAAAGATGCAGGCTGCTGCGAGCAGAGAATCTGCGATTTTATGGAATATTTCGCAGAGAAGAACGTAGAACGGCAGATATCCCTGCTTGAGCTTCAGCGGGAGGAACTCCTGGAACACGTACATCGTGAAGAAAGGAAGATATCCTGCCTGGACTACCTGCTCTATCAGATCAGAAAGACTACGGCATAACAGTGTATTAGTGTATTGATTCAGTATGAAAGGAAGAGGTATAAATGAGTGAGAAAAAAGAAATAAGACAGCAGTATTTAACGGGAGAACGTCCGTTATTCATGGGAAGAGACCTGAAGATATATGATACGATTTTTGATGACGGCGAGTCGCCTCTCAAAGAAAGCCGGAACATCGAATTATATGATACGATGTTTAAATGGAAATATCCGCTCTGGTACAGCAAAAACATCCTGGCGGAGAACTGTACATGGTTTGAGATGGCTCGAGCGGGTGTCTGGTATACAGATGACATTACAGTGAGAAACGCTATGATCGAGGCACCGAAAAATTTCAGACGCTGCCACGGCGTTGTGCTGGAAAATGTAGATTTCCCGAATGCGCAGGAGACGCTCTGGAGCTGTGAACAGGTGAAAATGGACCGGGTTACTGCAAAAGGCGATTATTTCGCTATGAACTGCACGGATATGAAGCTCAATGATTTTAAACTGGTGGGCAATTACTCCTTTGACGGAGCGAAGAACGTAGAGATCCACAATGCAAAAATGCTCTCTAAGGACGCGTTCTGGAACAGTGAAAATGTAACGGTTTACGATTCCTTTATCTCAGGAGAATATCTTGGCTGGAATGCGAAGAACCTGACCCTTGTCAACTGTACGATTGAGAGCCTGCAGGGGATGTGTTACATCGACAATCTCGTGATGAAAAACTGCAAGCTGATCAATACGACACTTGCTTTCGAATATTCTACAGTAGACGCGGATGTCCACGGAAAGATCGACAGTGTGTTGAATCCGTCAGGAGGCACGATCCGCGCGGAGCATATCGGTGATCTCATTATTGAAAAGGATAAGATCGACCCGTCAAAGACAAGGATCATCTGCAGTGATATCGACTGTGAGAAGCAGTGTGCCTGCGCGTGAGAAAGGATAATGCAGCATGAAATATGATTTTGACGAAATAATTAACCGTAAAAATACCGGATCTCTGAAGTGGGATGTGCAGGACGGAGAGCTTCCTATGTGGGTGGCGGATATGGACTTCCGGACGGCTCCGGCTGTGACAGAAGCCATTGCTAAGCGCACGGCCCATGGAATATTCGGCTATACGGTGGTGCCGGACGAGTGGTATGAGGCATATCAGTCATGGTGGAGCAGCCGGCATCACTTTGAAATAGAGAAAGACTGGCTGATCTTCTGTACGGGAGTCGTGCCGGCAATCTCAAGTGTTGTCAGAAAGATGACCACTGTGGCAGAGAAAGTTGTTGTCATGACGCCGGTATACAATATTTTCTTTAACTCAATCTTAAACAATGGAAGGAATGTGCTTGAGAGCAAGTTGAAACTGGAAAACGGCGTCTATGAGATCGACTTTGAAGATCTGGAAGAAAAGCTGTCGGATCCGCAGGCATCGTTGCTGCTTCTGTGCAATCCGCAGAATCCGGCGGGAAGAATCTGGGATAAAGAGACACTGAAACGGATCGGAGATCTGTGCGTAAAGCATCATGTGCTTGTCCTCTCCGATGAGATCCACTGTGATCTTGTAAAACCGGGTATGGAGTATATACCGTTTGCATCAGTCTCGGAGAACTGCCGGCGGAACAGCATTACCTGTGTTGCCCCGACGAAAGCGTTTAACATTGCGGGCATACAGACGGCTGCTGTGATCGTACCGGATGAAACGGTCCGCCATAAAGTCAACCGTGGTCTTAATACAGATGAAGTTGCGGAGCCGAATGTATTTGCAGCCATAGCTCCGGCTGCTGCTTTTACACACGGCGGGGAGTGGCTGGATGAGCTGAATGCGTATCTGTGGGAGAACAGGAAGATGGCGGAAGAGTACATTGACCGCGAGATAGAAAATGTGACTGCAGTCCATGGAGAAGCCACCTATCTCCTTTGGATCGACTGCCGGGAAGTGACAGAAGATTCTGAAGAACTGAGCGATTTTATTCGTAAGGAGACCGGACTTTATATCAGTGCCGGAAAAGAGTATCATAACGGCGATGGATTCCTGAGAATGAATCTGGCCTGCCCGCGGACCCGTCTGGAGGACGGATTAAAAAGGCTGAAAGCCGGAATCGAGGCATACAGGGCAAATATATAAGAATATATAAGCAGTTCAGCCCGCGCCATGCAAGCATAAATCCGTCTTCTGACAGCAGATGGCTGAACTGTTATCCCAAAAATGAGAACAGATATCAAAAATAACTTGATATCTGTTCTTTTTTCGTGTATGATAATGACATGGGTTAGGTTTAACTAACTAATGGAAAATAAATATATGCTGCTTTTATTACTTTTCTACAGGAGGTTTCATATGAGTGTTGTTATCATCGGAGGGCATGACAGGATGGTCTGCCAGTATAAAAAGATCTGTAAACAGTTTAACTGCAAGGCGAAAGTGTTCACGCAGATGTCAGCGTCATTGGGCAAACAGATCGGAAGTCCGGATCTGATCGTGCTGTTTACCAATACGGTATCCCATAAGATGGTGAAATGTGCGGTAGAAGAAGCGGGAAGATGCAATGCCTGTGTGGTAAGATGCCATACGAGCAGTAAAAATGCACTGGAGGAGATTCTCTGCAATGCGTGTGCTTAATTCGTAATTCAGGAACGGGAAAGCGTTCGCCGGAGTACAGGTGTCACTCGCAGGCGCGCTCTCGCTCGGGCCGCAACATAGCAGTACATAAGGCGGCAAAGAATGCCGCCTAAGTGCTGATGTTGCTCTACGGCCTTTGAGTGACACCTGTACTCCGGCTGGGCTTTCCTCTCCCGGAATTTCGGATTAAGACGGAAAGTAAAGCGAAGAGGGTGCGATTCGGCTGAAATAATCGGCTGAAATAAAAGGAAGCAATACTGTTATTCTGATTTTTCTCCTACGAAGACGATCACGGAGCGTTCGCCGAGGATGACGGTGTTTCCGGCGACAGGCATTTTGTTTTCCGGAAAGATCTGCTGTTTCGGGTCGCCGGTATTGACTGCAATTTTCCAGCAGTAGTCCTGGGGCAGAGCGGGAAGTGTCAGGTCCGCGGGATACCAGTATGCGTTGACCGCCACATAGACCAGATCTTCGCGGTTTTCTTCTTCATCGTATCCTGCGAAAAGGACGCAGACGGAATAGGAATTTTCCAGATGTTCGTTGTTCCACGGCTCCAGACCATGAGTGCTCATGGACGGAAAACCGATATAGCTCGGTTCCAGGTCTTTGCGGATCGCCGGATGTTCTTTGCGGAAAGCAATCATGTACCGGAAGAATTCAAACAGGTCCGCATTTTTGTGCAGCAGATTCCAGTCCAGCCAGGAGATTTGATTATCCTGGCAGTACGGATTATTATTACCATAACGAGTGTCGCCGAATTCATCGCCGGAGAGGAACATAGGGGTTCCACGGCTGCACATGAGTACGGCGCAGGCATTTTTGATCATCCGGAAGCGCAGCGAGAGAACTTCCCTGTCGTCTGTATCGCCTTCCGCACCGCAGTTCCAGCTGTTGTTGTCGTCATATCCGTCAGTATTATTCCAGCCGTTTGCCTCATTATGTTTCTGATTATAGCTGTACAGGTCATAGAGGGTAAATCCGTCGTGACAGGTCAGGAAGTTGACGGAGGCATTGCCGCCCCGGTAAACAGGATCGTACAGATCCGTTGAACCGGTCATCCTCTGTGCGGCGATTTCCGCCATCTTGCTGTCACCCTTCAAGAAACACCGCATATCATCCCTGTAGCGCCCGTTCCATTCCGCCCAGCGCTTCCACGACGGGAAAGAGCCTACCTGGTAGAGCCCGCCGGCATCCCATGCCTCGGCGATAAGTTTGACATTTCCAAGGATCGGATCAAAAGCAAGGCTTCTCAGAAGAGGAGGCTGGTTCAGAGGAGTGCCGTTGTCACTGCGCCCCAGGATGGAAGCCAGATCGAACCGGAAACCGTCCACACGGTAGTCGGTCACCCAGTAGCGCAGGCAGTCAAGGATCAGTTCCTGCACGACAGGGTGGTTGCAGTTCAGTGTATTTCCACAGCCGCTGAAGTTATAGTATTTCCCGTCCGGGGTGAGCATATAGTAGATATTGTTATCAAATCCTTTGAAACAGAAAGAGGGACCCAGCTCATTGCCTTCCGCCGTATGGTTAAATACAACATCAAGGATCACGTCAATCTCATTGTCGTGCAGCGCCTTGATCAGTCTCTTTAATTCCATTCCCTCCCGATTATATTCAATACTGGAGGAGTAACTTGTATTCGGTGCGAAGAAGCAGACAGGATTATAGCCCCAATAGTCCAGAAGTTCGTTCTCATCGATCAGGCGTGCATCACGCATTTCATCAAACTCAAAGACAGGCATCAGCTCCACTGCATTGATTCCGAGCTTTTTCAGATAAGGGATTTTTTCTTCCAATCCCTTAAATGTGCCGGGACATGACACTCCGGAGGAGGGGGATTTGGTAAAACCCCGGACATGGAGTTCATAGATCACCAGGTCTTCCATAGGGATAGGTTCGTTTCGTTCTAATCCCCAGTCAAAGTTGTTCTGCACGACCCGCGCACGGTAGCTGTGCTGCGGATTGTTCTTACATCCCCACTGACTCTGTCCGGTTACAGCCCGGGCATAAGGGTCCAGCAGGATCTTTGTCTTGTCGAATCGCAGTCCTTTCTTTTCATCATAAGGACCGTCCAGCCGGTAGGCATATTCGAATTCCTCAATATCCAGACCAAATACGATCATGGAGTAGACAAAGCCGATCTTATAATTGTCCGGAAATTTCAGAGCGGCAAACGGCTCTTCAGCATCCCGGTGGAAGAGAAGCAGTTCACAGGATGTTGCGCCGTGTGACTGGATTGTAAAATTCACGCCGCCCGGGATAACAGTGGCTCCAAAGAACCGGAAGAATCCGGGGCGGACCTGAAAGCCGGAGATCGTGTCCAGTGGTTTTAGCTGCTGCCCGGGTACGAGCACCAGATCTGATGTGTGCAGTGACATAATGGCCATCTCCTTTCAAGGCTGAGATCCTGTTACCTGCCGCTTAAATAGAACACCGCAAGTTGTGTGCGGTCGCGCAGGTTCAGTTTGTCGAGTATTGTTGTTAAGTAGTTTCTTACAGTTCCCTCACTTAAATACAGGCGTGCTGCAATTTCCTTATTGCTTAAGCCCTCTGCAATCAGACGGATCACTTCCAGTTCACGCTCGCTGATTCCGTATTTTTTATAGTCGGTTCTCTCTTTTTCGGAACCCATCAGTTCCGGGATCCGGGAGACAATTTCCGTGCCGAACACGGTCTGTCCGGAGGCAGCCGCCCGGATGGCAGGAATGATGTTCTGGTAATCCTGTTTGAGCAGATAGCCTGCCGCTCCCAGTTTTAATGCTTTTATAATATATTCATCGTCAGAAAATGTCGTGAGAAGCAGGATTCTTGCCGATGGAAATTCCTGAAGGATTTCTTCTGCCGCATCCAGTCCGTTCTTCTGTTTCATCCGGATATCCATCAGAAGCACATCCGGTCTGTGCTCGCGGTAGAGAGCAGAAGCTGCGCTGCCGTCCCCTGCTGTGGCTGCCACCTCAATATCAGGTTCGCTCTCGAGGATCATTTTCAGTGCACTTACAACAAGGCAGTCATCGTCTATCAATATCAGTTTCATAATCTAGTCTCCTTTTTGGTATCGTGACAAGGATCCGGAACCCGTTTTCATCTGAGATATGGATTGTTCCGTGAAGTTTGTCCGTCCTTTCCTTCATATTCGCCAGCCCCATGCCGCCGGAACTGCCGGGAGGCGCGGCATCTCCCACGATTTTGCCATTTCCCGTGCTTCTGTCATTCCCCGTACCTTTCCTGATTTTAGTGCCGTTATCCTCAATGCAGAGCTGATACAGCGCAGGATGTTCCCGGATGGTAACAGATGCTTTGCTGGCATTGCTGTGCCGCATGATATTGGAGAGAGCCTCTTTTGTAATACTGATAAAGCTGTATTTGACATCCCGGGGAATCACTCTTCCGGCGTCATAGCAGTATGAAACCGGGCAGAATGTAAAATCATTGATCAGGGATTTTACGGCTTCGTCCAGATTGACCGCCTCATCGCGCAGATCGTGCACGCTGGAGCGGATGTTATCCATGGCTGCGTTCAGCGTCTGGCCGAGAGAATCAAGCGTAGGTGAGAGCGCTTCGCTTTGATTTACTGTTTTTGCAGCTCCTGCAAGGAGAATGGAGCGGGAGAGCAGGTGGCCTACATTGTCGTGGATCTCCCGGGCGATCCGGTTCCGTTCCCTCAGGGTAGCGGTATAGATCTCATAGTCCTGCTTTTCCATCAATGTGCGGTTCTTTTCCGTCAGGAGAAGATCCCGCTCTGTGCTGTCATCCATTGTCCGTCTCAATGTATCCTGCAGACTGTCACGCTCCCTTGCTGTCGAAGCAAGAAGAAAACATATCGCGAAACCGAACAGATCCAGGCAGGTCAGAAGCAGATTTATCTCTTTGTACCACGGATTCAGGATCAGATACAGGGCTGCGGCTATGGAAGCAGGCACATAAAGCTTCCGTCGGAATAGTCCGTAACATACTGCGGGATAAAAATACAGTAATGCCGGTACGAAAACCGCAGCGGCGAAGAAAATAAGACAGCCTGCTGCATATGTCCGGTTTTCTTCCAGAAACAGATCCGCACTGCACAGGATCAGCGCGCAGAGAAATGCCAGTACATAAGGCAGATCAGGCTGTATAAAGAACAGGGAAAACATGCACAGAAGCATGACCATCCCGCAATTTACTGCATTTTTCATATGAATACCGGACTGTGCCGCTCCTTTCTTAAGCGCTTCATGATTTTATTATAGTCGAAAATATGGGGAAAGCAAAGAAAAAGAATGGAGGAGTGACATTTGTCATGTTGAGTTGTGACACTGTGCACTACAGAAATCCATGGACCCGATGTATCCTGATATCAGTAAGACGGGGCAGCCGGACTTGCAATTTCAGACGATAAAGTTATCAATCAATTTATCAGGAAATTAAGACAGGAGGATTTATATGATCAGGATAGAAAATCTCGTGAAAAGGTACGGCGACATACTGGCGCTGGATCATTTTAATCTGGAAGTAAAAGAGGGGGAAATCTTCGGACTTCTCGGGCCTAACGGCTCGGGAAAGACGACAGCGATCAACTGTATGCTTGCGCTTCTGAAGTATGACAGGGGAAGCATCCGGATCATGGGACAGGATATGGCTCCGGACAATTATGAAGTTAAACGTCAGATCGGTATTGTCATGCAGGACGTAGCGGTTTTTGAAGAGCTGAGCGTCCATGACAATATTGATTATTTCTGCAGCCTGTATGTAAAGGATAAGAACCGAAGAAAAGAACTGGTGGAGGAAGCTATCCGATTTGTCGGACTGGAGGATTACAGAAAGATATATCCGAAAAAACTTTCCGGCGGTCTGCTCCGGCGCCTGAATATTGCCTGCGGGATCGCCCACAAGCCAAGACTCATCATATTAGATGAACCTACTGTCGCAGTAGATCCCCAGAGCAGGAATAAAATACTAGAGGGAATCTGTGAACTGAACCGGCAGGGCTCGACCATCATATACACCTCCCATTATATGGAAGAGGTGGAGCAGATCTGCACCAGGATTGCCATTATGGATCATGGCAGGAGCATCGCAGTGGGAACAAAGGAAGAGTTAAAGAGTATGATCAAGACCGGGGAGACAGTGACGATCGAGGCGGTCATCCTGGGTGTGGATGATCTGGCGGATATCAGGAACCTTCCCCATGTATTTGATGTGAAATATGAAGATCAGCGCCTTGTGGTGAGGTGTACCGGGGCAAAACACAACCTGATCCACATCTTAGGATGTCTTCAGGAGAAGGATATCCCGTTCGGCAGAGTATTCTCGGAGCTGCCAACACTCAACGACGTGTTCCTTGAGATCACAGGAAAGCAGTTAAGGGATTAGGAGGAAATGAATATGTGGAATCTGATAAAATACAGTTTTCTGGCAAAGATCAGAGATTTCAGTCTTGTGTTCTGGCCGCTTGTCTTTCCGCTTGCATTGACCACAGCTATGTATTTTTCCATCGGTCAGATGGACGAGTCGGATTTTGAGATCATCCCTGTGGCAGTTGTATCGCAGAATACGGAAGATGAGGACTTTTTTCAAAAGTACCTGAAAACAGTGGAAGAGAATGATAACGCACTGATTGATGTCCGTTCTATGACAGAAGAAGAGGCAGTAGCCGCCTTGAAAAAAGGCGATATTGACGGAATTTTTTACGATGGGGAAGAGCCTTCCCTCACAGTCGGCGGGAGCGGCCTTCCACAGAGTATCCTACAGATGATACTGGAGAGTTACACAGAAGGAAAACAGACATTAGAAGATGTGGCAGAGCTGCATCCGGAGGGGATGGAAGCCGCGGTACGTCAGATGTCAGATTACGATGCGGTGACCGAAGAAGTATCTCTCGGCGGCCGGACGACGAATACGACTGCCCAGTTCTTCTACGCTATGATCGGGATGGCCTGCCTGTACGGATGTTTTATTGGATATCGCTCTGCTATGGATCTTCAGGCGAACTTGTCAGCGCTTGCGGCGAGACGGTGTGTAAGCCCGGTTCACAGGATGGGGTGGATTCTGTCTGAGACGGCAGTATCTTTCAGCCTTCATTTTATTAACATGCTTATCCTTCTGGCATATATGAAATATATCCTCCGGCTGGAACTTACAAGCTCTTATGTTGAGATGCTTCCGGCTGTGATCATCGGCAGCATGATCGGTGTAACGATGGGAATGTTTATTACAAGTATCGGTAAAATGGGAGAAGGCGTGAAGACAGGCATTATGATTGGCGTCTCAATGGTGATGAGTTTCCTGGCGGGGCTGATGAATGCAGATGTAAAAAATGCGGTGGACAGGAATGTTCCTCTGTTAAATCGGATCAATCCGGCGGCGCTTATTTCGGACGCACTGTACTGTCTGAATGTCTATGACGCACCGGAACGGTATATGCAGGACATAGTTATTCTGTCAGTGATGTGTGTGCTTCTTCTGACTGGAACATTTCTAATCGTAAGGAGGGAACGTTATGGCAGTATTTAAGGCATATATGAGGATCGCAAAGAAGAATATGTGGATGATACTGATGTATCTGTGCATCTTCCTCGGGGTTATGGTCATGTTCCAGCACTTTGCGGGAAGTGATACCGTACAGTATGCGGCACAGAGTGTGCCAGTAGGAATCATCTATGAGGACAGGGGAGAAGCAGCGGAAAGTCTCATCCGTTATATCGGACGGACGAACGAGATTGTATATCTTGAGGATGACAGGGAGACTCTGCAGGAGAATCTGTTCTATCGGAATGTGGAATATATTGTGAGGATTCCCCGGGACTTTATGGAAAAGTGCATTCTTGGAGATAAGAAGCTGAAAGTGACGACAGTGCCGGAAACATATTCCGGTTCCTATGTGGAACAGCAGATCAGCAATTTCATCAACTTCGCCCGGTGCTATGCGGCGGCAGGATTCACAGAACACGAACTTGGCGAAGCGATGGCCGCGAGAGAGACGGCAAAAGTGGAAATGCTGGATGTGAACGGAAACGGCGGTTCGTATCCTGCCTATGCGTTCTATTACCGGTATCTGCCCTACCTGTTCCTGTGCGTCCTCTGCTATGTGATGGGATACATTTTGATGGGGTTCCGCAGGGGAAGCCTGCCTGACCGGATGGCGGCGTCTGCAGTACCTGCCCGCAGACAGAGCATGGAAGGGCTTATGGCAGCAGGAGTTATCGCGATTGCCCTCTGGGGATTCTGCAGCCTGATCAGTATTGTGTTCTATAACGGAAATTTCCTTGACAGCGGGAAAGTGACATGGTATCTGCTCAACTCCTTTGTCATGCTGCTGTCAGCTCTGGCGCTTTCCTATCTGATCGGCAGTCTTGTGAAGACCTCCAATGCGCTGAATGGCATCGTGAACATACTGTCACTCGGCATGTGTTTTGCATGCGGAGTCTTTGTAGAGATGGATCTGTTAAGCAGCGGGGTAAGAAAAGCAGCCCAGTTCCTTCCGGTGTACTGGTATGAGACGGCAAATGAGATACTGATGGATTACGGAGAGATCTCAGGCGATATTAGAAACCGGCTTGTGGGAGCAATCGGAATACAACTTGTGTTTGCGGCGGCGTTTGTGTGTGTGACGCTGGCAGTGGCGAAGAAGAGACAAAGGAGTTCCTAATTATTTGTCAGAATCCCTAAAAAAATTTTGCAGTACTTGACTTCTGACATCCTTTTCCTTTATTCTTAATGAGGTGAATATCGACATGCTGTAAATGCGGCAGGGCAGTGACGGGCTGTCCTGTCGTTGTTAAGCGTTAGCGCATAACCATAGTATATCTGAAGGAGGAGAAAAATGGGCGGTTTTTTTGGCGTTGCATCGAAGCATGACTGTGTACTTGAGCTTTTTTACGGAGTGGATTATCATTCCCATCTCGGAACGAGAAGAGGAGGAATGGCGGTCTATGGAAAAGACGGCTTCAACCGTGCGATACACAATATAGAGAATTCTCCGTTCCGTACGAAATTTGAGCGGGATGTGGAGGAACTGGAAGGAAACTTAGGCATCGGCTGTATCTCGGATTATGAGCCCCAGCCACTGCTTCTTCAGTCTCATCTGGGAAGCTTTGCCATCACGACGATCGGCAAAATCAACAATCAGGATGAAATCCTTGAGAAAGCGTACAAAGACGGACGCTCCCATTTCCTTGAAATGAGCGGCGGACAGATCAACGCCACTGAGTTGATCGGCTCCCTGATCTGCCGGAAAAGCTCGATCGTGGAAGGAATCCAGTATGCGCAGGAGATGGTGGACGGATCCTTAAGCCTGCTGATCATGACAAAGGATGGCATCTATGCGGCGCGAGACCGGTACGGAAGGACTCCGGTCGTGATCGGAAAGAAAGAGGACGCCTACTGTGTATCTTTTGAAAACTTTGCTTATCTGAACCTTGGATATAACCATGACCGGGAACTGGGGCCGGGAGAGATTGCATATATTACGCCGGAGAGTGTGGAGACGCTTGTACAGCCGGGGGAAAAGATGCGGATCTGTTCTTTCCTCTGGGTGTATTACGGGTATCCGACTTCTTCCTATGAGGGAGTCAATGTAGAAGAGATGCGCTATCACTGCGGAAGTATGCTGGCGAAGAGAGACGGGGATTCCGTGCATCCGGATATCGTGGCCGGCGTGCCGGATTCCGGTGTGGCTCATGCCATCGGCTATTCCAATGAGTCAGGTATTCCGTATGCAAGACCGTTTATCAAATATACGCCTACATGGCCCAGATCCTTTATGCCTACGAACCAGAGCCAGAGAGATCTGATCGCCCGCATGAAGCTGATCCCTGTGCAGGCGCTTATCGAGAATAAGAAACTGCTGTTAATTGATGATTCAATTGTGCGAGGCACACAGCTCAGAGAAACGACAGAATTCCTCTACCGGAGCGGCGCGAAGGAAGTCCATGTGCGCCCGGCGTGCCCGCCTCTTGTGTTCGGCTGTAAATATCTGAACTTCTCCCGTTCCAAATCAGATATGGAACTGATCACCAGACGTGTGATCCGGGAACAGGAGGGAGATAACTGTCCGGAGGAAGTGCTTGAAGAATACACAAATCCGGATTCCTGCAGATACGCAAAGATGATCGAGGAGATCAGAAAGATTCAGAACTTTACGACGTTGAGATTCCACAGACTGGATGACCTTCTGGCATCTATCGGTCTGGAACCGTGCAAGGTGTGCACATATTGTTTCAGCGGTAAAGAATAAAATTTCAGCAGAATGCCCGACAGATACAGATTTACATTGTTCTGCCGGGCATAACTGTGTCAGATTTTTGTGAGTACAGGAGAGTTAAGAATGTTTAGTTCAGCAGGAAAAGAGAAGAATCTTGGAATTGACTGGGGAAGGTTCTACAGGACTGTCATAGGGCTGGTGGTTCCCATGGCGCTCCAGAATCTGATCAATGTGGGAGTCACAGCGGCTGACGTCGTCATGCTCGGCGCAGTGGGAGAGACAGCGCTCTCGGGGGCTTCCCTTGCAGGACAGGTGCAGTATATCATGACCCTTTTTCTCTTCGGACTTACCTCGGGCGCTACAGTCCTGACAGCGCAGTACTGGGGCAAAGGCGACAGAGAAACGATTGAGAAGATCCTCGGCATGACAGTAAAAGCGGCGGTTCTTGTGACAGCTCTGTTTACAGTGGCAGCGCTTGCGGTGCCGTCACTGTTGATGCAGATTTTCACTTCAGATCCGGCCGTGATCGCAGAAGGAGTAAAGTATCTGCGTATCGTCGCATTTACCTATATCATGATCGGAGTGACGCAGGCTTATCTCTATGTAATGCGCAGTGTGGAGCGGGTAGTAGTGGCGACAGTCGTGTATCTCTGTTCCCTGCTCTGTAATATTGTGATGAACTCCATCTTTATTTTCGGCCTGTTCGGGCTGCCGGCAATGGGTGTCTCCGGAGCGGCTCTGGGAACTCTGTGCGCTCGTATTCTTGAAGTGATATTGACGGCGGGATATGCCCGGCTTTTTAATAAGGAGATCAAGCTCCGCCCGAAATATATCCTGCACACGGACAGGACGCTGTTCCGCGACTTTATGAAATATGCCCTTCCGGTTGTCGCGAACGAAGTCATGTGGGGAATGGGGACTGCCGCCAATACGGCGATTCTGGGACATCTGGGAAGCGCGGCTGTGGCGGCAAATTCTGTGGCTCAGGTCGCGAGACAGCTTGCAACGGTAGTATCCTTCGGCCTGTCCAGTGCGGCGGCAATCTATCTGGGCAAGACGATCGGTGAGAGAAAGCTGGAACATGCCCGCGCCTATGCAAAACGCTTTATTGTACTCAGTCTGGTCATGGGAGTTCTGGGCGGGCTGGTCATACTGGCTGTATCAGGTCCGGCGGCAGCGGCGCTTTCGCTTACAGATACAGCAAAAGGATATCTGAGGATCATGTTCTATGTCATGTCCTATTTTGTGATCGCGCAGGCGTTTAACACGACTATGGTGGTGGGAATCTTCCGCTCGGGAGGGGATACCCGTTTCGGGCTGATCATGGATGTGAGCTCTATGTGGGGCTGCTCTATCCTGCTTGGATTTATAGCGGCATTTGTCCTGAAACTTAGCGTTCCGGCCGTATATGTGATCCTGATGAGCGATGAGATCATCAAGATCCCGATTTCACTGTGGCGATACCGGAGTTATAAGTGGCTGAAAGATGTGACAAGGACAGAAGTTCAGGAGAATGCAGGCTGAGCATATATGATATCGGCGTCAGGAGTCTTTGGCATGTGATTGACAAAACGGTTGGGAAACGGTATTATTTATAATAATAACCGTATTTCAACCGTTTTGTATTGCAAGTCTATGACTGTAGAAGGGAGAATGCTATGAATCTGGAACAGCTTAAATACTTTAAAGAGAAGAACGGTTACACATTTGCACAGCTCGCCGAGCTTTCCGGCGTGCCTCAGGGAACGATCCAGAAAATATTTAACGGGGAGACGCGTACTCCGAGAAATAAGACGCTTCGTGCTCTTGAGTTTGCCATGAAGAACGAGCAGCAGAATCATATGCCGGATAACAGGAAAGATTCTGAGGAGGAGCCATTAGGCTATACTTACGGCAGAGAGTTCAGCAACTCAGATCTCGTCTGTGAACCATCTGCAGTGTATAAGGCAAAACCGGGCGGGTATACGCTGGATGATTACTATGCAATCCCGGACAACAGGCGGGTGGAGCTGATTGACGGAGTGATTTACGATATGGCTGCGCCAAGTATGATACATCAGTATATCATTACAAAGGTTGTTGTCGCATTGGATGGATGGATCTCTTCGAAAAACGGAGACTGCATGGTTCTTCCGTCTCCTCTTGATGTCCAGATCGACTGTGATGACCGGTCAATGCTGGAGCCGGATCTTATTGTGGTCTGTGATCCGTCGAAACGTACAAGAAGGTGTATCATGGGCGCCCCGGATCTGGTCGTAGAGATCCTTTCCCCGTCATCTGCCCGTGTGGATACGAAGATCAAGCTTGCGAAGTATGCAACAGCAGGAGTCAGAGAGTACTGGCTGATCGATCCGGATCGGGAACGCGTATGTGTGTACTGGACTCCTGAGGAGGATATTGCGGCGGTATACGGACCTCAGGACGATGTGCCGGTGGGAATCTTCGGAGGCGAGTTTTGTGTGCCGATGAGCCGGATCTTTGAACAGATCAGGTTGATGGAAGTATGAAAACGACAAAAGTCGAAAACCTGATTTAAAATATGTACAAAAGCAGCCGCAGTGTGGTATACTACCTCATGTGACGGATTCTGACAGTCTCTGTCAGAACAAGTCTTAGTAAAGAAAGAAGGTTATTGATCATGGCAGAAGAACAGAATACAAACGAATGCACAGAAGAATCCTGTGCGGGCTGCGCTCATGCAGATACGTGCAGCAGCAAGAAGACAGATTTCCGTGAACCGGAGAACAAATATTCTTCGATCAAGAAGGTGATCGGAGTTGTCAGCGGTAAGGGAGGGGTCGGAAAATCCCTTGTTACAGCGTCTCTTGCGAGAATGATGAGAGAGAAGGGATACAATGTCGGTATCCTTGACGCAGATATCACGGGTCCGTCCATTCCGAAGATGTACGGCGTCCATACGAAAGCGGGAGCTACAGAGGAGAATATCATCCCGTGTACGGCGAAAGACGGAACAAAGATCATGTCCGTCAATCTGCTTCTGGAAGACGAGTCGGCTCCGGTCATCTGGAGAGGACCGATCATCGCAAGCGTTGTGAAACAGTTCTGGACAGACGTTATGTGGGGAGATCTTGACTATCTCTTTGTGGATATGCCGCCTGGAACAGGTGATGTGCCGCTGACGGTATTCCAGTCACTTCCGGTAAACGGCGTGGTTATCGTTACTTCACCGCAGGACCTTGTCCAGATGATCGTGAAGAAAGCGGCAGGTATGGCGGAGCAGATGAATATTCCGGTGCTCGGCGTGGTAGAGAACTACAGTTATGTGAAATGTCCGGACTGCGGCAAAGAGATCAAAGTATTCGGAGAGAGTAATATCGAACAGGTTGCAGCAGAGATGGGAGTTCCGGTGCTTGGAAAGATGCCGATCGACATGGATCTTGCAAAGGCTGTTGAAGAAGAGCGTTTCTATGAAGTGACGAATCCGTATATTTCTGATACGGAACTGTAAGTAGTGGAGGAGTGGTTTTGCAGGGCGAGAAGATAACTCTGTGGCGGGGAGAAGAGTATGATTATCCTGACGCATATGGATTTGTACCTTTCCTGACCAGCTATATTCATGAAGACAGTAAGATACATCCGGCTATGATCGTTGTGCCGGGAGGCGCATACCGGAAAGTGTCTCCATCAGAGGCACAGCTTCCGGCCGAGGAATTCTACGGAGCCGGCTGCAATGTGTTTGTGCTGACTTACACGATCAATCTTCTGGACGAGCCTTTGGATCTTCAGCCGCTCCGTGATATTGCCCGCGCGGTGCGTTTGATCCGTAAGCGTTCGGATATATATTCCATAGATCCGGACAGGATCGCTCTGTGCGGGTTTTCAGCAGGCGGACATCTTTGTGCTTCTTTGTGTGTGCATTATATGGATATTACGGAAAAGGATCCCGGATACCGAACGGTATCCGCCAGGCCGGATGCGGCGATCCTGTGTTACCCTGTGATCACATCAGGAAAATATGCTCACAGAGATTCCATGACGGCGCTTCTCGGCGGCAATCCTGATGCAAAGAAGCTAAGATACATGTCTCTTGAACATTACGTGACGGAGGATACTCCTCCCTGTTTTCTGTGGCAGACTGCGACAGATACATCGGTTCCGGTGGAGAACAGCTATCTCTATGCCATGGCGTGCCGGAGGACAGGAGTGAAGTTCGCCCATCATGTTTTCTCAGAGGGAGTGCACGGTATGTCTGTGGCCACAGAGACCTGGCTGGAAAGAGACTTCGGGGTGCCTTATACGCTGGAGCAGATCCGCCGTCTGTCTGACGCTGTCACAGCGGGCAGAACAAAATATCCGCCGGAACAGGGGCGGCGGATCGCTGAAGAATTCGGCCTGTCCGGACAGAAGAAAGAGAAGTGGACCGCTGAGGAAAAGGACCGGATCAGAGAAACACTGGGAGAAGTGGGCATATGGCCGCGTATGGCAGAACTCTGGCTTGAAAAAATATGGCGGAAATCCTGAAGTATTCATATGGAGAACATAGACCTGTTTACAAAAGGAGAAGGAAAATGAGATTATTATTCATCCGGCATGGAGATCCGGATTATGTGCATGACACACTCACCGAGAAAGGACACAGGGAAGCGGCCCTTCTGGCGGAACGCGCGTCAGAGATGAATCTTGGCTCCTGCTATGTCTCACCACTTGGCAGGGCGCAGGCAACGGCGGATTACAGCATGAAAAAGCTGGGGATCACGGCAGAGACGCTGGAATGGCTGAAAGAATTCCCTGCAAAGATCGATCTGAGCAAAGTAACATGGCTTCGCAGTGCGTATCCGAATACTGTTTCCCAGTATGGCAGTTATACATCCAGGATTGTGTGGGATATAGTGCCGTCCTATTGGGCGGAGCACAGTGAATGCATGGATCCGGAGAAATGGAGAGAATCGGATATATGCAGGAATTCGGATACGGTGGAGATATATGATCAGGTGACATCGGAATTTGATCGTCTCCTTGCCGGATACGGATATGTAAGGGAAGGAAAGTGCTACCGGGTGGAGAAGGAGAGCAGAGAAACGGTTACATTTTTCTGCCATTTCGGTATTACATGTGTGCTGCTTGCACATTTGTGGGGAATTTCCCCGTTTCTTCTCTGGCACTGCCTGGCGCTGGCTCCTACGTCGGTAACTGAGGTGGTGACTGAGGAACGGGAGAAAGGGATCGCATGTTTCCGGGGATTGAAGCTCGGGGATGTGTCGCACCTTGTCCTCGGAAACGAACCGGTATCCACATCGGCAAGATTCTGCGAAATATACAGTGATATGGAAGAGAGACACTGAATGATATGATATGCATAATATAATAGAAAGATAAAATAAGAGGAGTTCTTTCTGTTATGGCATATGAAAGTTTTGAAAAAGTGGAGGGAATCATCCGGGAGATCAACAGGGGCGACGACTGCTGTGCTATGATGGTTTCCGTTATCAGCGATTCCAATATCGTGAATGTGGTTGTGTCGGGGGATACGATGGTCGTTGACAATGTACGGCTTCGTCCGGGAATGAGGATAGCGGCGTTTTACGACACAAACCTGCCCACGCCGGCAGTATATCCGCCACAATACCGGGCGGAGATCATTACATCGCTGAGAAGAGGGCAGCAGGTCCTGCTGGATTATTTTAATGATGAGCTTATATCCGCGGACAATTCCCTGCAGATCAACATTGGTCCGATGACAAATGTGGTGACGCAGAACGGGCAGCCTTATACCTGCAGACCGGAAAATTCGGAACTGCTTGTATATTACACGACTACAACGTTCAGTATTCCTGCACAGACGACGCCGCAGAAGGTTGTCGTAATGTGCAGATACTAGTCCTGAGATATATAAATAAAACATGGAGAGTTTCTGAATATATACATTGTTCGGAAACTCTTTTTTGTTCATTTTACCATTTTGGACAGTCTGATATAGAAAGCACTCAGCGCCGCGCAGTAACCGTTGGAGATAGGGCATATGACGGGAATAGATTTGTCCAGGATCCGCACTTCGCTTCCTGCCTGTATGATATAGTCGTACATGTATTTCAAAAATTCTTTGTTTGTTGGCTTTTTATTACGATTTGTCCTGTTGAAAATGATTTCGAGGAGTTCTATATTATGTGAATTCCATACGCAGTTCACGATCGTTCGTATATTCTTTTCAACGCATGTCCAGTTTGTATGGAAATGCGTTGCAATATCCAGATATAAAGTCTTTGTAATACGTTCGATGCGTTCGTCATCTTCAAGGATGAGAAGGAGGCCGTGTACTACATAGTTGTATCCTGTGTAAGATCGGCTGACTCCAAAGGAATCCAGAGTATTAATTATAATTTTTTCGTAATCCATATAAGTGTCCTCTCCAATTTGAGGTCCCTGTTCTCTGGAACACCTATAATATCGTAAAATGTAAGATTTTGTCATACAAGGTGAAATGTTCGACTATTTTCGACCAATAAAGTCGAATATAGAAATGGAAGGAATTACACGTTTGACATAGAGTCCCAAACCGTATATGATAATTATCATGACTTGGCGGAAGGAGAAAATCAACATGATTTATTTTACTGCGGATACCCATTTCGGGCATGAAAATGTTATCCGCTTTTGCAGCCGTCCTTTCTCCTGTGCCGCAGAAATGGATGAAGCCTTGATAGAAAACTGGAACAGTCGTGTAAAGGGTAACGACATCGTATATATCCTTGGCGATATGTTTTTCCGGTCAGTCAATTTTGAAGAAATCCTGAAGCGGCTCAAAGGGAAGAAGCGTCTGATCGTGGGCAATCACGACGGCTCATGGATGACAAAGGCGGATATTTCGAGATATTTTGAAAGCATTGACAAGTTCCTTGAAACAACCGACGGGCAGCATGCCATTACCTTGTGCCACTATCCCATGGTCACATGGAAGCACGCTCAAAGATCCTATATGATCCACGGACATATTCACAATGATACAAGGGCGGATTACTGGCCTTTGTTGGTGGACCGAGATAATGTGCTCAACGCCGGAACGGATATTAACGGCTTTATGCCGGTCACATTTGACGAGCTGGTGGAGAATAACAGAAACTTTAAGTGGCTGCACCGGAATGGTGTGCTCACGACAGAAAATGTATGAAAAAATCCGGTAACCATACAGGTTTCCGGATTTTTTGATAGCGGAGTCGGAGGGATTCGAACCCTCGTGCCCCGGAGGGCAAACGCATTTCGAGTGCGCCCCGTTATGACCACTTCGATACGACTCCATTCTATATGAGCTGCGGATGCCCGTGAGTACCCGCAGCTTTTATATTATACCAGAGTTGAGGGTAAATGAAAACCCTGAAATTAAAAAATTAGTCATTCTCCTCTGTCTGTACAGAGTATGTCTGTCTTTTCCTTGCCATCTCATCGCTTTCAAGATACTCGTCATAAGTAGTGATCTTGTCGATGAGGTGTCCGCCCGGTACGATCTCCATGATACGGTTGGCTGTCGTCTGGACGATCTGATGGTCTCTTGATGTGAAGAGAAGTACTCCCGGGAATTTGATCATTCCATTGTTGAGAGCAGTAATAGCTTCCATATCAAGATGATTGGTAGGCTCGTCAAGAATCAGAACATTGGCGCCCGAGATCATCATCTTAGAGAGCAGGCAGCGTACTTTCTCACCACCGGATAATACTTTCAGCTTCTTGACTCCATCCTCTCCTGAAAAGAGCATACGGCCGAGAAAGCCGCGGACATATGTGACGTCTTTTTCTTCGGAATACTGAGTGAGCCATTCGGTGATATTGTAGTCGCTGTCAAATTCTCCTCCGAAATCTTTCGGGAAGTACGCCTGAGAAGTGGTCACTCCCCATTTGTATGTGCCTTCATCCGGTTCCATCTCGCCGATCAGGATCTTGAAAAGTACGGTCTTGGCAAGCTCATTGCTGCCAACGAAAGCGACTTTGTCATCGTGACCAAGCGTAAAGCTGATATTGTCAAGAATTTTCTCGCCGTCGATCGTCTTGGAGAGACCTTCCACTGTGAGTACCTCGTTTCCGATCTCACGGTTCGGTCGGAAGTCGATGTAGGGATACTTTCTGCTGGACGGTTTGATCTCATCTAACTGAATCTTTTCAAGTGCACGTTTCCTTGATGTAGCCTGTTTGGACTTGGAAGCGTTGGCGCTGAACCGGGAGATGAATTCCTGCAGTTCCTTGATTTTTTCTTCCTTTTTCTTGTTGGCCTCTTTCATCTGACGAATGAGGAGCTGACTGGACTCATACCAGAAGTCATAGTTTCCGGCGTAAAGCTGGATCTTTCCATAATCGATGTCCGCGATCTGTGTACATACCTTATTTAAAAAGTAACGGTCATGGGATACTACGATCACAGTATTGTCGAAATTGATCAGGAACTCTTCCAGCCACGCGATGGCGTCCAGATCCAGATGGTTAGTCGGCTCGTCGAGAAGCAGAATGTCCGGATTGCCGAACAGCGCCTGTGCAAGCAGTACTTTTACCTTTTCCGGTCCGGTCAGATCTTTCATATATTTATAATGAAGCTCTGTGTCGATTCCCAGTCCGTTTAAAAGAGAAGCGGCGTCAGATTCCGCCTCCCAGCCGTTCATAGTAGCGAATTCCGCCTCGAGCTCGCTTGCCTTGATCCCGTCTTCGTCCGTGAAATCTTCCTTTGCGTAGATGACTTCTTTTTCTTTCATAATCTCGTAAAGTCTGGCGTTTCCCATGATGACTGTGTCAAGAACCAGATACTCGTCATATTTAAAATGATCCTGCTGCAGGAAAGATAATCTTTCACCCGGAGTGATGGCAACTTCACCCTTTGTCGGCTCGAGCTGTCCGGATAAGATCTTCAGAAAAGTAGACTTACCGGCTCCGTTGGCACCGATGAGACCATAGCAGTTGCCTTCCGTGAACTTGATGTTGACATCCTCAAAAAGCGCTTTCTTACCTACGCGCAGCGTCACATTGTTTGCACTGATCATACTGATATCTCCTTAAACATTAAAAACTGAATCTTTGAAACTGATTACGCATCACCGCATATATTACCATGGATACCCATAAAAAGGCAAGGGGTTTCCGAAACCGGGAAAACGGTATATAATGTATGAGTAACAGTTCACCCGCCCATGCAGGGCCGGGAGGCTTTATGCTTGCATAAGGAGCAGCCCGGCTCTGTATGGGCGGAGTGAGCGCCAGAATACGAGCAAAGAAGCGGCGACAGCCGCGGTAAGCACGTAAGTGCGTCTTTGCGAGTGGCGCGGGTGAACTGTGAAAATACAGGTTAGCGAAACAGACAGATTATTTATTATAGAAGAGAGGTTAAGCATCATGGCGATAAAGAAGGCAACACTTGTTCTGGAAGGAGGAGCCACCCGGGGCGTCTTTACATCGGGGGCTCTTGATTATCTGATGGATCAGGATCTGTATATGTCGCATGTGATCGGAGTTTCAGCAGGCGCATGCAATGCCGTCGGCTATGTGTCGAAGCAGCCGCGGAGGACAAGAAACTGTATGATACCTGAGGACAAGAACGGAAATTACTATTATGGGCTCAGGGAGTTTGTAAGAGAAAAGAGTGTCATGAATATGGATCTTATCTTTGACAAATATCCGAATGAACTGATTCCCTTTGATTATGATACGTATTTTGGATCGGATATCACCTGTGAGATTGTGACGACAAACTGCATAACAGGAAAAGCTGAATATATGACGGAGGATCATGACAGGGAGAGGCTGATGAAGATATGCAGAGCGTCCTGCAGCATGCCGCTTCTGACGCCGATTGTAAATGTCGATGATATTCCGTATCTGGACGGCGGACTGGCGGATTCTGTTCCGGTCAGACATGCGCAGAAGATCGGAAATGAGAAGATAGTCGTAATTCTCACAAAGAATCGGGGATATCGCAAGAAAGTGATTTCTCCTGCGCTGCAGAGAGTCTATAAGAGAGCATATAAGTCTTATCCGAATCTGATCCGTACCATATTCCGGAGAAGCTTTGAGTACAATAAGATGATGAATCATATCGACCAGCTTGAAAAAAGCGGTGAGATCTTCGTTCTGAGACCTCAGATGAAGCCGGTCTCCAGGCTGGAGAGAAACAAAGAGTCGCTGGAAGCTTTCTATGAACATGGATACAGTTATATGGAACACAGGATGGATGATCTGTTGGCATATCTTGAGGGCTAAACGGTGGCGATCAAATATAATAAGGAGACAGAGATATGGGAAAACAGGAGATACTGGACTACACGCAGAACAGGGAACTGTCATGGCTGCGGTTTAACCAGAGGGTGCTTGAGGAAGCGAAGGATGAGACGGTTCCGCTGATGGAGCGGATGAAATTCGTCGCTATCTTTACGAGCAATCTGGACGAATTTTTCATGATCCGCGTGGGAAGTCTCTATGACATGGCGGCTGTAGACAATAAGAAGCTGGACACCAAATCGGGAATGACGCCAAGGCAGCAACTCGACGCCATTTATCAGGCGGTTGCTCCGCTTTATAAAGAACGCGACAAGACTTATGCCGATATCAAGAAACAGTTAAAGCCCTACGGTGTCTGCGGTCTGGATCTGAAAGAACTGGAACAGCAGGAAAAGAAATATGTAAAAAAGTATTTCAAAGAACAGGTTCTGCCGGTTCTGTCTCCTCAGATCGTAGATACAAATCATCCGTTCCCCCACCTGCTGAACAAAGAGATTTATGTCGTGGCAAATCTGAAGCTGGGCGGCAATACGATGATGGGGATCGTGCCTGTGCCTCAGTATATATCCGACATACTATATCTACCGGGACATGATATCCGCTATATCCGGATGGAAAAGGTTATTATGGAATATCTGGAACTTGTTTTTGATAAATACGAAGTTTCGGACAAGAATTATATCTGCGTGACGAGAAATGCAGATATTTCACCGGATGACGAGGCTTATGCGGACAATGAAGACTTCCGTTTCATTATGAAAGAGGCGCTGCACAAGAGAAGAAGAATGGCGGTTGTCCGACTTGAAACAGCTTCGCCTCTGAGCAAGGAGATGGAGAAATATTTCTGCGACCGCTTTAAGATCACACCGGCATGCATTTTCCGGACAAAGATGCCGATGAAACTGGGATTTATCTTTGCAATAGCCGATAAAATTCCTGACTCCATGAAGCGGGCCTTGATCGATGCACCTTTTACTCCGCAGCCCTGCGCGTCGCTTGCCGACGGCAGCGTGATGGAGCAGGTAAAGCATAAGGATGTTCTTTTGTCCTATCCGTATGAGAGTATGGATCCGTTTCTCCAGCTCATTCGGGAGGCGGCGTACGATCCGGAGGTTATGACCATCAAGATCACGATTTACCGTCTTGCGAAAAAGGCGAGACTGGTGGAATATCTCTGCGCTGCGGCTGAAAACGGCAAGGAAGTCACCGTGCTGATCGAGCTGAGAGCCCGCTTTGACGAGCAGAACAACATTGACTGGTCCGAGCGGATGGAGGAGGCGGGATGCCGTGTCCTTTACGGATTTGAAGGGTATAAAGTCCACTCAAAGCTCTGCCTGATCACGTACAGGACTAAGAATGATATCCGATATATCACGCAGGTCGGAACCGGAAATTATAATGAGAAGACGGCAAAAATGTATACAGATTATTCCCTGATTACATCCAATCACGGAATCGGAGAAGATGCGGCTGTGTTTTTCAAGAATATGTCCATCGGCAATCTGGATGGAACATATGAACATCTGCTCGTATCTCCCACGAGTCTGAAACCCGGAGTTTTGTCTTTGATGGATGAGGAGATTCGAAAAGGCGAACACGGCCGGATTGTTATGAAGATGAATTCTCTGACGGATATGGACTTCATACGAAAGGTATCTGAGGCGTCTCAGGCGGGGGTGAAGATTGATCTGATTGTGCGCGGGATCTGCTGTATACTTCCGGAGATCCCGGGAAGAACCGAGAATGTGAGGGTGACGAGCATTGTAGGCCGGTATCTGGAGCATCCCAGAGTATTTGTGTTTGGTACGGGAGATGACGCAAAGGTTTATATCGGCTCTGCAGATATGATGACGAGAAACACCGAGAAACGTGTGGAGGTGGCATGCCCGATCTTTGATCCGAAGATCAGAAAGAGACTGATGCACGATCTGAATGTAATGCTCTCCGACAATGTGAAAGCCAGAAAAATGTTGAGCGACGGTACATACAGGAAAAAAGTACAGGGAGAAAAGAAAGTGAACGCACAGGAGACGTTTATGAAAGAAGCTCTGAATGCAAGGAGACCGTCATCTTTGACACATAAGAAAGGAAAACAGTCGCTGCTGGATCGGATAACAAGGATATTCCGCAGGAAATAATCCTGCAGATAAATATAAAATAAGGAGAAAAAACATGGGAAACGAAACATTATTTGGAAAAACAAAGGACGGCAAAGAAACGCATCTTTATGAGCTGGTGAACAGGAACGGTATGAAAGCGTATGTCAGTGATTTCGGGGCAACGCTTGTACGTCTGCTCGTACCGGATAAGGACGGCAAAATGGTTGACGTAGTGCTGGGATATGACGATGCAGCGGAATATGAGAATAGAGGCGGAGCGCTCGGGGCCACCGTAGGAAGAAGCGCAAACCGTATCGGAGGCGCCAGGATCGAGATCGGCGGCGTTACATATGAGCTTGAGAAAAATGATAACGGCAACAACCTGCACAGTGGAGAGGACTATTATCAGAAGAGAATCTGGAATGTAGAGAAACAGTCGGAGAACGAGATTACATTCCTGCTTCACAGTCCGGATGGGGATCAGGGGTATCCGGGGGCTCTGGATATGCATGTGACCTATACGCTGGATGATGAGAATGCGCTGAATATACATTATGAGGCAGTTCCCGATAAGGATACGGTCATCAATATGACAAACCACAGTTATTTTAACTTAAACGGTCATAACAGCGGCACTGCGCTTGGTCATAAAGTAATGCTGGACGCCGACTGTTTTACTCCGGCGGATGCAGAGTCCATTCCGACGGGAGAGATCCGCAGCGTGGAAGGAACCCCCATGGATTTCCGCGAAGGAAAGGTGCTGGGAGAAGAAATCGACGCAGATTACGAACCGCTGCGTTTTGGCGGCGGCTACGACCATAACTGGGTATTGAAAAACGGGGGCAGATTTGCTAAAGTAGCAGAAGTGACGTCAGATAAGAGCGGGATCAGGATGGAAGTGTACACGGATCTTCCGGGAGTTCAGATGTATACCGCGAATTTCCTGGATCATTTACCGGGGAAAAACGGCGCTGTCTATGAAAAACGAGACGCAGTGTGTCTTGAAACACAGTACTTTCCGGACGCAGTGCATCATGATAATTTTCCGTCTCCGATCTGTAGAAAAGGAGAGAAATATGACACACGCACTGCATACCGCTTTCTGACAGAATAAATGAAAAAGGACATCTATGGGAAAATCAGTATACATTGCGGAGAAGCCCAGTGTGGCGCAGGAATTCGCAAAGGCATTAAAACTAAAGACAAGACGGGGAGACGGATATCTGGAATCCGATGAAGCGATCGTCACATGGTGTGTCGGGCATCTTGTGACGATGAGCTATCCGGAAGCTTATGATCCGGCGCTGAAGAAGTGGAGTCTTCAGACATTGCCCTTCATACCCGACGATTTTAAATACGAAGTGATCCCCTCGGTGGCAAAGCAGTTTAAGATCGTCAGCAACATTCTGAACAGGGAAGACGTGGATACGATCTATGTCTGTACGGACTCGGGGCGGGAAGGTGAGTATATATACCGTCTCGTTGAGCAGGAGGCCCACGTAACAGGAAAAAAACGGAAAAGAGTATGGATCGATTCACAGACAGAGGAGGAGATCCTAAGAGGAATCCGTGAAGCAAAGGACCTCTCGGAGTATGACAATCTGAGTGATTCCGCCTATCTGAGAGCGAAAGAAGATTACCTGATGGGAATCAATTTTTCACGGCTTCTGACTTTAAAATACGGGAACAGCATCTCCGGGTATCTGCATACAAAATATTCGGTTATTTCTGTGGGCAGGGTTATGACCTGCGTGCTTGGCATGGTCGTCCGCAGAGAGCGGGAAATCCGGGAGTTCGTCAAGACGCCGTTTTACCGGGTGCTCAGCACGGTGGATGCAGCCGGCCATACGTTTGAAGGGGAGTGGAGAGCGGTAAAAGGCTCCCGCTACGTTGAGACGAGAGCGCCGGGAAAGGAAGAAGGCGGGCAGACAAAAGCCGGCTCAGAGGAAGAAAACCTGATCTATTCCCGTGATCTGTATAAGGAGAACGGATTCAAAGAAAAGGAAAAGGCGCAGGAGCTGATTGCGTGGCTGTCCGAAGAACAGCCGCTTTCCTGTGTGATAGAGTCTGTGGAAAAGAAGAGAGAAAAGAAGAATCCGCCCCTCTTATACAATCTGGCGGAGCTTCAGAATGACTGCTCCAAACGGTTTAAGATCAGCCCTGATGAGACGCTGCGCATTGTGCAGGAATTATACGAAAAGAAGCTTGTGACATATCCGAGGACCGACGCCCGCGTTCTCTCTACGGCTGTTGCAAAGGAGATAAGCAGAAACTTAAACGGCCTGTCAAAATATCCGATGGCGGCCCCGTATCTGCAGGATATCCTTGGATTCGGCAGTTATAAGAATCTGGCAAAGACAAGATATGTCAATGATAAACAGATCACAGACCATTACGCGATCATACCTACCGGGCAGGGGCTGGCGGCATTGAAGTCCGTCCCGGCCACCGCACATAAAGTCTACGACCTGATCGTACGCAGATTCTTAAACATCTTTTATCCGGCCGCCGTGTATCAGAAAGTGGCTATCGTCTCGAAGATGCGGGGAGAGAGTTTTTTCTCTAATTTCAAAGTGCTAGCGGAAGAAGGATACCTGAAAGTGGCCGGAGTGCCTCAGGCGAAACGTTCCGGAAAGAGCAGCGCCCGTCCGGACGGACAGTCCGGTGAGACAGGCGGCGAAGAACAGAGCCGGGACAGCGGACAGGATCAGGCGCTGGATACCGCCCTTTTTGAAGTGATCAAAACATTGAGAAAAGGAACGGTTCTGCCGGTAAGGTCACTGGATATCAAGGAAGGGGAGACTTCCCCTCCCAAACGTTATAATTCCGGTTCCATCATCCTTGCCATGGAGAATGCAGGACAGCTCATCGAAGATGAGGAACTGCGCGCGCAGATAAAGGGAAGCGGGATTGGAACAAGCGCTACCAGGGCGGAAATCCTAAAGAAACTGATTCATATCAAATATCTTGACCTGAATAAGAAAACACAGATCATTACTCCTACACTTCAGGGGGAGATGGTATATGATGTGGTGGATAACTCCATCCGGTCTCTTCTGAACCCGGAGCTTACTGCAAGCTGGGAGAAGGGCCTTACTTATGTGGCGGAGGGCAGTATCACATCAGATGAATATATGAAGAAGCTGGATGACTTCATCACAAGAAGGACTGTCGGAGTTAAAGGGCTGAATAACCAATATAAGTTAAGAGCCTGCTATGACAAGGCGGCAGGTTTTCATAAAAAGGGCCGGAAGACCGGCGGAAAGGAAGAATAACAAATGGAAGCATTGACAGTAAAGGAACTTTATACACTTGACCAGACGATTGCGAAAGATATTTTTGAGGGTGTGACATATCCGTGGGAGGTACTTCCGAAGATCAGCGCCTTCATCGTAGAGCTGGGCAATACCCTTAGCGAGGATGAATATGAGAAACGCGGTGAAAATGTGTGGGTCGCAAAGTCTGCCAAGGTGGCTCCGACAGCATATATCAACGGACCGGCTATCATCGGAAAAGACGCGGAAGTACGTCATTGTGCATTCATCCGCGGCAACGCCATCGTAGGCGAGGGAGCAGTTGTAGGCAATTCTACAGAGCTTAAGAACGTGATCCTGTTTAATAAAGTCCAGGTTCCGCATTACAACTATGTCGGTGATTCCATCCTGGGATATAAATCACATATGGGAGCCGGTTCTATCACATCTAATGTAAAATCCGACAAGAAGCTTGTAGTCGTAAAGACTCCGTGGGGAAATATTGAGACAGGTATGAAGAAATTCGGTGCAATGCTGGGCGATGAAGTGGAAGTCGGATGCGGAAGCGTCCTTAATCCGGGAACTGTTGTGGGAAGTCACAGCAATATCTATCCTCTGTCATCTGTGCGTGGTTTCGTACCGGGGAACAGTATCTATAAAAAGCAGGGAGAAGTCGCAGAGAAGAGAGCAGACTGATCAGAGAGAAAAATGATCAGAGAGAAAACAGACGGGAGAAGACAGGATGAAACAGATTGGATTTATCGGAGTAGGCATCATGGGGAAATCCATGGTACGCAATCTTATGAAAGCCGGATATGATCTGCATATCTACGCGCGTACAAGATCAAAAGTAGAAGACGTGATCGGCGAGGGCGCCATTTTTCATGAGAGTATCAGCGACTGTGTAAAAGGCTGCGAAGCGGTCATTACGATCGTTGGTTTCCCGAGAGATGTGGAGGAAGTGTATTTTGATGAAGGAAATATACTTGACAGTGCGGAAAAGGGAGCTTATCTGATCGATATGACGACGACAAGCCCGCAGATCGCGGAAAAGCTGTATGCAGAAGGAAAGAAGCGCGGATTTCATGTGCTGGATGCGCCGGTCACGGGCGGAGATCAAGGCGCAAGAGAAGGAACTCTTTCTATTCTTGCAGGCGGTGACAGAGAAGATTATGATGCCTGCCGTGAACTATTTGAGGCTATGGGCACCAATATCAATTATGAGGGAAAAGCAGGCTGCGGACAGCACTGTAAACTGGCAAATCAGATCATGATCGCCGGCACCCTTTCCGGCGTGTGTGAGGCGATTACTTATGCAAAAGAAAAAGGTCTTGATCCGGATACGTTTATTCGTTCCGTCGCATCGGGAGCAGCGGGAAGCAGGCAGTTTGATACGCTTGCCCCGAAGATCATCGCGGGCGATTATGCGCCGGGATTTTTCATTAAGCATTTTATCAAGGACATGAAGCTGGCGCTCATTGAGGCAAACAGGAGCGGACTCGACCTCGGCGTGCTCAGTCAGGTTCTGGCAAATTATGAAGAGCTGGAAGCAGAAGGATACGGAGAACTTGGCACGCAGGCGCTTATGAAATTTTATGATGAGGAACACAGGTATTCGGAAGAAGATTCTTAAGAAGATTCTTAACAAAAATTAAGTTGACAATCAAAGATAAGTCCCGTATCATTGTATTAAATAAATAATACAATGGTGCGGGGCTTTTTTATAGGAAATTTCGATTTCTGAGCGATTGTGCCGAATCAAAATTTGCTATAATCCCGCAGACAGGAGGGTTTATGTTAGAGATACAGGGGCTGACCAAATCTTATGGAAAGAATGTGGCGGTCGACAATGTGAATTTTACAGTGCCGGACGGGCAGGTGGGAATCCTGCTGGGGCCGAACGGCGCCGGAAAGTCTACTATTATCAAAAGTATTGCAGGACTTTTGAGATATAAGGGAATAATCCGGATTCAGGGTCTTCCGGCCCGCACGCTGGAGGCGAAGAAAGTCTTTGCTTATGTTCCGGAGATCCCTAACATGTTCGATGCGCTTACAGTCAGAGAACATATAGAATATATCAGGATGGCATACAGCAGTACGATCACCGATGAGGAAGTGGATGAGATCCTGAAGGAATTCGAGATGGATGACAAGCAGGATAAGCTGGGTAACGAGCTGTCGAAAGGTATGATGCAGAAGGTAAGTATCTGCTGTGCGCTGGCTGTAAAACCCCAGGTGATTCTGCTCGACGAGCCGATGGTAGGCCTTGACCCGGCGGCGATCCGCATGTTAAAGGAGGTCGTATTAAAACTCAGAGATCAGGGCGTGACAGTGCTGATCAGTACTCATATGCTGGAGATGGTCGAGGATCTGTGGGATATTATGTTTGTGATGGAAAAGGGGCATATCATCGGTTCCTACACAAAGGAAGATGCAAAAGGAAGAGACCTCGATGAATTATTCTTTGCGATGACAGGCGGTGAAGACAAATGAAAGCGTTGATCTATCTGACAAAACGGAGCTTTATCAATAATCTGAAGCGTGCCGTCAGGAAACCGTCTACACTGATCGCACTTATCTTTGGCATTGTGTACGGTGTATTTATTGTGTTTTCGCTCGGAAGCCTGGCGGTCAGTATCCATATTGATTCGACAAAAGGCCTCCTGGCAATCCTGACTGTCTGGAGTATTTACGGAATATTGGGAAACTTTATGGCATATTCCTCGCGCAAAGGCATCATCTTCAAACAGGGGCATGCGCATTTTGTATTTACAGCACCTATAAGTCCGAAACTGGTGCTTATCAGCAGCGCATGGATGAATTATCTCACATCGGTGATCATCTGGATCGTGATCGCAATCGGAGCGCTTACGGTATTTCGTATTTCACCGCTGAGTACCGCTGTTGTATTCCTGGCGGGATGCGTGCTGGAACTTGTGTTTGAAGTGGCGGTGATCGTGTTCCTCTATACAAACGATCATCTGCCGGAAAAACTGATGAAAGGAATCCGCACGGGGATCAAAGTGTTCCTCATTGTGTTTACACTGGCAATCGTGCTGTATTTCCGAAGATATGGACTTACGCTGGAGAGCGCCTGGAATCTGATCGATCTCCCGGTCCTTCAGATGGTTCCGGTAATCGGATGGCAGATTGCCATATACCGGCTGATCCTGTTGGGACCAACCACACTTAATGTCATATGTTCGGTTCTGTATCTTCTTATGGTAGTGGTTTCCGCTGCGGCAGCAGTCCGCATGAAGTGTGACGGAGGATACTACGAAGAAGCGGCGAAATTCGCAGATGATTATGCAGAACTGAAGAAACGCCAGAAAAACGGCGAGATGGTGATGGGGCTTAGCGGGAAGAAACGCAGATTCCGCCATGTACGTGAAAAGATCGGCGGAAAGGGAGCCAAGGCGATATTCTACAGGCAGATTCTTGAATATAAAAAAGAAAGATTTTTCTTTTTTGATAAGATCACACTGATCTCGATCATCCTGGCGTTTGTGTTCTCATATGGACTTAGCGATGCGGCGGCAGATTCAGGCGCAGGGCAGTTGTTCCTGCTCGGTGTAGTGGCTTACGTATCCCTTGTGATGAGCGGTTATCTTGGAAAATGGGAGAGCGAACTGAAAAGTCCGTATCTGTTTCTCATACCGGATACTCCGCTGAGAAAAATGTGGTATGCTACATTGACAGAGCATATCAAAGCCTTTATAAACGGATGTATCATCTGTATTCCGATCGGTATTTTCTGGCATGTGCCTGTGATCGAAATAATATTCTGTATTATGATCTATGTAGTGATTCAGGCAGACCGGCTGTATACCACAGTTCTTGCCCAGAGCCTGCTGGGAGATGTGTTTGGAAAGACGGGCCAGAATGTACTCAGGATGTTCATACAGATGGCGCTTCTCGGTCTGGGGCTTGGCCTGGCCGTAATAGCCGGCATCTTTATAAATATGGATTTTGTCTTTCCAATCGTATTGATTTATAGTATTATGGTTACAGTGGCAATGGGAGTTCTGGCGTCTCTTCGGTTCGAGACGATGGAACAACTTGTATAGGAGGTAATACTTATGTTGGATGATAATTACGTGACAATGGAAATTGGCAAGACAAAACATATCGCACTGGTAGCGCACGATGGAAAAAAGAAAGAACTGGTAGACTGGTGCGATAGAAATAAAGAAATCCTGAAAGGGCATTTTCTCTGCGGAACAGGAACAACGGCACGCCTCATCGCAGAGCGCACCGGACTTCCGGTAAAAGGTTTCTGCAGCGGCCCGCTGGGAGGAGATCAGCAGATCGGAGCAAAGATTGTGGAAGGGCAGATTGATTTTATGATTTTCCTGTGGGATCCGCTTGAGGCTCAGCCTCATGATCCGGACGTAAAGGCTCTTCTCCGTATTGCGGTAGTATACGATATTCCGATCGCGAATAATCTTGCAACGGCGGATTTTATGCTTTATTCTAAGTTTATGGAAGAGCCGTACAGCAGACAGATCGAGAATTTTAACAAGACAATCCAGGAGCGGGTTAATAAGATGAAATAAGACGAAACTGAAACGGAGTTAATCTTACTTGACACGGGCGTTATGCCCGTGTTATTCTATACCAAGATACTTTATTACTTTAAAGCGTAGAACTTTAAAGCGCAACGCTTTAAAGCAAATGAAAATAAGATGGGAAAGACGAGGAATGAGAAATGGTGATCAAGATCATACTGCTTATCGCTTTTTTTGCAGTGATGGTGGGAGTGGGAATTTATTCGAGAAGACATGCTACAAGCGTAGACGGATTCGTGTTGGGCGGAAGATCCGTCGGCCCATGGCTGACGGCATTTGCCTATGGTACGTCGTATTTTTCCGCTGTCGTATTCGTAGGTTATGCAGGGCAGTTCGGATGGAAATACGGAATTGCGAGCACTTGGATCGGAATAGGAAATGCCGTGATCGGAAGCCTGCTGGCATGGGTGGTGCTCGGCCGGCGAACCAAGATCATGACACAGCATCTTGGCTCTAAGACGATGCCGGACTTTTTCGGTCAGCGTTATAACAGCAAGGCTTTAAAGATTGCAGCGTCAGTCATTGTATTTGTGTTTCTGATACCGTATACTGCATCGGTATATAATGGCCTGTCCAGACTGTTCGAGATGGCGTTTAACATTCCTTATACATGGTGTGTTATCGCCATGGCGCTCTTTACAGCTCTGTATGTGATACTGGGCGGTTATATGGCTACAGCCATCAACGACTTTATCCAGGGAATCATTATGCTTGTGGGTATTGTCGCAGTGATCGCTGCGGTTCTGAACGGGCAGGGAGGATTCATGAATGCAATCTCCGAGATGGCTCAGATCCCCAGCGATGTTGCCATCACAGAAGGACAGCCGGGAGCGTTTACTTCATTTTTCGGACCGGATCCCCTTAATCTTTTGGGAGTCGTCATACTTACTTCCCTGGGAACATGGGGCCTGCCCCAGATGATCGGCAAATTTTATGCGATCAAAGATGAGAAGTCCATCAATACCGGAACTGTGATTTCCACACTCTTTGCAGTGGTTGTTTCCGGAGGATGCTATTTTCTCGGAGGATTTGCAAGACTTTTTGACAGCCCGGCGATCTATGATGCATCGACAGGCGCAATTGTATATGACAGCATTATTCCGCATATGTTATCAGCCCTGCCGGATATCCTGATCGGTATCGTGGTCGTGCTGGTGCTTTCGGCTTCCATGTCCACATTATCGTCGCTGGTATTGACTTCCAGCTCTACGATGACACTGGATCTTTTGAAAGATAATGTCATGAAAAATATGAGCGAGAAGAAACAGATCGTTACCATGCAGATACTCATTGTATTTTTCCTTGTTGTGTCTGTCGTGATCGCTCTGGATCCGCCTACTTTCATCGCACAGCTCATGGGAATTTCATGGGGAGCTCTGGCAGGAGCGTTCCTCGCACCGTTTATGTACGGATTGTACTGGAAAGGAGTAACCCGTGCCGGCGTGTGGGCAGGATTTATCGCCGGAGTCGGACTGACTGTGGCGAATATGTTTATCGGATTTATCGAATCTTCGATCAACGCCGGGGCAGCGGCAATGGTACTGGGACTGATCGTTGTACCTGTGGTGAGTCTTATTTCGCCGAAACTGGAGAAAAAGAAAGTGGATGAGATCTTTGAATGTTATGAAGAGAAAGTGGTGATATCCAGGAAAAGATCGCTGCAGGAGTAAATAAATCCTGTATTTCCCGGATCGAGAAAGTATCCGCCGGGAGATATGTATTGTTAGCGCACACGCTTTCGCTCGGTCGCAACGCAGCGGTACATAAGAGCGCAAAAGACGCGCTCTAAGTGCTGGCGCTGCTCCAACGGTGCATACACAATACATATTTCCCGGCTGCTTTCTTTCCTATTCCGAAAATCACATTTAAACGGAAGGGCAAAGAACGGAACTTTCTCGATTAGGAGTTTTGTTCGACCGGTTTTCTGTAAATTCCGTGATTGTTGGGGAGACATTTCTGATTAGATGAACGTAGAAAATCAGTCGGATATAATTCTCTTGATGAACTTTTCGGGACACGAGGGAAGGGGATGCTGACGGCGACTGTGGAAGAATATTAGACAAAGTTAAAACCTGAGATACAGCGTTAATCAGGAAAATGAAGTTATCTGAGTGAAATGAGTTCTTCATTTTCCTGATTGCTTTTTGCTGTATCTCAGGTTTGTTACTTTGCCTTATGTTCTGTAACCGGAGACGGAATCATCCCCTCCCCGTCTGTTCCGAATACGTGAGTCAATCTATTATATCCGATTGCTTTTCGGACGCTTTACCAAGGAAATGACTCTCCGTCAAACGCGAATTTACAGTTTCAGATTTTTGAAGAGATCCCCAAGGCTTGTTCCGATGTCTTCGCTTTTCGGGAGAACAACCTTCTCTACAGGCTCTTCTTTGACTTCTTCAAGAGCTTTCATGCTCAGGCTGACTTTGCCGTCTTTGATTCCGATGACTTTTACTTTGACTTCATCGCCTACGTTCAGTACGTCTGACGGAACTTTAACGCGTTTCTGTGAGATCTGGGATACGTGAACCAGTCCGGAGAGCCCGTTTTCCAGTTTCACGAAGGCACCGTAATTCTGAAGTGTCTCAACTGTTCCGTTTAAAACAGTACCGATCTTCAGGTTCGCAATCTGTTCCTCGCGTGCCTTTCTCTCTTTTTCTTTCAGAATCTCACGTGCAGAGAGGACGAGACGGTTGTTTGCCTGGTCTACATCAATCACCTGTACTTCGATATCTTTCAGCAGGTATGTCTCAAGATCCTCGATATAGGTAAGGGAAAGCTTGGAAGCCGGGATAAATCCTCTTAAGCCTTCAACCATGGCGATAACACCGCCGTTTACGATACCTTCTACCTTTACAGGGAGAACAGTTTTATTCTCCATATATTCGGTAACTCTGTTCCAGGGATTGGCA
This sequence comes from Candidatus Mediterraneibacter surreyensis, assembly GCA_019118885.1. GTDB lineage: Bacteria > Bacillota > Clostridia > Lachnospirales > Lachnospiraceae > Mediterraneibacter > Mediterraneibacter surreyensis. The sequence goes on along the minus strand of DWYB01000007.1, from coordinate 24,284 downwards.
TCATCGATGTGATCTTCATAATCGGCCATAGTTTCAACCGGTTCATTTTCCTGTAATTCTTCTTTCATTTCTTCGCTCATTGTACAGCACCTCAACTTACTTAGATTTTCAATGCAGCCGGATTGCATGCAGTGCAATTATTATACCATAAAACAAACAGAAAAAACAACTGTGGCTTGACTATCTAAGAAAAAAATGGCAATCTGTAATAAGAACTTTGGAATAATATCATCGGTGCGTATAAAGTATGCGTATATACAGCATTGATGTGAAAAAAACAGGAGTAAAATATATGAGCAAAGAGAAAGAAAGAAAAGTATATGTGGTAGGACACAAGAATCCGGATACGGATTCTATCTGTTCCGCTATTGCCTACGCGGCTTTGAAGACAAAACTTATGGGAATCCCGCATGAGGCTCGGAGAGCCGGACAGCTGAACGAAGAGACCCAGTATGTGCTGGAACGTTTCGGCGTGAAGGTACCCAGGCTGCTGTCCGATCTCAGGGAGCAGATCAAGGATGTAGAGCTGAAGGAAGTGGACGGTCTGAGGAGCAGCGTTTCCATACGTGCTGCCTGGGAGAAAATGCAGGAGTCTAATATACATACGCTGCCGGTGACACGGGATGGAAAACTGGAAGGCGTTATTACAATTGGAGATATTGCCAAGACTTACATGGAAGTGTATGACAGCACGATCCTTTCTAAGGCAAGAACACAGTACCGCAATATTGCCCAGGCTGTGGACGGGGAAGTGCTTACGGGAAATGAGCACAGTTATCTGCTGAAAGGAAAGGTTGTGATCGCCGCATCCAGCAGGATACTGATGTCAGATTTTATCAATAAAGACGACCTTGTTATCATGGGAGACCGGAAGGATGCGCAGCAGTGCGCTATCGACGTATCTGCGAGCTGTATGGTGGTCTGTCAGAATGCCCCGGTATCAGAACACATACTGAAACAGGCTGAGGAGAAACAGATCGTGATCATACGTACGCCTCACGATACATTTACGGCTGCGCAGCATATCAACCAGAGTATTCCGGTAAAATATTTCATGACGAAAGAAAATCTTGTCACATTCAAGATGAAGGATTACGTGGATGACGTGAAAGACGTTATGGCTCGTAAAAGGTTCCGGGATTTCCCGATTATCGATAATAAAGGCAAGTTTCTCGGACTGATCTCCAGACGTCGTCTTCTGAATGTGAGGAAAAAACAGGTCATCCTGGTGGATCACAATGAGAAGAACCAGGCGGTTGACGGAGTGGAAGAGGCGGAAGTTCTTGAGATCATCGACCATCACAGACTGAGCAGTATAGAAACTATGGGGCCGGTATTTTTCCGCAATCAGCCGGTAGGATGTACCGCTACGATTGTCTATCAGATGTACCAGGAAGCGGATATCATAGTAGAGCCGGTCATCGCCGCCCTGCTTTGTTCCGCAATTATTTCCGATACGTTGATGTTCCGCTCGCCCACATGTACGCCCCTTGATGAAAATTCGGCGCGAAAACTTGCCGAGATTGCAGGCGTGGATGTGGAGTCACTGGCTCAGGAAATGTTCAACGCCGGCAGCAACCTGAAAGGAAAGAGTGCGGAAGAAATCTGCTTTCTTGATTTCAAACAGTTTACAGTCAACGATACGGTGTTTGGAGTCGGGCAGGTCAACTCCATGAGCGCAGATGAATTAAAAGAGATCCGCAAGATCGTACAGCCTCATCTTGAGAAAGCGCGCAGCAATCACGGACTCACTATGATCTTCTTCATGCTGACCAATATTATTACCGAATCTTCCGAACTTCTCTGCTGCGGACCGGAGGCGCGGGAGAAGATATTGAGCGCGTATGATCTGCCGGAGGATACAGAATCGATCATGCTCAGAGGCGTGGTGTCCAGAAAGAAACAGCTTGTGCCCACTCTGGTAGGCGCACTGCAGCAGTAGGAGATAAAGTATGGCAAAACAGACATGGAAACCGGGAAATATGATCTATCCTCTGCCGGCTGTCATGGTGAGCACAGCGGATAAAAAGGGAAACAGCAATATACTGACTGTTGCATGGACAGGAACCGTGTGTACAAATCCGCCAATGGCATATATATCAGTCCGCCCGGAGCGATATTCCTACCACATGATCAAAGAGAGCGGAGAGTTTGTTATTAATCTGACTACAAAAAAACTGATCCGTGCTACAGATTATTGCGGCGTCCGTTCGGGAAGAAATGTGGACAAATGGAAAGAATGCCGGCTGACAAAGAGCAGCGCCAAGTCTCTTAAATATGCGCCGGTGATCGAAGAGGCTCCGGTCAATATCGAATGTAAGGTAAAGAGTATCCAGGAACTGGGAAGCCACCATATGTTTCTCGCAGAAGTGACGGCTGTGCAGGTGGATGAAACATATATGGACGAAAAAGGCAAATTTGATCTGAACCGTACCGGGCTGATCGCCTATTCCCACGGCGAATATCTGGATCTGGGAAAGAAGCTTGGAACATTCGGATACAGTGTGCGTAAGAAGCAGACCGCACGAAAGCCAAAAGCGGCGGGCGGCAGAAAAGCAAATGCCCAAAATGCGGGCAGAAGGAAAACTGCCGGGAAGAAACATGCACCAGTACGGAGAAAGGCGGACAGATAATGCTTTATTTTGAAAACAATTATTTGGAAGGCGCTCATGAGGAAGTACTGCATGAGGAAGTTTTATTTAAAGATCTGGGAACAGATACAACAACGGCAATTCGTATTTTCCTCACACAGGCAGTAGCGTATAATGGATTTCCTTTTGAGATAAGGAAAAATTCAACTGCAAAAAGTCCATATACTCCTATGTCAGAAGAAAGTATATTGAAAAAACTTGATGAATCAAAAAAACTTGCTGATCATGGACAATGTAGACGAGCAGACGATGTTGTGGCAGATATGAGGAGAAAATATGGTTTATGAGAATAGAATAAATTAATACTTCCAGTATATCCAGTATATTATACATAATATCGGAGAAAATATTTTTGTTGATCAACGCTGATTGATATCAAATGATAATCAATCTCAACAAAGTCCTTGCTTAAATCGTTTTATTCTGTTAATATACATATAGTTAGCAAAGACTAACTATATGTGAATGAATCATGAAAACTCCTTTGCCCCATAACGCCTGAAACGGGGCAGAGGGCGTTTTCGTGGGAAAGGACGAAAAAATATGGATTATTTAGAGATTGAAAAAGTGATCGGACGGGAAATCATTGATTCGAGAGGAAACCCGACAGTTGAGGCAGAGGTACATCTGGCGGACGGAACCGTAGCAAGAGGCGCGGCTCCCAGCGGCGCTTCCACAGGTGAATTCGAGGCGCTCGAGTTAAGAGACGGAGATAAGAACAGATTCGGAGGAAAAGGTGTCTCCAGGGCTGTTGAAAATATCAATACAGTGATCAACGATACACTGAAAGGTATGGATGCAAGTGACATCTATGCAGTAGACAAAGCGATGATCAAAGTGGACGCCACAAAGGATAAATCGAAGCTCGGGGCAAATGCGATCCTTGCGGTGTCCATTGCCTGCGCGAGAGCAGCATCCGCCGCTCTTGATATTCCGCTGTACCGTTTTCTTGGCGGCGTAAACGGCAACCGTCTTCCGGTTCCTATGATGAATATTTTAAACGGCGGGGCGCACGCGGCAAATACAGTGGATGTGCAGGAGTTTATGATCATGCCGACGGGGGCGAAGAGCTTTGCAGAGGGCTTGAGATGGTGTACAGAGGTATTCCATGCACTCCAGTCACTTCTGAAGTCCAAAGGACTTGCAACATCTGTGGGAGATGAGGGTGGATTTGCGCCTGATCTTGCAAGCGATGAAGAGGCGATAGAATACATCCTTGAGGCAGTTCGTCAGGCAGGATATGAGCCGGGCAGAGATTTTGTGCTTGCCATGGACGCGGCTTCCAGTGAGTGGAAGGGGAGTCAGAAAGGGGAATACGTACTCCCGAAATGCGGAAAGAAATTTACTTCTGCAGAGCTTGTAGAGCATTGGAAATTTCTTGTGGAGAAATATCCGATCTACTCCATCGAGGACGGCCTTGACGAGGAAGACTGGGAAGGCTGGCAGATCCTTACAAAAGAGTTGGGAGATAAAGTACAGCTGGTAGGTGACGATTTGTTTGTGACAAATACAGAGAGACTGAAAAAAGGTATCGATATGGGATGCGGTAACTCTATCCTGATCAAATTAAATCAGATAGGTTCCGTGTCCGAGACGCTGGAGGCGATCAAAATGGCGCACAAGGCGGGATATACGGCAATTTCTTCACACCGTTCCGGTGAGACGGAAGATACAACTATTGCTGATCTTGCAGTTGCACTTAATACCTGCCAGATCAAGACCGGCGCACCGAGCCGGAGCGAGCGCGTGGCAAAATACAATCAGCTTCTGCGGATTGAGGAAGACCTGGGCGAGAGCGCAGTATATCCGGGATTTACAGCATTCAACGTGAAGAGATAAGCAAAACTGCGAAAATGAAAAATTCAGAAATAAAGATAAAAGAAAGGGCGAAGCATCTGAGAGAAAGATGTTTTGCCCTTCTTTCATAAAATATTGGAAATAGTACTTGTCATAGCGACTGATTGAGCGTATAATAACCCGCGGTCTATAAATGAGAGAAAACAATCCGAGAGATTGATGCAGTAGGAAAAGAGGAACGGTCATGGGTAAAAATACGATACGCGATATGACGACAGGAAGCCCGGCGAAACTGATCATACGTTTTATGGTTCCGATGTGCCTGGGAAATATATTTCAGCAGTTTTATAACATAGCGGATTCCATCGTGGCAGGACAGTTTATCGGAGTGTCCGCACTGGCTGCCATCGGGAGTACGGGTTCTCTAATGTTTTTTGTGACCGGATGGCTAAACGGCTTAAGCAGCGGATTTGCAATCCTTGTATCACAGTGTTTCGGAGCAAAGCAGTACGACAGAATGAGACATTACGTGGCGATGTCAATCTATCTTGCGGCCGCATTTGCAATCCTGATGACAGCAGGATTCCTGATCGCTAACGAGCCGATCCTGAGGCTTATGAATTATTCGGACAGTATCATGCCGGATGTGACGCTTTATATGGGAATCATATACGCAGGGCTTATCGTGACCGCCGCCTATAATTCACTGGCAGCTTTTTTGCGGGCGCTGGGCGATTCCAGATCGCCTCTTTATTTCCTTGTTATTTCTGCAGTGATCAATGTAGTGCTTGACATTGCATTTATTGTGATATTCGGGATGGGTGTGGAAGGTTGCGCTTATGCGACGGTAATCGCTCAGGGAATTTCAGCGCTTCTGTGCTTTGTCTACATACTGAAACGTTTTCCTATCCTGCATCTGAAGCGGGAGGATTTTAGAATCAGCTTTCACAGTTTCGGAAGACTTCTGGCGCTTGGGATTCCTATGGGATTGCAGTTTTCCATCACTGCTATCGGCACGATTATCGTACAGGGAGCAGTGAACATATACGGGGAAATATACATGGCAGGATTCTCCGCGGCGAGCAAGCTGCAGAATATGCTTATGACAGTATTTACCGCATTTGGAGCCACCATCGCTACATATGTAGGGCAGAACCGGGGCGCCGGGAAAATGGACAGGATCCGGGAAGGCGTACGGTGCACCCAGTTTATGACCCTTGGCTGGAGCGTGATCATGATGGCTGTCATGTATTTCTGCAGTAAATATATGACATGGCTCTTTATCAATCCTTCTGAGACAGAGGTAGTCAATGCATCCGTGACGTATTTTCATACGGTATGCTGGTTCTATCCCTTCCTCGGCAGCATCTTTCTCTACAGAAATACGCTGCAGGGGATGGGATACGGACTTGTTCCGATGCTTGGAGGCATCTTCGAATTGATCGCCCGGAGCGGCATAGTCATGATCGTTGCAGGCCGCACCAGTTTCGCCGGTGTATGCTTTTCGGATCCGGCTGCATGGATCGCGGCCTTGATCGCCCTTGTTCCGTACTATTTTTACCGGATGCACAAATTCTCTAAGGCGTCTGCTCTACAGAAAAACTGATGTAAAATGAGGGCTTGCTTCCATAGGACGGCACCAGCACATGGTCCGTGGTCCATTCACCCGGGCGCAGGTCATATCCGGTATATTCAGTAGTACATCTGACAGTTACTCCGGCTGTGGAAATGGTAAAGCCGGAGAACTCGTCACCGTACATTTTGATCCGTGTGTAGATGAGAGACGGCATATTTGGTATCATATTGTAGTCTTCCTGCGCGCATACAAAGGAAAGAGCGGAGACTGCCATCAGATCACTGAAAGATGCGATCGTCACGTTTTCATTTTCGTAGGAAGCGGTAAAGCCAAGGCCGGTCATAACGCCATCTTCTATCGTATATTGAAGCTGAGGAAGTTTTGCATAATTTTCTGAGGTTTGCTCAATATATGGTGTTCCCGGTATCTTTTCCCAGTCGCCATCCCTGTTCAGGATCAGCCGGGAATCTTCGATTCCGTAGAGGGGATTTATCTCGGGAAGATTCAGCTGACGGTCGATCTGGTAGAATTTTTCCATGTCATTAAAATTTTCGGCGTACTCTGCCACAGTGAGGGTTCCCCTGTTCTGAGGCAGGGCGCCTGCCTGCCATATCATCAGATCCGCTCCGTTAAAAAAGATTATTCCAATGATAGTGGCAAGGATGCCAAGGGGAACGCGCCCTTCATCCAGCCAGAGCAGAGTCTCTTCTTCCCAGTCGAGCGTTTCTCCCCTCTTACACGCCTTATATGACTTATATTCCCGGATCAGTTCATAGATAGGGATCAAGAATCCGGATCCTCTCCTTATGACAGTCCATGTGCGGTGAAGCGCTTCTCTGTGTGTCAGACGTGCGCCTGTCTCAGCGGTCACACGCAGACCGAACACGAATTTGCCGGGCGTCGTGCCGAACCGCGAAAGCATGAGAGGTTCAACGATCAGAAGAATACAAACAGGCACGATAATATTAAGGATAATACCTGCAAATCCCATCTCCATGATATTAATGTGGAAGCCAAGGGCGAGGAGGGCATCCCACAGAGTCACATACAGACTGAGATCCAGGGAGCGGGCAAAGTACCTTACCCAGGGCGACGTTACTTTCGGAACAGCATCCTCCCTTAACTCAGCGGGCACTTCGTCTGGTGAAGCGTTCAACAGATCCAGATAGTGCTGTGCGTCAAAATTTTCATAAGATACATGATCTTTGCACAGCTGTTCGCAGACAGTCATAGACTGTTCCAGATCCCTGTGTTCCTTTCTCAGGGAACTCAGATGCTGAATCAGAAGTTCTGTCAGCTCCTGTTCATTTTTGCTCAGCGACTTGATATCATCCAGGCTGAGATGAAGTGTCCTAAGAAGCCGGATGCGCTTTAAAATATTCAGATCATCTACGGAATAGTTTCTGTAACCGTTAGAGTCCCGCTGAGGTTTGATAAGCCCTTCTTTTTCATAAAACCGGATATTGGCTCTTGTCATTCCGGAGAGATTTTCAATCTCTTTGATCGTCATAGATATCATCCCCTTTTCTTAACTATCTGAACTGATTATATGGTGTAAAGAGGGTTTACAGTCAAGTATATAATTGTTAAATTTGATTGCAGATGGTACAATGATTTCAAACATCCTTTATATGATGGAAAATACCAGTAAAAAGGAGCAGTCATGATCGTTTCGGGTAAAAATTCGCTTAAGACAAGAAAACTTTACAGGGAACGCAGTGAGAGAGCTATCGAGTATGCACGTAAGCAAATTGAAGAATCTGCCGTCGCTCCTTATGTGTCGAAATTGTATTTGTATGGAAGCTGTGTGAGAGAGGAACAGACTTATCAGAGTGATGTGGATTTGATGCTGGAATTGAAACCGACATTTGATATTAACACGCTCAGAGATGAGATTATCCTGCTAAAAAGCCGTGTGAATCCGGTACAGCCGGACATGCCCGAAGTGGATTTGAAAATTATGATAGGTGATAAATGGAAAAACGAGCATACACTGTTTTTTGAAAACATAAAAAAAGAAGGGAGAGATATATGGAAGGGCGAATGAATACTTATGCAGAATTTGCAGAAAACGACTATAGTTTTTTCAGACAGTCATATGACAGCGGAAACAAAGGGTCAGCGCTTGCAGCATTAGGACAGAGCATCTGTGAGAGATATCTGAAACATCTTATCTCTGAATGTGCCCAGCCGGAGAATGAAGTCGAATCGGCATCTAAGGAAAGCGTTTTACGGACACACAGTCTGAGGAGACTGATGCGTTATATATCGGGAGACATGGGAATTGATATTCCGGAAGAAACGGAGAGCGCATTAGACCGGATCGATGGATTTTATTTTACAACCCGATATCCGGGTGATGACAGCTTTATTCCCACAGAGAGGGATATAGACAGGGCGGATAAAGCAGTTCGTCTGTGCCGGGATTTCGTGTTCCAGACAATGAGTGAGATTGAACAAGAATAATACAAATGATAAGGAGTGAACACCATGTCTTTACAATCATTAAGTTTTCGTCTGATGGCCGGTCGTTCAGATGCGAAAAGAGATTGGGGGCTTAATACCACACCGAACGATATTCTCCGTATCAATGGTATCCCCTACGGACCGGATGTGAAATGGAACACTTTGGATGTATACAGGCCGAAGCATGTAAAAGGAAAACTTCCGGTTATCGTGAATGTCCACGGCGGCGGATATGTATACGGAAGTACGAAGCAGTATCAGTTCTACTGTATGGATCTGGCACGGAGAGGATTTGCGGTAGTCAGTTTTAATTATCGCCTGGCTCCAAGGTATAAGTTCCCCACGCCGATCTTTGATCTGAATCTTGTGATGGAGTGGATGTGTAAAAAAGCGGATATCCACGGGTTTGACATGGACAGAGCAGCGCTGGTCGGAGACTCCGCCGGGGCCCAGATTACCAGTCAGTACGCAGTGATCTGTACGAATCCTGAATATGCGGAAATCATGGAAGTGACGCCGCCGGATTTCGGTTTAAGAGCGGTTGGGCTTAACTGCGGAATGTATGATGTAAGAAAGAGAGCATCCGAGGTATCACAGAATAAGCTGATGATCGATTATTTCACAGAGAATCCGATTGTATATGGGAAGAAGCTGGACGTACTCGATTATGTGACGGAGAACTTTCCGCCGGCTTATCTGCTTAGCGCGAAAGGCGATTTCCTTATGGATCAGTGCGAGCCTATGGCCAGATTTCTTATGGAGAAAGGCGTTCCCTGTGAGTATAAGATTTACGGAGATGAAAATACAGGCCATGTTTTCCATGTGGATATGCGTTTGAATCTGGCACGGCAGGCTAATGATGATGAGATTGCGTTTATAAGGAAATATAGTTAAAACAGAGAAAATATGACGATGATTATCTCATGCATGATGGAAAATGACAAAATTTAGCAAAATCTTAACATTTACTTGACAACAGAAAAAAGGAAGAGTAAAGTCTTAGGCTTAAAAGCAAAGGCGCTTTGGATTAATTTCCGAAGCGCTTTTCCTTTTATCATAAAAATACCTTCCGGTACAATGAGGTGCATCAGTGGAATGAATATAATTCCCGGGATGCACCTTTTTTGTGCCCGGGAAATAAAAGGAGGAGATATTATGTATTCAGCAACAGATGTAATCTGGGTTCTGATTGCGGCAATTCTGGTGTTTTTTATGCAGGCGGGATTCGCGCTTTGTGAGGCGGGGCTTACGCGGGCGAAGAATACAGGAAATATTCTTATGAAGAATATGATGGATTTCTGTATCGGAACTCCGTGCTACTGGATAATCGGATTTGGAATCATGTTCGCAGGCAGCGGCCCGCTGATCGGAGGACTGGATCCGTTGATCCAGGGGAGCTATGATTTCGGAACACTGCCTACCTGGTGTTACGCAATCTTCCAGACAGTATTCTGTGCGACCGCCGCGACCATTGTATCCGGTTCTATGGCAGAGCGCACGAATTTCAAGGCTTACTGTATCTACAGTGCAGCGATCAGCCTGATCGTATACCCGATCTCAGGACACTGGATCTGGGGCGGCGGCTGGCTTTCATCCCTGAACTTCCATGATTTTGCAGGTTCTACCTGCGTGCATATGGTAGGAGGTCTTATCGCATGTCTGGGAGCAGCAATGCTCGGCCCCCGTATCGGAAAATATGATAAGAACGGGAAAGCAAGAGCGATTCCGGGCCATAACCTGACGGCAATGGCTCTTGGCGTATTCATTCTCTGGTTCTGCTGGTTCGGATTTAACGGCGGTTCTACGGTTGCAATGACGGCAGATGCGGATATGGAGCTTGCATCCCTTGTAATGTTCAATACGAACCTTGCAGCAGCAGTGGCTACTGTTGTGGCCATGATATTTACATGGATACGCTATGGCAAACCGGATGTGTCCATGACATTTAACGCGGCGCTTGCAGGACTTGTGGCCATTACGGCTCCCTGCGACTGTGTCACTCCGGTGGGGGCATTCTTCATCGGACTTGTAGCAGGATTCCTCGTAGTCCTTTCTGTAGAGTTCTTTGATAATATTGCAAAGATCGACGATCCGGTAGGCGCTGTTTCTGTACATATGGTAAATGGTATGTGGGGAACTCTTGCAGTCGGACTGTTCAGCAACGGCGGAGACGGTGTAGCTCCCGGCCTCTTCTACGGCGGCGGATTCACACAGCTCGGAGTACAGGCCTTAGGTATTGTTTCAGTTGCAGCATATGTACTTATTGTAATGTTCATCGTATTCAAGGTGATAGATAAGACTGTAGGCTTAAGAGTTCCGGCTCAGATAGAGATTGACGGACTTGATATGCATGAACACGGTCTTGCTTCCGCATATTCCGGATTTGCCATCAATGATATGACAGGAATGCACAAGGTAAGCATTATCTGCAGACTGTCCAAGTTCGATGCGCTCAAGACATCACTCAATAAGCTTGGAGTGACCGGCATTACGATGACTCAGGTCATGGGCTGCGGCATACAGAAGGGCGCGGGAGAGAAATACCGCGGCGTTGAGTTGGATGCAAATCTGATCCCGAAAGTGAAAGTAGAAGTTGTCGTTAGCAAGATACCGGTTGATTCCGTGATCGAGGCGGCGAAGAAGGCGTTGTACACCGGTCATATCGGAGACGGAAAGATCTTCGTCTACAATGTGACAAAGGTAGTCAAGGTAAGGACCGGAGAAGAAGACTTCGCGGCGCTTCAGGATGTTGAATAATATTGTGCCGTATGTTTTCTTAACAGAATCCTTTCTTCAGATAAAACAGCAGGGCAGGCGGATTACTCCACCTTCACCCTGCTGTTAAATTTGTCCAGAAGCAGCGCGATCACAATACCGGCTGCAATACAGATAATGTTTACAATTGCCGTTCCCGCACTCATAAAACCGGATACCGGGATGATCATAACTGTCGCTGCTATCACGATTCCGATGATACCGTGAAATGCGATCGAGTAGAAGTTGTCAAACAGCGCGTTGATGGCCTTGGCAAGGCAGATCACTGTGACAACGGCTCCGATTCCCGCCGGTACCAGGATACTCATGTCAAAATGTCCGATCCCGTCCACGAACGGTGTGTAAAGCCCCAGCGGCATGAGCAGTGTGGAAAAGCTCATGCCCGGCGCGATCACACTGAGCGCCAGACAGAAACCGCAGAACAGGTACCAGAGGAAATTCGGTTTCACTTCAATGGAGAACATCTGAAGTCCGATGAGCAGTGCGAAGATCACGATCATACAGATGACCATTGAGATAAACGAACCCTTGCTGCGGCCCTGCTCCCCCGCTTCGCGAAAAAGGGAGGGAAGCATTCCGGTGATCAACCCGATAAAGACGCATACGGACGGATCCGGATATTTCTCGAGAAAGAATGCCAGGACGTTCGCCACTCCAAGGAATCCGATGACTCCGCCGATAAATACCGGGATCAGCGGAGGTACATGGGATTTAAAATTCTTAAACGGGTTGGATAAGAGCTCCATGATCGGCTTATAGATACCGAAGATCACGCTCAGTACACCGCCGGATATACCGGGAAGTACCGCGCCCAGTCCGATAAGGGCACCCTGCAGGATACGATAGAGAAACTGGAGCGGATTTAAACTTTTTTTCTGATTCATATGTTCATTGATCCTTTCATTCTGATTTCACAAACATATTTAGTTATACTATCTTTTATGCCATTTTTCAAGTGCGTATGCAATCTTTCGCAATAACTCCGTATTTTATGATTCTTTTGGTTGACAACAGATCAGAGTGCGCTATAATGTTTATCTGAAAACAGTTTCATTGTGAACGGTTTTTGCATAAACTAAAAGGAGGCGCGATGATGAAAAGGAGCACAGAACTGTTTATAGGACTGCGGAGTTTGTTTCGTCTATACGATAAGCTCTTGAAAAAAGTATGTACAGAACACAATCTCACAGTAATAGAGGCAGATATTATCAGTTTTCTGCAGAATAATCCTGGGAAAGACACGGCGGCGGATATTGTAGAACTGCGTATGCTTTCTAAAGGAGCGATGTCGAAGGGGGTAGACTCACTGATACAGAAATCGCTTTTGGAGCGAGTTCCTGATACGGAGGATCGGAGAAAGATTCATCTGAGACTCATGCCCCAGGCAGGACCGGTGACAGAAACTGTTGATGAAGTGAGAGATGAATTTCTGGAGACGGTTTTAGACGGATTCACGAAAGAGGAGCTGGAGATACAGACACTTTTTTTACAAAAGCTGTTTGATAATACCAAAAAAGCAATAGAAGGAAGGGATTGGTCATGACACAGACAGAACAGGACAAAGAATTCCTGCGAACAGAGCCTCTTGGAAAACTGCTGCTTAAGTTGGCGCTGCCGACAGTGGCTGCTCAGTTGATCAATATGCTCTACAATATTGTTGACAGAATTTATATCGGACATATTCCGGATATCGGCGCAACTGCCTTGACAGGCGTGGGAGTCTGTATGCCGCTGATTATGATTGTTTCTGCTTTTGCGGCTCTTGTGGGATATGGCGGCGCTCCGAGAGCTTCTATATTTATGGGGAAGAAAGACAAGGAATCAGCGGAGAAGACGCTGGGAAACTGCTTTGTACTTCAGATCATTATTTCGGTTATACTTACAGCAGTTTTGCTGATCTGGAACAGGGATTTTCTTATGGCGTTCGGCGCCAGTGAGAATACGATCGAGTATGGCGTCAGCTACATGAATATCTATGCTCTGGGAACAATTTTTGTAGAAATCACTCTTGGAATGAACGCATTTATTACAGCACAGGGATTTGCAAAGACGGGGATGCTCTCGGTCCTGATCGGCGCGGTGGCCAACATCATACTGGATCCGATTTTTATCTTCGGGTTCAACATGGACGTGCGGGGCGCAGCACTGGCTACGATTATATCTCAGGCGCTTTCCTGCATATGGGTAGTCGGTTTTCTGTGCGGGAAAAAAACATACCTGAAGATAAAGAAGAAAAACATGGGGCTTACGCCGAAGATCATACTTCCCTGTCTGGCGCTTGGAGTCGCCACATTTATCATGCAGGCCAGCGAGAGCGTAATCTCCGTATGCTTTAACAGCTCTCTGCAGAAGTACGGAGGAGATATAGCGGTCGGAGCCATGACGATTCTTACAAGTGTTATGCAGTTCGCCATGCTGCCTCTCCAGGGATTGGGGCAGGGAGCGCAGCCTATCATCAGCTATTGTTATGGGGCCGGAGATTCCGGGAGAGTACGGGGAGCTTTTAAACTTCTTCTTAAAGTCAGCCTGGGATATTCAATCCTTCTGTGGATCCTGGTCATGATGCTGCCCGGAGGGTTCGCGGCAATGTTTACATCCGATGCGCAGCTGATGGAATACACAAAGACGGTGCTTCGCATTTATATGGGATCCATGTTCCTATTCGGCATACAGATGGCGTGCCAGATGACTTTTAATGCATTGGGAAAAGCAGCAGAATCCATTATAGTCGCCGTTATGAGAAAGTTCGTCCTTCTGATACCGCTGATTTATATCATGCCTCAGATTATCCGGTCAGATCAGACAATGGCCGTATTTATGGCGGAACCTATTGCAGACCTGCTGGCCGTGACATTTACGGCAATCCTATTTGCAGTTCAGTTTAAGAAAACAATGAAAAATATAGAAAAAGCGTAAGGAAGTCCTGACAGGGTCAAAATCTGTGGTATCGCATCTGAAAATCTGATATAATAGGAAAGGCTTTGAAAGCAGCAGAGCGGAATCAGAAAGTCTGTTCTGCACAATACAGAAAATCAGGAGGATTACAGTGATATGAAAAAACCGGTTCTTGTCATAATGGCAGCAGGCATGGGAAGCAGATACGGCGGCCTCAAACAGATCGATCCAGTAGATAAAGAAGGTCAGATCATCATGGATTTTTCTATCTATGACGCAAAGCAGGCCGGATTCGAAAAAGTCGTATTTATCATTAAGAAAGAAAATGAAAATGATTTCAGAGAGGCAATCGGCAACCGGATTGAGAAATCCATGGAAGTCGCATATGCTTATCAGGACATCAACAATATTCCGGAGAGCTTTTCTGTTCCGGAAGGACGTGTGAAACCATGGGGAACAGCTCACGCAGTCTTAAGCGCGGTCAATGAGATCGAAGGCCCGTTTGCCGTGATCAATGCGGACGATTACTATGGGCAGCACGCTTTCAAAGTGATCTATGAGTACCTCACCACCCATGAGGATGACGATAAATACAGGTATACAATGGTCGGTTACCGGCTGAAGAATACGGTGACGGACAACGGATATGTTTCCCGCGGCGTCTGTGAACTAAACGAGAACAAAGAGCTTGTCAGTGTAACCGAACGCACGAGGATCGAGAAGAGAGACGGCGGTATCGCTTACTCTGAAGACGGCGGAGAGACATGGAACGCTATAGACGGCGACACGCTTGTTTCGATGAATATGTGGGGATTTACACACAGTATGCTGGACGAGATCAAAAAGGGATTTCCGGAATTCCTGGAAAAAGGCCTGAAAGAAAATCCGATGAAATGCGAGTATTATCTCCCGGCGGTAGTGAGCGATCTCCTGGCCGAGGATAAAGCAGCCGTGGCCGTGCTGGAGTCGGAAGATAAATGGTATGGTGTAACTTATAAGGAAGATAAGCCTGTCGTAGTGGCTGCGATCCAGTCTCTCAAAGATGCGGGCCTCTATCCAGAGAAATTATGGTAATCCATGCAACATTTTTACCAAAAGATGATTTAAAATTCTAAAGAAATATCCTGACGTCTGTGCTATACTGTGCTCGTAAACAGGAAAAACATATTTCGCAGACTTATTTTAAGGAGGAAACGAACATGTCTATTTTAGTAACCGGAGGCGCCGGATTTATCGGAAGCCATACATGTGTAGAGCTGTTAAATGCAGGCTACGATGTTGTAGTAGTAGATAATCTGTACAATGCTTCTGAGAAAGCTTTGGACAGAGTAAAAGAGATCACGGGAAAAGATCTGAAATTCTATAAAGCGGACATCCGTGACAGAGAGGCAATGAATGAAGTCTTTGAAAAAGAAGAGATCGAATCAGTGATCCACTTTGCAGGACTGAAGGCAGTAGGCGAGTCTGTACAGAAACCGCTTGAATATTATGAGAACAATATCGGCGGAACGATCACACTCTGCGACGTTATGAGAAACCACGGCGTGAAGAATATCATCTTCAGCTCTTCCGCAACGGTATACGGCGACCCGGCATTTATCCCGATCACAGAGGAGTGCCCGAAGGGAACCTGCACAAACCCGTACGGATGGACAAAATGGATGCTGGAGCAGATCCTGACTGACCTGCACACGGCAGATCCGGAATGGAACGTTGTCCTCCTGAGATATTTCAATCCGATCGGCGCACATAAGAGCGGATTGATCGGCGAGGACCCGAAAGGTATCCCGAACAACCTGATGCCTTACATCACACAGGTAGCTATCGGAAAACTGAAATGCCTCGGCGTATTCGGAAACGACTACGACACACCGGACGGAACAGGAGTACGTGATTACATCCACGTAGTAGACCTTGCTATCGGACATGTGCGTGCAGTCGAGAAACTGAAAGAAAAGGCAGGAGTATCTGTCTACAATCTGGGAACAGGCAACGGATACTCAGTTCTTGATATGGTCAAGGCATTTGAGAAAGCCTGCGGCAAGGAAATTCCGTATGAGATCAAACCGCGTCGTGCCGGCGATATCGCTACATGCTACTGTGATGCAACAAAAGCAAAGAATGAACTGAATTGGGTTGCAGAGCGCGGACTTGATGAAATGTGTGAAGATTCCTGGAGATGGCAGAGCCAGAATCCGAACGGATATAATGACTGATCAGATTTGACAGATATCAATCTTATGGATTAATGTTATATATTACCGGAAATACCTTGAAAAATAATAGGTATTTCCGGTTTTCTATTGGAGTAAAAAAGCATAGAATCCGGTCGTCGGATGATATATAATAAAATATTGTATGGGAATTTGACAGAAGACAGGAGAAGAGTTATATGAAACGCAATGTAGATATAAATGCGATATCTGACGGCAGGCTGTATTCCTCCGGGGATATGGTGAAAGCAGACTGCCATGACTGTAAGGGATGTTCGGAATGCTGCCGGGGCATGGGAAGTTCGATTATTCTTGATCCGATGGATATCTGGCGGCTGCACAGAGGAATCAAAAAGGATTTTTCAGCGCTGATGGGAGAGAATTACATCGAGTTGGGAGTCGTGGACGGCATGATCCTCCCCAACCTGAAGATGGATGGCGCAAGAGACGCCTGTCCGTTTCTTGATGATGCGGGCAGATGCTCAGTGCACAGTTGCAGACCGGGGCTCTGCCGATTGTTTCCCCTTGGAAGGTATTACGAGGAGGGCGGCTTTAAGTATTTTATCCAGATTCATGAGTGCCCGAAAAAAGACCGTGGGAAAGTTAAGATAAAAAAATGGCTTGGCATCCCGAATCTGAAAGCCTATGAGAGTTATATTATGGCCTGGCATGATTTCTTAAATGAATGTGAGAATGCATTGGAGTCGTTAAATGATGATAATACAAGGATCCTGACGCTGTATGTGCTCCGCAGATTTTATGAAACATCCTATATGTCTCAGGATGACAACGGATTCTACGATGAGTTTCGTGCAAGGATGATTGAAGTAAGAGAAAAACTGGGGATATAACCGCTGTGCGATATTTTTGTAAAATGGCGGCAAATATTATATTCGCGGCAATTTTCTGGTTCATAAGACAGATTTTCAGAAATATCGAGAAATTTGATACTCCGTTTGTAAAAGAAAACAGCAGGGCAATACTCGCTATGGGAATCACGGTGGTCGTGCTTTGCTATGTGCAGGAAAATCTTTTCCCGCTTATTTCTTATATTCAGGGAACCGGGAACCCTACATTTACACTGATAGATTTCGGATGCCTTTTCCCCGGGATACCGTTCTTGTGTCTTTCCTATATATTTGAGTATGGCTGTGTACTTCAACGGGAATCCGACGAGACATTGTGAGGTGAGAGAATATGGCAATCATACTGCGGCTGGACCGTGTGATGGCAGACCGTAAGATATCTTTAAAGGATCTGGCAGAGAGAGTGGAGATATCAAATGTCAATCTGTCAAATTTGAAGACCGGAAAAGTAAAAGCAATCAGATTCTCCACTCTGGGTGCAATCTGCCGGGAACTGAAATGTCAGCCCGGCGATATACTGGAATACACAGAAGATGAGACAGAGGAGGAAACAAAGGAAAACTAGGATCATGTTTTCCTTTTCCATCCCAGGAGCAGTGCAGAGTTTATAATGACGAGAACCGAACCTGCATTATGTACCAGTGCCCCGACAACCGGATTAAGTACTCCTGTAATTGCCAGAATAATAGCGATAAAGTTCAGGGTCATAGAGAATGTCAGGTTCAGACGGATCGTCGTCATCATCCTTTTGGCAAGCCGAAGAAGGTGAGGAAGTTCTCGGATATCATCGTTCACCAGAGCAATGTCTGCAGCATCCACGGCGATATCGCTTCCGATTTTTCCCATGGCGATGCCTACACAGGCTTTTTTAAGCGCCGGAGCATCGTTGATGCCGTCTCCGATCATACAGACGGGCTGATTCTGATTTTCATAGGAATCGATCCAGTTCAGCTTATCTTCAGGCAGACAGTTTGCATGCATCTCATTGATATGAAGCTGCCGGGCAATATGCGCGGCGGCATTTTCATGGTCTCCGGTCAGAAGGACAGGCGTTACGCCGCAGGCTTTCACGGCGTCAATGGTATCTGACGCGTTCTGCCGCAGTGTATCGGAAAGAGCAATGAACCCGGCACACCTGTTGTCTGCTGCGAGATAGATGACTGTGCAGCCTTTCCCGAGAAAAAGATCAGCTTTCCTGGTCATTTCTTCGGGGAGCGTAATGTTGTTTTCAGAAAAGAGTTCCAGGTTTCCGGCAAGTACTTCGTGACCGTTTACCAATGCCTGCACGCCTCTTCCGGGAAGCATTTTAAAATCTTCCGGAGCAGAGGATGCATTTTTCATTTCTTCATTATAAGAGCGGACAATGGCTTTCCCCAGAGGATGTTCGGAATTAAGTTCCGCACTGGCCGCATATGCGTACAGTTCTTCCCATGAGAGATCTTTTAAGCAGCTTACGACAGCTGTCACCTGAGGCGTACCGTAAGTGAGCGTTCCTGTTTTATCAAACGTAATTTTCTTTACGGACGCCAGCCGTTCCAGCGCATCTCCTTCCCGGACTAGAAATCCGTGTTTTGTGGCATTTCCGATGGCGGCCATGATGGCGGTAGGAGTAGCCAGTACAAGCGCGCAGGGGCAGAATACGACGAGGATTGTTACAGCGCGTATGATCTCACCGGAGATCAGCCATGTAAGGACAGCAGCAGTCAGCGCGATCACAACGATCCATGTGGCCCACCGGTCGGCAAGACTTACGATCTTTGCTTTGCCCGCGTCAGCCGATTGTACGAGACGGATCATCCGCTGGATCGAACTGTCTTCTCCGACTTTTGACGCCTTCATCTCAAATGCTCCGAACTGATTTACAGTACCGCTGGATACTTCGTCGCCGGGGCTTTTGTCTACAGGAAGGGATTCTCCCGTCATGACTGCCTGATCAACAGATGTCTCACCGGAAGTGATCACTCCGTCTACAGGGATTGACTCTCCCGGTAGAACACGCAGCAGATCACCCACCCGGACATTTTCAGCAGGGATGATCTCTTCAGATTCACCTGTAATCCTTCGGGCAGTGCGGGGCGTCAGATGGACCAGTCTTTCGATACCGGCGCGTGCTTTTGCCACGGTCAGATCCTCCAGGAGTGCTCCAAGCTGCATGATAAATGCAACTTCACCGGCAGCAAAATCCTCTCCGATGATAACAGAAGCCACGAGCGCGATGGAGACGAGAACATCCGCCTTAATGTCAAAAGCCGTGACAAGTCCGATGACTGCCTCCATAATAATCGGAACTCCGCAGAGAATGATTGCGATCCATGCCATGTCGAAAGGAAAGGGCGAGTATCCAAAGATGCTGAGCAGAAGAGCGGCTCCGGACAGGATCAGAAAAGTAATATCCCGTTTCATTCCTCCCCATTCCATGATTTCTTCAAGTTTCTTCATCATAATAAAAAATTCTCCTTATAGATACTTAAATTATACCAATGCGGGTATGGGCATATTATATACCTATAGGGGTATAGGTTGTCAACGAGACGAAAGAAAAAACACACAAAAGTCGAGAAAAATTCTCAAATACTTTTGCGCGCCGGGGTTACTTCATATTTGCGAACCGTTCCACCGCTTTCGTAAAGCTTGCGATTGTCTGGTCTACGTCTCCGTGCTCAATACCATCCCGAACACAATGATTGATATGTCCTTCAAGGACGACTTGTCCTACTTTGTGCAAAGCTGATTTTGCCGCGTTTATCTGGGAAAGGATATCTTCACAGGGAATATCTTCGTCGACCATCCGGTCGATCGCCTGTACCTGTCCGATGATCTTTTTCAGACGCCGGTGCAGATTGTCAGAATCCATACACTGTTTCATAATCAGACCTCCTTGGTTGTTTGCTGTTATTATCGGTTAAACATAGATTTTTGTCAACTTTATCTGATTGACACCACCTGCAACTATCATCGATGTATGATTAGATTCGTCAAAATGTCAATGGATGTTTTGTTCCTAAAATGATATTATATACACACCGGCGGAATTTAAGGGGTAGAATACGCACAGAGGAGGATAATTATATATGACTGATAACGAATTATTACTGGCAATGTCGGAGATTCTCGATAAGAAATTACAGCCGATAGAAAGCAGAACAAAGAGAATAGAACTCTTACTGGAAAATGATATTCTGCCGCGAATTCAGAATATAGAATCCTGCTATACTTCAACATACCGCAGGTATCAAAGCGGGGCGGAGCAAATTGATGCGATGAAAGATGACATTGACATTATGAAAAAGGTGATTACAGAACATTCTGGTATGTTACAGAAGATTTCATAAAATTTCATTATAAAATATGAGGAAGTCAATTAAGGCTTCCTTTTTCATTTATTATACCGGACTGCAGCTGTTCAGCCCGCGCCATTTGCAAAGCCGCACTGACGTGCTGATCGCGGCTACGCCGCATCTTTGCTCATAAACTGGCGCTCAACACATCTGATAGTCAGTCGCCGGATTCTTATGTAAGCATAAATCCGTCTCCTGACATCAGATGGCTGAACTAAAAAAATAAAATCACATGTTGTCAAATTATTAACAATGTGATATGATAGAAAAAGCGAAATCTGATTAATGGAGTGAGGAGTCACGAACCGATGTAGAATAACATGTTAGATAAAAACAAGGTTTAGATCTGCAATGACAACGGTGTTATTAATCATGATTTCTTTTTATTTTTACAGAAAAATTTTATAAGAAAGGCAGAGGAGAAACTATGAGCAGCAAAATTACTATCATCGGCGCCGGAAGTGTCGGAGCTACAATTGCGTACAAACTTTCCTATGAGGACTTCGCATCCGAGATCGTTATGATCGACATCAACAAGGAAAAGGTAGAAGGCGAAGTAATGGATATCGAGCAGGGTACATGCTTCAGAAGCCCGATCTCCATCGTTGCAGGTGACTACGAGGATGCGAAAGGCTCTGATATCGTTATCATCACATCCGGTATCGCACGTAAGCCGGGCCAGACAAGAATCGAGCTTGCGCAGACAAACGTCAACATTATCAAATCTATCACACCGGAAATCGTTAAAGCAGCACCGGATGCAAAATATATCATCGTAAGCAACCCGGTAGACATCCTGACATATGTCTTTACAAAGATTTCAGGACTTCCGGAGAATCAGATTATCGGTTCCGGTACACTGCTTGACACAGCACGTCTCCGCTATGGACTGTCCAGACATTTCAAAGTGGCACAGAAGAATATTCACGCATATGTATATGGTGAGCACGGCGATTCTTCCTTTGTTCCGTGGTCAGGGGCTAACATCGCAAGCATGCCGATCGACGACTACTATAAGGAAATGAAAGAACTCGGAGCTGATCTTGAAGAGCTTGACAAGCCGGGAATGGAAGAATATGTGCACAAATCAGGCGGACAGGTTATCGCTAAGAAAGGAGCTACATTCTATGCAGTAGCTGTTTCTGTTGTCGAGCTGTGTAATCTGGTACTTGCAGCTTCTGACTCTGTCGCAACTGTATCTTCCATGATGCACGGAGAGTACGGCGTTGACGACGTATGCTTAAGCGTTCTTTCACTTGTCGGACCGAACGGAGTACAGGGCAAAGTTCCGATGCACCTGACAGACGAAGAGATTGAGAAACTTCAGTCAAGCGCAAACAAGCTGAAAGAAGTAATCGCTCAGTTAGACATCTAATTTTGATCCGGGGTTATTTATTCTGCCGGTAAAAGGCGGAGAGATAATTCGGTAACGGGGCGGGTCTGACACCCGCCTGACAGACAAGGAGGTAAACACTATGAAATACAGCTATTTCCCCGGCTGTACTCTGAAGAACAAGGCAGTGGATCTGGATCATTATGCCAGAGTGTCTGCAGAGGCTTTGGGCTTCGAGCTGGAAGAAATCAGCGAGTGGCAGTGCTGCGGTGGAGTATATCCGCTGGGAACAGATGAGATCGCTACAAAGCTGGCTTCTGTACGTGCGCTCAATGATGCAAAAGAGCACGGACAGGATCTGGTCACAGTCTGTTCAGCATGCCACCATGTGATCAAGCGGGTCAACGACGATATGAAGAATGTCGATGACATCCGCACAAGGGCGAACAACTATATGAAACTCGATGAGCCTTACGCCGGAGAGACGACAGTGCTTCATTATCTTGAAGTGCTCCGTGACCGTGTGGGCTTTGACGAGCTGAAGAAAAAAGTTGTAAAGCCGCTTACAGGTAAAAAGATCGGTGCATATTACGGATGTCTTCTCCTTCGCCCGGGTAAACTGATGGCGTTTGATGATCCGGAGAATCCGACGATCATGGAAGATTTTATCCGTGCTATTGGTGCAGAACCTGTGATCTATCCGTACAGAAATGAGTGCTGCGGCGGATACATATCACTGAAAGAAGAGGACATGTCCAAGAACATGTGCCGCAAGATTGAGGAGAGTGCAGCAGGATTCGGCGCTGATATGCTGATCACAGCCTGTCCACTGTGTATGTATAATCTGAACAAGAATAACGGCGGCAATCTGCCAGTTTACTACTTTACAGAGCTTTTGGCAGAGGCGCTGGGCCTTAAAGAGGAGGTGGATGAGCAGTGAAAACAGAACACAGTCGCGCAGAGATGATCAAAGAGATCAGCGGCGTGAATCCGCTGAAATGCATGAAATGCGGTAAATGTTCCGCTTCCTGCCCTTCCTACAATGAAATGGATATTAAACCGCACCAGTTTGTTTCCTATGTGATCAATGAGGACATTGAGTCTTTGGTCAAATCAAAATCACTCTGGAAATGTCTCTCCTGCTTTGCATGTGTAGAGAGATGTCCGCGCGATGTAAAGCCGGGCAAGCTGATCGACGCTGCAAGACAGATTGTTGTGCGTGAGAGAGGCAAGAATTATCTGCTGGCGGACGACATACCGGAACTTATAGATCCCGATACACCGCAGCAGCTTCTCGTAAGTGCACTCAGAAGATACAGGAGGTGATAACAGGTGCAGAGGATAGGAGTATTTGTCTGCCACTGCGGTACAAATATCGCGGCGACGGTAGACGTAAAGAAAGTCGTTGAGATGGCGCTCCACGAGCCAGGGGTTGTTCACGCTGAGGACTATGCATATATGTGTTCCGAGGCCGGACAGGAGCTGATCCACAAGGCGATCAAAGAGAAACATCTGACAGGACTTGTCGTCTGTTCATGTTCTCCGCGTATGCACGAGACGACATTCAGAAATGCAGCGGAGAAAGCGGGACTTAACCCGTACATGGTAGAGATTGCCAATATCCGTGAGCACTGTTCATGGATTCACAAAGATATTGAAGAAGCGACGGAAAAAGCTGTCATCCTGATGCGTGCGGCAGTTGCAAAAGTAAATCTGGACGCACCGCTTAAGCCGGGCGAGAGCCGTGTTACAAAGAGAGCACTCGTAATCGGCGGAGGTATTGCAGGTATCCAGACAGCGCTTGACATTGCAGAGGCGGGATATCCGGTTGATATCGTTGAGAAGACACCAAGTATCGGCGGAAGAATGTCACAGCTGGACAAGACATTCCCGACACTTGACTGCTCATCCTGTATCCTGACTCCGAAGATGGGAGAGGTGAACGCTCACCCGCTCATCAATATCTATACATACAGCGAAGTAGAGAGTGTATCCGGTTTCGTAGGGGATTTCACAGTTGAGATCCGCAAGAAAGCAAGAAGCGTGGATATGAACAAATGTACAGGCTGCGGCGTATGCCAGGAAAAATGTCCGAGCAAGAAGACACCGAGCGAGTTCAACCGTGGCTTAAGTACGAGAAGCGCTATTTACACACCGTTTGCACAGGCAGTTCCGAATGTTCCGGTTATTGACCGTGACGCATGTATCAAATTCAAGACGGGAAAATGCGGTATCTGTTCAAAAGTGTGCCAGGCAGGTGCGATCGACTATGATCAGATCGACGAGATCGTGACAGAGAAGTACGGCGCTATCGTTGTGGCAACAGGCTTCGATATGATCAAGCTTGACAAATATGATGAGTATGCATACAGCC
>DWYB01000072.1 GCA_019118885.1 Candidatus Mediterraneibacter surreyensis | reverse complement strand
CTGCCACCAGACAGAAAGAGATGATACTATCATATACTGATTGAAGGAGATGTGAAAGGATAACTTCTACTTGTGAAAGAGTAAAGTCTATCTCATGTCAGTGAACTAGAATTTAAAATTTCATTTTACCTATATTCGGTTATAGTAAAATTTTACGATGAATTTATGAAATATATGATATAATTACAATAATTTACAGAAACCCGTCAATAATATCAGAATAAGAGCGATGGAGGATGAGTTATGTTAGAAAAAGTGGATCTGACAAAGAAAATCTCAAAAGAAGAATATAAGGAAAGAATGCCGCAGCTCGAAGCAAGACTGGGAAGACTCCAGAGAGAATGCAAGGCGTTGGGGATACCGGTTCTGATCGTTTTTGAGGGATTCGGAGCAGCCGGGAAAGGGCTGCAGATCGGATATCTGATTCAAAGTATGGATCCGAGGGGATTTGAGGTGCATCCGATCAAGAATGAGACGGAAGAAGAGAGAATGCATCCGTTTATGTGGAGATTCTGGACAAAGACGCCTGCCAGGGGCAGGATCGCTATCTACGACGGAAGCTGGTACAGGAGAGTGCTCATTGACCGGTTTGAAAAAAGGACAAAAAGCCGAGATCTTCCTTCTGCGTTTCACTCGATCAATTCCTTTGAACAGCAGCTTGCGGAAGACGGGAATTTGATCATTAAACTGTTCCTTGATATTGATAAGAAAGAACAGAAGAAGAGATTCGATAAGCTGGAGAAGAACAAAGAGACTGCCTGGCGTGTCAGTCAGGGAGATAAGGAGCGGAACGCCCATTACGGCGAGTATGCTGAGATGATGGAGGACATGCTCTTTAAAACGGATACGGACTATGCGCCCTGGACGATCATCGAGTCTATGGACCGCAGGTTTGCGACGGTTAAGATTTATACGACTGTGATCAAGGCGATGGCTGACCAGATAGAGAAAGTGAAACGCTTCAAGGACGAGAAAGAGGCGGAAAAAGCAGCGGAAACAAAAAGGACAGAAGCAAAAAAAGACGCGGTAGAGGAAATTGCCCGGGAAGTGGATGCTGATATGAAAGAACTGCAGGTTTCTATTTTGTCCAAGGCAGATCTGTCTTTGAGCTATACAAGGGAAGAGTATAAAGAGAAACTGGACAAACTTCAGAAGAAACTGGAAAAACTCCACGGCGAGCTCTATCGGAGGAGGATTCCTGTCGTTTTGGGATTTGAAGGATGGGACGCAGGCGGAAAAGGAGGAGCAATCAAGAGACTTACCGCAAAGATGGATCCCAGAGGATATGTGGTAAATCCGACTGCTTCCCCCAATGATATTGAGAAAGCACACCATTATCTTTGGAGATTCTGGAGGGCAATGCCAAAAGACGGACATGTGGCAATTTTTGATCGGACATGGTACGGACGAGTGATGGTAGAGCGGATTGAGGGATTTTGTACAACAAACGAATGGAAAAGGGCGTACAGAGAAATCAACGACATGGAGAAAGACCTCTATGATGCAGGAGCTATTGTGATCAAATTCTGGATGCATATAGATAAGGATGAACAGGAACGCAGATTCAAGGAACGCCAGAATAATCCGGAGAAGCAGTGGAAGATCACGGATGAGGACTGGAGAAACCGGGAAAAATGGGACCAGTATGAGGATGCGGTAAATGAGATGCTGATGAGGACGTCTACTGATTATGCACCCTGGGTGGTGGTAGAGGGAAACAGTAAATATTATGCACGTGTGAAAGTTCTGAAGACAGTAGTGGATGCGATCGAAAAGCGTTTGAAAGAGGATTGATGATATGACGATCAGGGAGCAGCTTGAAGAAAGGGAAATAAAATACTTAAGTCCTTATGCTACGCTTAGCCGTAACACAAAAGGACGTATGCGTGACGAACCCCAGTGTGACATCCGCCCGGTCTTTCAGAGAGATCGGGACAGGATCCTGCACTGCAAGTCATTCCGGAGATTAAAACAGAAGACCCAGGTGTTTCTCCTTCCCAGCGGGGATCATTACAGAACAAGGCTGACCCATACGCTGGAAGTGTCGCAGAATGCAAGGACGATCGCTAAAGCGTTAAGACTCAACGAAGATCTTGTGGAGGCGATCGCCCTTGGACATGATCTGGGACATACACCGTTTGGTCATGCAGGGGAAAGAGCTCTTAATACGGTATATCATTTCTCCCATAATAAGCAGAGCCTGCGGGTTGTCGACTGTATTGAGAAAGAAGGACGAGGATTGAATTTGACCTGGGAGGTCAGAGACGGTATTTTAAATCACCAGACAGCAGGACATCCTCATACTCTGGAGGGACAGGTTTTGAGGATATCGGACAAACTGGCATATATTTATCATGATATGGACGATGCAATCAGGGGCGGAATTCTGACAGAGGATGATATTCCGGCGGATATACGCAATGTGTTGGGATATTCCTGCAAGGCCCGGCTTAATAAATTGATTCATGATGTAATTACAAACAGCATGGACCGGCCGGAGATCTGTATGTCATCCCAGGTGGAAAAAGCAATGACCGATTTAAGAAAGTTTATGTTTGAAAACGTATATCTCAACCCAAAAGCAAAGGGAGAGGAAGACAAGGCCGTACATATGATCGAACAGCTTTATGATTATTACATGAAACATCCTGAGTGCCTTCCGAATCAGTTTAAAGATGCTCTGGAAAATACTGATATCAGCCGCGAACAGGTCGTTTGCGACCATATTGCGGGAATGACGGATTCCTATGCGGTAAAGAAATTTCAGGATTATTTTGTGCCTCAGGCATGGAAAATATAAAAATTAAAGGAAATCAGAAAGTTTTGTCGAATATATATTATAGGGTATTCTTTATGGAGGCGGAACATGTACTATCCAGACGAACTGATCGAAGAAGTAAGGACAAGAAATGATATAGTAGATGTGATATCCGGCTATGTACGGCTGCAGAAAAAGGGCAGTTCCTATTTTGGGCTCTGTCCGTTCCACAATGAAAAGTCACCCTCGTTTTCCGTGAGCAGACAGAAACAGATGTATTATTGTTTCGGATGCGGAGCAGGGGGAAATGTTTTTACGTTTCTTATGGAATATGAGAATTTTTCGTTTGTGGAGGCGGTGAAGTTTCTGGCGGACCGGGCGGGGATCGAACTGCCGGAGATGGAATACTCGAAGGAGGCAAAAGCAAAGGCTGATCTGAAGGCATCAATTCTGGAGCTCAATAAAAAAGCGGCCCGGTATTACTATATACAGTTGAAATCGGAACGAGGAAAAAGGGCGTATACATATCTTAAGGACAGAGGATTGTCGGATGACACGATCAAAGCGTTTGGCCTGGGATATTCTAATGTATTCAGTGATGATCTGTATAAATATCTCCGGGGAGAAGGATACAGTGAGGAGTTGATCCGGCAGGCAGGTCTGATCAATACGGATGAAAAAAAAGGCGTTTACGACAAGTTCTGGAACAGGGTTATTTTCCCGATCATGGATGTGAACAGCCGGGTGATCGGTTTCGGCGGACGTGTGATGGGAGACGCAAAGCCTAAGTACCTCAACTCGCCGGAGACGGCGGTGTTTGACAAGAGCAGAAACCTGTACGGCCTGAACAGGGCGCGCACATCGCGCAAATCGTATTTTTTGCTGTGCGAGGGATATATGGATGTGATCTCTCTCCATCAGGCAGGGTTTACCAATGCAGTCGCTTCCCTCGGAACAGCACTTACGCCGGGACATGCTTCCCTGATCAAACGGTACGTGAAAGAGGTTTATCTTACATATGACAGCGATGATGCGGGAACGCGGGCTGCCCTCCGGGCAGTGCCTATCCTGAAAGAAGCAGGCATATCTGCGAAAGTCGTGCGGATGGATCCCTATAAAGATCCGGATGAATTTATTAAAAACCTGGGCGCAGAAGAGTACGAGAAACGTATAGAGAAAGCGAGAAACGGCTTTATGTTCAGTCTGGAGATGCTGGAGAGAGAGTATGATATGGCATCGCCGGAAGGAAAGACGGAATTCTTTCGAGAGACGGCAAGACGCCTGTTGGGCTTTGAGGATGAACTGGAGCGGAATAATTACATCGAAGCGGTATCGTCTGCATATAAGGTGAGCAGAGAAAGCCTGGAAAAGCTTGTCGCAAAGACGGCTGTGAGTTCAGGAATGGCAAGACCGGCGTCCAGGCCTAAACGGGCAGAAGGGACTTCAAAGGAAAAACGCCGGGAAGACGGGATTATGACTTCCCAGAAAGCGCTTCTTACATGGATGATAGAAGATGAGAAACTGTTCAGGAAGATCAGCAGCTATATTCATCCGGATGATTTTACTCCGGGAATTTACCGCAAGGTGGCGGAACTTGTCTATGAACAGTATGAGAGCGGAGGAGTGAACCCGGCCAGAATACTCAATCATTTTACTGAGGAAGAGGAGCATCGGGAGGCGGCGTCGCTTTTTAATACAAAGATCAGACAGCTTCGGACAAAAGAGGAAGAAGAGCAGGCTCTTAAGGATATTATCCTCAGAGTAAAGACGCACAGCATTGATGAGAGGACGAGAAATCTTGATCCTGCCGATATGGCGGGGCTTCAGCGATTGATGGAAGAAAAACGGAAGCTGGAGAGCATAAGGACACTGCATATTTCTATTGATTAAGGATAAAATAAAACATGATAGCCGGCGCATGTGCGCGGGCAAAGGAAGGATGGACACATGGAAGAGAACACACAGAAATTTCTGGAAAGAATGAATGAACTGGTAGCGCTGGGCAAGAAAAAGAAAAGTATACTCGATGTTCAGGAGATCAATGATTTCTTTACAGATATGGAACTGACCACCGAACAGATGGAGAAAGTGTTTGATTATCTGGAAGCAAACAATATTGATGTTCTCCGCATCAGTGGCGATGTGGATGACGAACCGGATATGGACATTGACGACATCATCTCTGATGAGGAAGAAGTCGATATGGAAAATATCGATCTCTCTGTTCCGGAAGGTGTGAGTATCGAGGATCCGGTCAGGATGTATTTAAAAGAGATCGGAAAAGTTCCCCTTCTGAGCGCCGAGCGCGAGATCGAGCTGGCAAAAAGAATGGAAGAAGGCGACGAGGATGCCAAGAAAGAACTGGCGGAAGCAAACCTGCGACTTGTCGTCAGCATTGCTAAGCGGTATGTAGGGAGAGGAATGCTTTTCCTTGACCTGATCCAGGAGGGAAATCTTGGGCTGATCAAGGCGGTAGAGAAGTTTGATTATCATAAAGGATATAAATTCAGTACGTATGCGACATGGTGGATTCGTCAGGCAATCACAAGAGCGATTGCCGACCAGGCCAGAACAATACGTATCCCTGTGCATATGGTGGAGACGATCAACAAGCTGATTCGTGTATCAAGGCAGCTCCTTCAGGAATTAGGCAGAGAACCTCTCCCGGAAGAAATCGCGAAGGAACTGGACATGCCGGTGGAGAGAGTAAGAGAAATCTTGAAGATATCTCAGGAACCGGTATCTCTGGAGACGCCGATCGGTGAAGAGGAAGACAGCCATCTGGGAGATTTTATCCAGGATGACAATGTGCCTGTGCCGGCTGAGGCTGCTGCACAGACTCTGTTAAAAGAGCAGCTTGACGAAGTGCTGGATACGTTGACGGAGAGAGAGCAGAAAGTACTCAGACTTCGTTTTGGAATGAATGATGGACGCGCACGTACCCTGGAGGAAGTGGGAAAAGAGTTCGATGTAACAAGAGAGCGTATCCGTCAGATCGAAGCAAAAGCTTTGAGAAAACTAAGACACCCAAGCCGAAGCAGAAAACTGAGGGACTATTTGGATTAACAGTTCAGCCATGCGTGCCTATGTCCAAAGGAATATGCTTGCATATTCAACTGGACATAGACACGCATGGAGTGAGCGCCTGCCTATGAGGAAATCAGCGGCGACAGCCGCAGTAAGCACGGAGTGCGGATTTCCGAATGGCGCGGCTGAACTGTGGACGCGCGGGGAAATCAGCGGCGGAAAGGATACTATGGAACTATCAAAGAGATTACAGACAGTTGCATCCCTCGTAACAGACGGATACAGACTGGCCGATATCGGAACGGATCATGCATATATTCCGATCAGCCTGACTGAGTCGGGCAAAATACCGGGAGCCGTGGCTATGGATGTGAACCGCGGGCCTTTGCTTCGCGCCAGAGAAAATATCCGGGAGCATGGTCAGGAGAATAAAATCAGTACAAGAATTTCTGACGGCTTTGCCGGGCTGGAATGCGGAGAAGTGGATTCGGCGGTCATAGCGGGGATGGGCGGACCGTTGATGATCCGGCTCTTAAAAGAGGGAGAATCTGTTGTTGGAACATTGAAAGAATGCATTCTGCAGCCTCAGTCGGAGATCGAAAAAGTGAGAACCTTTCTTTTAGAGGAAGGTTTTTTCTTTCTCAAAGAGGAGATGGTAGAAGAAGATGGAAAATATTATTCCATGATGAAAGTAAGGCCGCCGTCCGCGGCAGAGAGCGGAAAAGACTCTTGTCGTCTTACAAAGGACTGGAATGAGACGGAGCTAAGATATGGGAAGCTCCTGCTTGTTGGACAACATCCTGTTCTCAGAGAATATCTTCAGAGAGAGATACAGATCCGTCTGCATATACTTGAAGGGCTGGAAAAGGCGGCTACAGAACAGGCAGAACGTCGGAGAAAGGAACTGGAACGTGAATTAAAGACTGCAGAGAAAGGGATGGAATATTATGCTGTGTAAAGAAATTGTACAGGTTATTGAGGCAACATATCCGAAAGATGCCGCGCTTGATTTTGATAATGTGGGGCTTCTTGTGGGCAGATCAGAGAAAGAGATATACAGGATATATCTGGCTCTTGACGCTACAGACAGTGTGATAGAGCGCGCTGTAAAAGAAGGCGCGGATATGTTGATTACTCATCATCCGTTGATTTTTTCACCTCTGAAAAAAGTGACGGATGAAGATTTTGTCAGCAGACGTGTGCTGAAACTGATCCGTAATGATATTGCCTACTATGCAATGCACACAAATTATGACGTACTTGGGATGGCCGCGCTCGCAGAGAGAATACTGGGGATCCGAAATACGCAGGTGCTTGATGTTACCATGAGCGAGAACGGCGTTGAAGAGGGGATCGGGCGTGTCGGTGATCTTGAAAAACCAATGACACTTGAGGAATGCAGCGTATATGTAAAGCATAGACTGAAATTAGGCAGTCTGCGGGTATTCGGAGACATGGACAGAAAAGTATCACGGCTGGCTGTTTCTCCGGGATCGGGAAAGTCGGCCGTCGGTCCGGCTATCGCCAAAGGCGCGGATGTGCTTGTGACTGGAGATATCGGTCATCATGACGGACTGGATGCGGTTGAGCAGGGGCTGGCGGTGATCGACGCCGGTCATTATGGAACAGAATATATATTTATCGACGATATGAAACAGTTTCTGGAGGAAAAACTGCCTGGGCTGGAAGTTGTGACAACTCCGATTATACATCCGTTCCAGGTAGTCTGACAGACGGAAACAAAAGGAGGAGACAGATGTCCGAACGTATATGCAAAGTTACGGTTGACGGAGAAACGAGAGAATATAAAGCGGGAACTACGTATCAGGAGATTGCAGAGGAATATCAGACCGGATATGAGCATCAGATTGTGCTCGTATTTGTCGGAAATTTTCATCTGCAGGAACTGCGGAAGACGGTTGAGGAAGACTGTGAGCTACGGTTTGTTACAACAGCGGATGCGATCGGACATGAAGCCTATAAGAGAAGCATGTGTTTTCTGCTTGTCAAGGCTGTCCATGATACGGCGGGCCATGACAGAGTAGAGAGAGTGAGAATACATTTTTCACTGGACAAAGGCTATTATTGTACGGTGGAAGGAAATGTGAAAGTAGATGAAGAATTCCTTGGCCGGGTTTCTCACCGGATGAGAGAGCTTTCGGCTCAGAAAATACGGATTGACAAGCGCTCCATCCATACGGACGAAGCGGTGGAACTTTTCCATAGACACGGGATGTATGACAAGGAAAGACTTTTTGAGTACAGACGTGTATCAAAAGTAAATATTTACAGTATCAATGAGTTTGAGGACTACTATTACGGGTATATGGTTCCGGATGCCGGATGTCTGAAATATTTTTCTCTTCATCTGTATGACGATGGATTTGTGCTGCAGATGCCTGTAATGGAGGCGCCGGAGACAGTGCCTGCGTTTACTCCGAGACCGAAGCTTTTTCAGGTGCTTAAGGAATCCATTCAGTGGGGAGACTGCCAGGATATTGAGACGGTAGGCGCATTAAACGATATGATCACAAAGGGCGATATGCGTGAGGTTGTCCTTGTTCAGGAAGCTCATCAGGAACGGCAGATCGGCGAGATCGCGAAACGGATTTCGGAGAAAAAGGATATCCGTTTTGTCCTGATCGCCGGACCGTCTTCTTCCGGGAAGACAACATTCTCCCACAGGTTATCCATTCAACTAAGAGTGAACGGCCTGAAACCCCATCCTATTGCTGTTGATAATTACTTTGTTGACAGGGAACATACTCCTAGGGATAAGGATGGAAATTACAATTTTGAATGTCTGGAAGCTATCGATATTGAAAAATTCAATACGGATATGGAAGCTCTTTTGCGAGGTGAGGAAGTGTATCTTCCGGTGTTTGATTTTAAGACCGGCAAGAGAAAGTATGAAAGCCATCCGAAAAAACTTGGGAAAGATGATATTCTGGTCATCGAGGGAATACATTGTCTGAATCCGAAACTGACAGAAACGATGAAAGATGAGAATAAGTATAAGATCTATATCAGCGCGCTCACTCAGCTCAATATCGACGAGCACAACAGGATTCCTTCAACCGACGGAAGGCTGATCAGGCGGATCGTGCGGGATGCCCGTACAAGGGGATCTTCGGCCATGAAGACGATTGCCATGTGGCCTTCAGTGAGAAAGGGAGAGGAGGAGAATATTTTCCCGTTTCAGGAGCATGCGGATGAAATGTTTAATTCTTCGCTTCTCTATGAGCTGGCTGTACTGAAACAATATGTAGAACCTCTTCTGTTTGGAGTAGATAAGGATTCCGAAGAATATCTGGAAGCGAAGCGCCTGCTGAAATTCTTTGACTATTTTGTTGGAATCGGAAGTGAATATGTGCCGACGAATTCCCTGTTAAGAGAATTCATCGGCGGCGGATGTTTCCGCGTGTAAATTTAATATATTTTTTTCAAATGTTCCATTCTGGCCGTCATGTTCTGCAGGAGCAGATCGGTCAGAGTTATGGCGGTCATCGACTCCACAACGACAACTGCGCGGGGAACGATAACAGGATCGTGCCTTCCCAGTACGGTAATTTCAGTGTTTTCTCCTGAGACACTGACTGTCTGCTGCGTTCTTGCGATGGATGAGGTGGGTTTTACAGCCGCTCTCAGGATGAGTCTGGAACCGTCGCTCATGCCGCCAAGGGTTCCGCCTGCATGATTTGACTTTTTGCAGATGTGTCCGTTCTCCGAAAAGAACGGATCGTTGTTCCGGCTTCCCGAGGACAGAGAGGCGGCAAATCCATCGCCGATTTCCACACCTTTGACTGCGCCGATGGATAAAACTGCCTGCCCGAGAAGAGCGTCCAGTTTGTCAAAGACAGGTTCTCCCAGTCCGACGGGGAGTCCGTCGGCAATACATTCTATTACTCCTCCACAGGAGTCTCTTTCTGCCATAAGCGAAGAAATATACTCACCAGCCTGTTCTGCCACAGCGTTGTTAGGCATGTACAGGCTGTTTTCTTTGATTTCGGAATAATGATAATCAGCTTCATCTATTGAGTAAGGACCGATTGCTTTTGTATATGCACGGACGGAGATACCCAGTTCTCTCAGAAGAAGAGATGCCACTGCGCCGGCAGCCACCCTCCCGATTGTCTCGCGTCCGGAGGAACGCCCGCCTCCACGGTAATCCCGGATTCCGTATTTTTCCGTAAACGGGTAATCGGCATGTCCGGGACGGAAGAGTTCGGCGATATTGCCGTAATCTCTTGAACGCTGGTCCTGATTGCGGACAAGAAGGGAGATAGGGGTTCCCGTGGTCTGCCCTTCAAAAACTCCCGAAAGGATTTCTACGGAGTCTGTTTCGTTCCTTTTAGTTGTGTATCTGCTCTGACCGGGGCGCCTCCGATCAAGAAATACCTGTATCTGTTCTTCGGAAAGCGCCAGCCCCGCAGGACAGCCGTCTATTACAACGCCGATTCCCGGCCCGTGAGATTCCCCCCATGTTGTGATGCGAAATATTTTTCCAAAAGATGAACCACTCATATTATAAATGTCTCCTTTCTGAATCTGTACACAAAGGTAATTATATAGGAAAATGCCTGCGATTGACAAGTATATCCTTAGCTTTACTTTTTATTATATTCGTAATATAATAGGCAGAGACTGATAATAGTCAGAGGCAGAGTAAAGGAGAGAAAATCGACTGATGGGCAGAAATGACGAGAATAAATCGGAATTACATCAGGAAAATATAGATAACGAAAGTACATTTGATGATACAGATGAAATTAAGATCAGCAGTCCAGATCCCGCGGAGGCGGATATAGAGGAAATGGATGATGAGCTGACATCTGAGTTTGATATGGAGATTCCGGTTGAGGAAGAGAAATTGGAAGAAACAGAAGAAGAGGGGAAGGAGAGTGCAGAGGCGCTTTCAGGAAGAGCAGTGAGAAGGAAAAGGAGAGCAGCCCGAAGAAACAGGAGAAGGAAAGAGAGAAAGAGCATGGGAAAGAAACCCTGGATCATTGCGGCAAGCATTTTAGGAGTGCTCGTCGTAGCTTATCTGGGAGTCGCAGCCTTTTTCATGAGCCATTTTCTTGTGAACACGTCGATCAATGGGAAAGACTTTTCGGGAAAGACGGTTGCTGATGTGGAGGCGTATCTAAAAGAGCAGGTCGCTGATTATAAGCTGACTATCCTTGAGCAGAATAATGTGTCTGATGTGATCAATGGTTCTGACATATCCCTTGCGTACAAGGATAACTCTCAGGTGACGGACGCCCTTGAACAGCAGAGTCAGCTTCTGTGGATCGCCTCGTTATTTTCCCGATCCAATACAGATGTTACGATAGAAGTAGAGTACGATGAGGCTGCGCTGGATGAGAAGATCCAGAATCTCCAGGCAGTGACGGGAGAGCAGACGGATCCGGTGCCGGCGCATCCGGAATATGACGGTACTTCTTTTGTCGTCGCGAAAGAACAGTATGGTACGACTGTGGATATGGATGCGCTTACATCAAAGATCAAACAGTCTATCACCGAGTTTGCGTCCACTCTTGATATGATGGACGAAGGCTGTTATGTCATGCCTAAGTATACTTCGGATTCGCCGGAAGTACAGGCGGCATGTGATGAGATGAACACTTATCTGAAGGCAAGTATTACGTACCCGATGGATGAAAATATAGTGGTTGACAAGGATCTCATTTCCGAGTGGGTTACCTATGATGATGACATGAATGTTACTCTGGATGAAGACGCTGTAAGAGCGTGGATGAGAGAATTCGGCAGTAAATATGATACTGTAGGCACCACCAGGTCGCTTACAACGCCGACCGGAAAATCCGCACAGGTCTCAGGGGGAACATACGGCTGGTCTGTTGCAGAGGACAAAGAGACAGAGAAGCTGATCAACAGTATCAAAAAAGGTGAGGTGGCGGAGCGCGCTCCTGAATATAACCAGACAGCGGCTTCTCACAGCGCTCAGGATTGGGGTAACACCTATATTGAAGTTGATATTGCCGCGCAGCACATGTGGTATATTGTAGATGGCTCAATAGCGATGGAGTCGGATGTGGTCACAGGACTACCGGCAGATGGAAGAGATACGCCAACAGGTGTTTATTCCATATTATATACAGAACGAGATTCCACTTTGAAAGGGGAAACAGATCCGGCTACAGGGAAACCGAGTTATGAGACACCGGTGGCGTTCTGGATGCCTTTTACATGGCAGGGCCATGGATTTCATGATGCGACCTGGCAGGCTCAATTTGGCGGCTCTTGGTATAAGTCGCATGGCTCTCACGGCTGTGTGAATATGCCATACAGTAAAGCGGAACAGCTCTTCGGGATGATCAGTGCGGGAACTCCGGTTATCGTGCATAATTAGAACGAAATGGCAGTTTATAACAGCGCAGAATAAAACAGATAGAGACAGGATATATAAATATGTATGAATTACTGAAAAAAGACGGAATGGCAAAGCGGGGCCGGTTTCATACCGTGCACGGCACAATTGAAACGCCCGTATTTATGAATGTGGGTACGGCTGCAGCGATCAAAGGCGCCGTATCGACGGATGATCTACGGGAGATTAAGACGCAGGTAGAGCTGTCAAATACATATCACCTGCACGTACGCCCGGGGGATGAGATCGTCAAGAAGCTGGGAGGATTGCACCGCTTTATGAACTGGGATAAACCTATACTGACAGATTCCGGCGGTTTTCAGGTGTTTTCCCTGGCATCGCTGCGGAAGATCAAAGAGGAAGGGGTTCACTTCCATTCTCATATAGATGGGCGCAAAATATTCATGGGGCCGGAGGAGAGCATGCAGATCCAGTCGAATCTTGCTTCTACGATTGCCATGGCATTTGACGAGTGCCCGTCCAGTGTGGCGGATAAGAAATATATCCAGAATTC
Source organism: Candidatus Mediterraneibacter surreyensis (assembly GCA_019118885.1). GTDB lineage: Bacteria > Bacillota > Clostridia > Lachnospirales > Lachnospiraceae > Mediterraneibacter > Mediterraneibacter surreyensis. Next base: position 52,666 of record DWYB01000072.1, on the reverse strand, counting down.
CGTGGAACGCACAGCGCGCTGGCTGAAGCGCTGCAAGGATGAGATGGCGAGGCTGAATTCCCTCCCGGATACGATCAATCCTCATCAGATGCTTTTTGGAATTAACCAGGGCGGCGTGTACGAAGACATCCGTATCGCTCATGCGCAGATGATCACGGAACTGGACCTGGATGGATATGCGGTAGGAGGTCTGGCGGTAGGAGAAAGCCATGAGGAGATGTATCGGATCCTGGAGGCGGTAGTACCTTATCTGCCGGACAATAAGCCGACTTATCTGATGGGAGTGGGAACTCCCGCGAATATCCTGGAAGCAGTGGATCGGGGCGTTGATTTCTTTGACTGCGTATATCCGTCCCGAAATGGGAGACATGGCCATGTCTATACTAATCACGGCAAGCTGAATCTTTTTAATGCAAAATATGAACTGGATAATAGGCCTATAGAAGAGGGGTGCGGCTGTCCGGCGTGCAGAAGCTACAGCCGTGCCTATATCCGGCATCTGCTGAAAGCAAAGGAAATGCTGGGAATGCGTCTGTGCGTCCTTCATAACCTGTATTTCTATAATACAATGATGGAAGAGATCAGGGCCGCCATTGACGCCGGCGAGTACAAGGCGTATAAAAAGAGAAAACTGGAAGGGATGATGCATCCGCCTGTGGATGCGTGATCTATCTGCAGCTTATTTCCAGGTTTTTGAAAAAGCCTCTTGAAGAAAGGGCCGTTTTTGTGTATAGTAGACTTATTGTCGGATAGAAAGTTAGGAGGAAATATATTATGGGTGAATTGGTTAGTATGCTGCTTCTTTGGGTCGTTGTGATCGGACTTATGTGGTTCCTGCTCATGCGTCCTCAGAAGAAAGAGCAGAAGAGAGTGCAGGCAATGCTTGCATCCATGGAAGTCGGTGATACAGCACTGACAACAAGCGGATTCTACGGAGTTATCATTGATATCACAGATGATGATGTGATCGTTGAGTTTGGAAATAATAAGAACTGCCGTATCCCGATGCAAAAATCAGCGATCGCTCAGATCGAGAAGCCAAACGCAGAATAATTGCGGCTGATTAAGAACGGAAACCGGGCAGGAATATGCTGATATGCATATTTCTGTCCGGTTTTTCTCATAGACATATTTCAGAGTGCCCTCTATTTTTTGACTATACTACTTGAAACGGTTTCTGAAATGAGGTATGATAAACAGTGATATTTTACATTTGGAAGGATGAGCGGTTATGAATATGAAAATCGGAGTAATAAAAGGGGATGGCATTGGCCCTGAGATCGTAGGTGAGGCGATGAAAGTACTCGACCGGATTGCAGAGGTATATGGTCATTCCTTTTCTTATACACAGCTTCTGATGGGGGGAGCATCCATTGACGAAAACGGAGTCCCTCTTACTGATGAAACGTTGGAAGCGGCAAAGGAAAGCGACGCGGTTCTAATGGGATCCATAGGAGGGGACGCAAAGACGTCTCCATGGTATCAGCTGGAGCCGTCCAAACGTCCTGAGGCTGGATTATTAGCCCTGAGGAAGGGACTGAACCTGTTTGCAAATTTAAGGCCGGCAGTGCTGTATCCGGAACTAAAAGGCGCATGCCCGCTGAAGGAAGAGATTGCAGATCGGGGCTTTGACATGATGATCATGAGAGAGCTGACCGGCGGGCTCTATTTCGGTAAAAGGAGCACGCAGGAAGTGGATGGCGTCCTTGTGGCAAAGGATGAACTTACATACAGCGAGACAGAGATCCGGAGAATCGCAAAACGCGGATTTGATATCGCCATGAAGAGGCGCAAAAAGGTGACCAGCGTGGATAAGTCGAATGTATTGGATTCTTCCAGACTGTGGAGAAAAGTTGTTGAGGACGTGGCAAAAGAGTATCCGGAAGTGACACTGGAGCACATGCTGGTAGACAACTGTGCGATGCAGCTTGTAAAAGATCCGGCTCAGTTTGATGTGATCCTGACAGAGAATATGTTTGGAGATATCCTTTCTGATGAGGCAAGCATGGTGACAGGATCTATCGGAATGCTTGCAAGCGCCAGCTTAAATGAGACAAAGTTCGGACTCTATGAGCCAAGCGGCGGTTCGGCTCCGGACATTGCGGGACAGGGAATTGCCAATCCGATTGCAACGATACTGTCCGCGGCGATGATGCTCAGATACTCCTTTGATCTCGATAAGGAGGCGCTGGCTGTTGAGAAAGCCGTATCTTCAGTATTGAAAGACGGATACCGTACCATTGATATTATGTCCGATGGAATGAAACAGATCGGCACAAAAGAGATGGGAGACAGGATCTGTGCATATATTAAATAGCGGTATACCCCAAAATAAGAGAAAGAGAGGAATTGACAGATGAGAAGTGATACAGTGACAAAAGGCGTGCAGCAGGCGCCCCACAGATCTTTATTTAACGCTCTTGGCATGACACAGGAGGAGCTGGACAGACCGCTGATCGGAGTTGTTAGTTCTTACAATGAGATCGTACCGGGTCATATGAATCTTGACAAGATCACAGAGGCGGTCAAGATGGGAGTTGCCATGGCGGGAGGAACTCCGATCGTTGTTCCGGCGATCGCGGTTTGCGACGGTATTGCCATGGGGCACATCGGGATGAAGTATTCACTTGTTACAAGAGATCTGATTGCGGATTCTACGGAAGCGCTTGCAATGGCCCATCAGTTTGACGGACTTGTGATGATCCCAAACTGTGACAAAAATGTACCGGGGCTTCTGATGGCGGCTGCGCGTGTAAACATACCGACAATCTTTGTCAGCGGCGGGCCAATGCTTGCCGGTCATGTAAAAGGAGGACGCACCAGTCTTTCCAGCATGTTCGAGGCGGTAGGCGCGCACGCAGCAGGGAAAATTACGGACGAGGATCTGTGTGAATATGAGAATAAGGCTTGCCCTACCTGCGGTTCCTGCTCCGGTATGTACACTGCAAACAGTATGAACTGCCTGACGGAAGCGCTTGGAATGGGGCTGCGCGGAAACGGTACGATTCCTGCCGTATATTCGGCAAGACTGCAGCTTGCAAAACATGCGGGGATGCAGGTGATGGAACTGGTGAGAAAAAATATCAGACCTCGCGACATCATGACAGAAGACGCCATCCTCAACGCGCTTACAGTAGATATGGCGCTCGGATGTTCTACGAACAGTATGCTGCATCTTCCGGCTATTGCCCATGAGATCGGTATGGATTTTGAGATTGACTTTGCAAACAGTATCAGCGAGAAGACGCCGAACCTGTGTCATCTGGCACCAGCAGGACATACATATATCGAGGATCTCAATGAGGCCGGCGGAGTATACGCGGTCATGAATGAGTTGAGTAAGAGGAATCTGTTAAATCTGGACTGCATGACAGTTACAGGAAAGACAGTGGGAGAAAATATTGCCGGATGTGAGAACTTAAATCCGGAAGTAATCCGTCCGATTGACAATCCGTACAGTGAGACCGGCGGACTGGCTGTCCTGAAAGGAAATCTGGCGCCGGACGGAAGCGTGGTAAAACGTTCTGCTGTCTGTGACGAAATGCTGGTGCATGAAGGCCCGGCAAGGATCTTCGAGAGCGATGAAGAGGCAACGGAGGCGATCAAGACCGGAAAGATCAACCCGGGAGATGTTATTGTCATCCGTTACGAGGGCCCGAAAGGCGGTCCAGGTATGAGAGAGATGCTCAATCCGACTTCCGCAATTGCAGGATACGGTCTGGGCTCTACGGTTGCGCTGATCACGGATGGACGGTTCAGCGGCGCTTCCCGCGGCGCTTCCATCGGACACGTATCTCCCGAGGCGGCCGTCGGCGGTCCGATCGCACTGGTGGAAGAGGGAGATATCATCAAGATCAATATACCGGAGCTTAAGCTGGAACTTGATATCTCTGATGAAGAGATGGCTGCAAGAAAAGCAAAATGGCAGCCAAGAGAGCCGAAAGTCAAGACAGGATATCTTGCAAGATATGCTGCCATGGTGACTTCCGGCAACAGAGGTGCCATCCTTGAAGTACCGGGGAAGAAAGCAGACTAATTAGGCCTGAATTGAAAGGAGCGTAAGAAAAAAGCATGCAGTTAAATGGAGCTGAGATAGTAATAGAGTGCCTGAAGGAACAGGGGGTAGATACGGTATTCGGGTACCCGGGCGGAGCCATCCTCAATGTTTATGACGAGCTGTATAAACACCGGAATGAGATCCGTCATATCCTGACTTCTCATGAACAGGGAGCGTCACATGCTGCAGACGGTTATGCACGTGCGACAGGAAAAGTCGGCGTATGCCTTGCCACGAGCGGACCGGGAGCAACGAACCTGGTGACCGGGATCGCTACAGCGTACATGGATTCTATTCCCATTGTTGCGATTACATGCAACGTGGGGGTATCCCTGTTGGGAAAAGACAGTTTCCAGGAGATCGATATCACAGGCATTACTATGCCGATCACAAAATACAGTTTTATCGTGAAAGATGTGACCAAACTTGCCGATACGATCCGCAAGGCGTTTCGGATCGCAAAGTCCGGGAGACCTGGTCCGGTGCTGATCGATATTCCGAAAGATGTGACAGCATCAGTAACGGAGTATGAGCCTCAGGAACTGGGAAAATATGTTCCTGAGCATCCTCAGATAAATGAAGAAAAGATCCGGAAAGTTCTCTCTATGCTCGAAGAGTCCGAGAAGCCGTATGTGTTTGTGGGAGGCGGCGCCGTCCTTTCCGGCGCAAGCGACGAGGTAAAAGAGTTTGTAGATAAACTGGATGCACCTGTCACCGACACGCTTATGGGAAAGGGTGCTTTCCCGGGAACAGATCCGCGCTATACGGGAATGCTCGGCATGCATGGAACCAAGACTTCAAACTACGGTGTGAGTGAATGTGATCTTCTTGTTGTACTGGGAGCAAGATTCAGCGACCGCGTGACGGGAAATACACAGACATTTGCGAAAAACGCAAAAATACTCCAGATTGACATCGATGCGGCAGAAATCAATAAGAATATTCTCGTTTCAGAGGAGATCATCGGAGACGTGAAGGATGTTCTGAGTATACTGAACCGCAGATTGGGACAGCAGGATCATAAAGAATGGCTTAAAAAGATCGGGGAATACAAGGAAAAATATCCGCTGAAATACCATCCGGATGTGCTCACTGGTCCATTTATTGTAGAAGAAATCTACCGTCAGACAAAAGGAGAAGCACTGATTGTTACGGAAGTGGGACAGCATCAGATGTGGGCGGCTCAGTATTATAAATACACAAAGCCGAGGACGCTTCTCACATCAGGAGGTCTGGGCACCATGGGATACGGTCTGGGGGCATCCATGGGCGCCAAAGTCGGATGTCCGGATAAAACAGTGGTAAATATTGCCGGAGACGGCTGTTTCCGCATGAACATGAATGAGATTGCCACGGCAGTCAGACACAATATTCCGATCATTGAGGTTGTAGTCAACAATCACGTGCTCGGTATGGTCCGTCAGTGGCAGGATCTGTTCTACGACGAACGCTATTCCGCCACAGTATTGCGCGACTCCGTTGACTTCGCAAAAGTGGCGGAATCCATGGGTGCGGTCGGTATTCATGTAGAGACACAGGATGAGTTTAAAGAGGCATTTGAGAAAGCTCTTTCGCTGAACCGTCCGGTCGTGATCGACTGTCAGATAGGCAGTGATGACAAGGTGTGGCCGATGGTGGCGCCGGGAGCGGATATCAAAGAGGCATTTGATGAGGAGGATATAAAAAATGAGCAGAGTGTATAACTTTTCAGCAGGGCCGGCAGTACTGCCGGAGGAAGTGCTTAAAGAGGCAGCGGCAGAAATGCTGGATTATAAGGGAACCGGAATGTCTGTGATGGAGATGAGCCATCGCTCTAAAGCGTTCGAGGAGATCATCACGACTGCAGAGCAGGATATCAGGGATCTTATGGGAATCCCGGACAATTATAAAGTGCTGTTTCTGCAGGGCGGAGCGTCCCAGCAGTTTGCCATGATCCCGATGAACCTGATGAAGAATCGTGTAGCTGATTACATTATCACGGGACAGTGGGCAAAAAAAGCGGCAAAAGAGGCTGAGAAATATGGAAAGGTTAACCGGATCGCATCTTCCGAGGACAAAACATTTTCCTATATTCCTGATTGCTCCGATCTTCCGGTATCCGAGGATGCAGACTATGTATATATCTGTGAAAACAACACGATTTACGGAACCAAGTTTAAGGAACTGCCGAACACAAAAGGAAAGACACTTGTGGCGGATGTTTCCTCCTGTTTCTTATCTGAGCCTGTGGATGTGACGAAATACGGCGTGATCTACGGCGGCGTTCAGAAGAATATCGGGCCTGCAGGCGTGGTTATCGTGATCATCCGGGAAGATCTGATTACGGAGGATGTGCTGCCTGGAACTCCGACTATGCTTACTTACAAAACGCATGCGGATGCAAAATCTCTTTACAATACACCGCCGGCATACGGAATCTATATCTGCGGCAAGGTGTTCAAATGGATCAAAGCTCAGGGCGGCCTTGCGGCGATGAAAGAGAGAAATGAGAAGAAGGCAAAAGTCCTCTATGATTTCCTGGATCAGAGCAAACTTTTCAAGGGAACCGTAGTGCCCAAAGACCGTTCTCTTATGAATGTTCCGTTTGTAACGGGAAATGCTGATCTGGATGCGAAGTTCGTAAAAGAAGCCAAAGAAGCAGGTCTTGAGAATCTGAAAGGACACAGGACGGTCGGCGGCATGCGTGCGAGCATTTACAATGCAATGCCTTATGAGGGTGTTGTGGCACTTGTTGACTTTATGAAGAAATTTGAAGAGGAGAATCTGTAGGATGTATAAATATCATTGCCTGAATCCGATCTCGGAAGTGGGATTAGGACAGCTGGATGAAAACTATGTTGTTACCGGAGATGTTGAAGAGGCGGATGCCATTCTCGTGCGAAGCGCCAAGATGCATGATATGGAGTTCAGTAAGAACTTAAAGGCGATTGCCCGTGCCGGAGCAGGAGTGAATAATATTCCGCTGGATCGTTGTGCAGATGAGGGAATTGTTGTATTCAATACGCCGGGGGCGAATGCGAACGGCGTAAAAGAGCTTGTGATCGCGGGAATGCTGCTGGCTGCCCGTGATATCATCGGTGGTATCAACTGGGTGCAGGAGTATGAAGAGGACGGAGATATCGCAAAAATCACAGAGAAGAAGAAAAAGGCCTTTGCAGGAACCGAGCTGCAGGGTAAGAAACTTGGCGTGATCGGACTGGGAGCAATCGGTGTCCGCGTTGCGAACGTGGCTGTTCATCTTGGGATGGATGTCTATGGATATGATCCCTATGTGTCTGTTGACGCTGCCTGGATGCTCTCCAGAAGCATCCACCATGCAAAAACGGTAGATGAACTGTACAAAGAGTGTGATTATATCACGATCCACGTGCCTGCAACAGAGGATACAAAAGGCATGATTGATAAGAATGCGATCGGCCTGATGAAAGACGGTGTGGTAATCCTGAACCTTGCCCGCGATGTGCTGGTCGATCAGGAAGATATCGTGGATGCGCTTGTCTCCGGAAAAGTCCGCTCCTATGTAACAGACTTCCCGACAAAGGAAATTGTAGGCGTGAAAAATGCCATCGTGATCCCGCATCTCGGTGCTTCTACAGAAGAGTCAGAAGACAACTGTGCAAAGATGGCGGCAGCAGAGCTGAGAGATTTTCTCGAGAATGGAAATATCACACATTCGGTAAACTATCCGGATTGTAATATGGGCGTCAAAGGGGCAGGAGAGAGAATTACGATCCTGCATAAGAATATCCCGAATATGCTGGGACAGTTTACTACACTGCTGGCGGAGAAAAACATGAACATTGCCCTTATGACGAATAAGAGCAGAAAAGAGTATGCATATACGATGATCGACGTGGATACCGCGGTGTCCGCTGAGCTGGAAGAGCAGATCGCATCTGTAAGCGGGGTGCTGAAAGTCAGAGTGATCCGTTAGAAAACAGGACAGAATATTTCATAAAGATGGCAAAGAGGCCGGACAGGATACAGAGAATAAACTGTGTCTGTCCGGCTTTGTCTATATTGTTCTCTGCAGGTTCGAGGGATTTTTGGTCTGAAATTCCAGTATAAGAAGATTTATGGTTGACAATAATTGTACACTTGTATACAATTATACACGAATACATAATGCACTGCATTTGAATCAATGGAGGAAAGAACAAAATGGAAGACAGAAAAGTTTTTTTAAACGAGCACACGAATCTTTTGGAGCTCGAGGAGCATATGTATCCGCTTGTGGATGTGGATACCCCGAATGTATTCCGCAATCTGTTCCGTTATGATGAAATACCGAAGATTGCTTTTAATGACAGAATCGTTCCTCATCATATGCCGGATGAGATATGGATTACGGATACAACATTTCGAGACGGCCAGCAGTCAAGGGCGCCATATACTTCGGAACAGATTGTAACCATTTACGACTATCTGCACCGGCTGGGCGGACCAAATGGGAAGATCCGTCAGAGCGAATTCTTCCTCTATAGGAAGAAAGACAGAGATGCAGTGTACCGTTGTCTGGAAAAGGGATATGAATTTCCGGAGGTGACGAGCTGGATTCGGGCCAGCAAAAAGGACTTTGAGCTTGTAAAAGAAATCGGGCTTAAAGAGACGGGAATTCTTGTAAGCTGTTCGGATTATCATATTTTCTATAAGTTGAAGATGACGAGAAAACAGGCGATGGAGCACTATCTCTCAGTTGTGCGTGAATGCATGGAAACCGGAGTGCGGCCCAGATGCCATCTGGAAGATATCACACGATCGGATATCTATGGATTTGTGATCCCGTTCTGTGTGGAACTGATGAAGCTGATGGAAGAGTACAAGATACCGGTGAAGATCCGTGTCTGCGATACGATGGGATATGGGGTCAATTATCCGGGAGCCGTTATTCCCAGATCGATACCGGGGATTATATACGGACTTATGACTCATGCAGGAGTGCCCAGTGAACTCATCGAATTTCACGGACATAATGATTTCTATAAGGCTGTGAACAATTCCAGTACTGCATGGCTGTACGGCGCCTGCGGAGTCAACTGTTCGCTTTTTGGCATTGGAGAGCGTACGGGAAATACGCCTCTGGAGGCGATGGTCTTTGAGTATGCGCAGCTCCGGGGATCTCTGGACGGCATGGATACGACGGTGATCACAGAACTGGCGGAATATTATGAGAAAGAGATCGGCTATCATATTCCATCAAGAACACCTTTTGTTGGAAAGAATTTTAATGTCACAAGAGCAGGAATTCATGCGGATGGAATGCTGAAGAATGAAGAAATTTATAATATATTTGATACGGATAAATTTTTGAACCGGCCGGCTCTCGTATCTGTTTCGAATACTTCAGGGGCAGCTGGCATCGCATACTGGATCAATACATATTATAAACTTTCCGGCGAGCGGGAAGTGGATAAGAACTCCGAACTGGTGAGAAAAGTAAAGGCCAGTGTGGATAAAGAATACGAAGATGGAAGAGTTACGGTCTTGACAGATGAAGAATTAATTGACAAAATAAACAGTGTGTGCAAAGAGCTGCATATGACATTATGACCAGGAGGACTTCAGGATGGAAGAATACCAGGATCATTCTCTGAGCGGGCGCGTTTTCCAGAAGATCCGTGAGGATATCCTCAACGGAAAATACAAGGAAAATGACGAGCTCCGAGAGAACACCATCGGCAAAGAATTAGGCGTAAGCCGGACTCCCGTCAGGGAGGCGCTCCGTCAGCTTGAGCTGGAAGGACTTGTGACGATTATTCCAAACAGGGGAGCGTATGTGACGGGGATCAGCCAGAAAGATATCTGGGATATCTATATGGTCCGGTCACATCTGGAAGGACTATGTGCCAGATGGGCGACAGAGCATATTACTGAAGAACAGCTTGACGAGCTGGAAGAGACTCTGATGCTCTCTGAGTTCCAGATGAACAAAGAGAGTGGATTCAGCGTACAGCAGGTGGCCGCTCTTGACGGAAGATTTCACGCGATTCTCTACGAGGCTTCGGGAAGCAGGATATTGAGTCATGTTCTGACGGATTTCCATAATTATGTGAAGATGGCGAGAAAGTCGTCTATCGTTTCGGAAGAACGGGCAAGAAAATCCATAAGAGAGCACAGGCAGATTCTGCGCGCGATCAAAGAACGCGATGCAGAGATGGCGGAACAGCTTGCAAACGAGCATATTATACACGTGATGCAAAATCTTAAGAAACAGGGTATCACACCAAAGAATATGTCAGTTTAGAACATGTAACAGTTCAGTTATGCTTTTATGAAAAAGAACAGGAGGAGACTAGACAATGGCAAAAATTAAAATGACAACACCGCTGGTAGAGATGGATGGGGACGAGATGACAAGGATTCTCTGGAAGATGATCAAGGATGAGCTGCTCATCCCGTACATCGATCTCAAGACAGAATACTACGATTTGGGTCTTGAACACAGAAATGAAACAAATGATCAGGTGACGGTAGATTCCGCAATGGCTACAAAGAAATACAAAGTGGCAGTAAAGTGTGCGACCATCACTCCAAACGCTGCACGTATGGACGAATATAACTTAAAGGAAATGTGGAAAAGCCCGAACGGAACGATCCGTGCGATCCTCGACGGAACGGTATTCCGTGCTCCCATCGTTGTAAAAGGCATTGAGCCGTGCGTGAAAAATTGGAAGAAACCGATCACGATCGCAAGACATGCATACGGTGATGTTTACAAGGGATCCGAGATGAAAATACCGGGACCTGGCAAAGTGGAACTTGTGTACACGGCGGAAGACGGAAGCCAGACAAAAGAGCTGGTACATAACTTTGACGGCCCGGGCATCGTACAGGGCATGCACAACCTGAACAAGTCCATTGAGAGCTTTGCAAGAAGCTGCTTCTCCTATGCACTTGACACAAAACAGGATCTGTGGTTTGCAACAAAGGATACGATCTCCAAAAAATATGATCATACATTTAAGGATATTTTCCAGGAAATCTACGATGCAGAATTCGACGAGAAGTTCAAAGAGGCGGGAATCGAGTATTTCTACACTCTGATCGATGATGCGGTAGCACGTGTGATGAAATCCCAGGGCGGATATATCTGGGCATGCAAGAACTATGACGGCGATGTAATGAGCGATATGATCTCCTCTGCATTCGGTTCCCTTGCCATGATGACATCCGTGCTCGTATCACCGGAAGGATACTATGAGTACGAGGCGGCTCATGGAACAGTGCAGCGCCATTATTATAAACACTTAAAGGGCGAGGAAACGTCCACAAACTCTGTGGCAACGATTTTCGCATGGACAGGCGCTCTCCGTAAACGCGGCGAGCTGGACGGCAATAAGGAACTGATGGAATTCGCTGACCGTCTGGAGAAGGCGACCATCGATACCATCGAGGCAGGCGAGATGACAAAAGATCTTGCCCTGATCACGACCATTGAGAATCCGACGGTATTGAACAGCGAGCAGTTTATCAAAGCGATTGCAAAGAGACTGTAAATCCGGATTTTCGGGCTTGGAAAGAAAGTAGCCGGGAGGCAGGTATTGTGTACGCACCGTAGAGTAACGCCGGCACTTGGAGCGCGTTTTGTGCGCTCCTATGTACCGCTGCGTTACGTTCCGAGCGAAAGCGGGTGCGTTAGCAATACCTGCCTCCCGGCGGATACTTTACCAGTTCGATAAATCTCGAATTTTATATTTTAAGGAGCCGCTGCCTGTATTCATTCTGATAAGCCGTCTTATACTTATCCGTTACCACGGATGTGTACAGGTTGGACGCCAGGATGTCGTTCCTGAGCATTTTCCTGCCCGCTGCAGGCAGGCTTTCGCTTTCCGAAAGGCGGGTGAGGAGAGTAAGGGGGCTCTCTTTTGCGATGCGTGCAAGTATTTTTTCACGGTCTTTTCTGACTCCGAGGAGGCGGGCGTAATAGTGGAAGCCGCCTTTGATATATTCTGTGATGTCATCTTTTTTGATCCCCAGCATAATGTGAAGAAGAGCCCGGTTGATACGGGTCTGAGTTGTCTCACGTGTTTTCATGAGATCACAGAACTGTTTATAGTTAAAATAATTGTCAAGCTGTGCACAGATCCGGTTTGCCAGTTCTTCCGATACATCCATGTAGCGGATCAGACTGTCAGGATGCTTATTCAGAAGTTTGTATTTTAGAATAAGTGAAAAGTCGTTCTGGTAGACCGGATAAGACACTCTGTGGTAATCTTTTAAAAGTTCGAGACAACAGGAGGGCACTTGTTCTTCCAGTTCGTTTAGTATACCGGAAAAAGGTGTGTTATCAAAAGTCCCGCCGGAACGGTCTGTCTGCAGGGCGGCTCCCGAGTATGCGAGAAGAGAGCGTATGGCGGAGGCGGAACTTAGGTGTTCGTCTGAGAGCTGGCGGTCATGATAATGGGCGCCGGCTCTTTTGATTGTGTAAGGAGTGATCCTGCTGTCAAGTTTTTTGATAGCTTTCAGATATTCGATGCCCAGGATATTATTCGGGTCACTCAGAACAGAGGCACAGGCGGCATTCCCTGTATACTCTGTGACTGCCTGCATGCGTGCGGCGGGATAGGACAGACCGCTTTTCAGGTGCTTTTTCAGGAGAAAACGGTATTTTGCCGGCTCATCCAGCAGGATATCCGCTATGTGATCCAGCGCGTTAAGGTCATTGCACTCACTGCCGAAGCAGAGACAGTCAACGACGCCAAGGCTGCTCAGGAGAGCCACAGCGCCCGTGGCAAAATATTCCGCGCTTCCGGATGCATAGCAGACGGGTAGTTCAAATACCGCAGCAGCTCCGCATTTTAAAGCCATCTCGGCGCGCAGACGTTTTGGCATGATGGCGGGCACACCGCGCTGTACATAGTCGCCGCTCATGACTACAATAACTGTATCTGCTCCGGTGATCCGCTTCGCTTCCTGTATATGATAAAGATGTCCGTTGTGGAAAGGGTTATATTCAGTGATCAGTCCGACAATTTTCATAAGAATCTCCTTGTATATCAATTTCTACCATATTATACTATAAAAAGATGGGCCCATATAGGGGAAAATTGAACATAAGGACGAAAAACGTGAAAAGGGTGGAGCGCATGGAAAAAGACTATAAGCTGGACGCAGAGCAGATGGGAAATCTGCTGGAGAGGCATGATTTTAAACAATTGAAGGAAGAACTGGAATCCATGCACCCCGTGGATATCGTTGATGCATTCGAGGAGCTGGACAAGAAACAGAGAACGCTGGTATTCCGTCTGCTGGCAAAAGAAGAAGCGGCGGAAGTGTTTACGGATATGAACAGCGACATGCGTGAGGATCTGATCAATGCTCTGACAGATTCCGAGCTGGAAGAAGTCATGGACGAGATGTATGTGGACGATACTGTGGACGTTCTGGAAGAGATGCCGGCCAATGTGGTAGACCGTCTGCTCATGGTCACCGACGAGGATACGAGACAGAAGATCAATGCTCTTCTCCAGTATCCTGAGGACAGCGCGGGCAGCATCATGAATATCGAGTATATCAGTCTGCGTAAAGAGATGACCGTGGCGGATGCCATCCTGAAGATCCGTCAGGTCGGTATCAACAAGGAGACAATCTATACCTGTTATGTTACGGAGAAGAAGAAACTGATCGGCATGGTGGACGTAAAGGATCTCCTCACTGCAGGTGAATCCCGTAAGATTGAAGAAATCATGGATGAGAACGTGCTCTACGCCCGTACGCTGGACGATCAGGAGCATGTGGCAAATATGATCAACAAGTACGGTCTTGTGGCGATCCCCATCATTGATCATGAGGACTGCCTGGTAGGAATTGTTACAGTTGACGACGCTATGCTCGTTTTGCAGGATGAGACCACGGAAGATATGAGTATGATGGCTGGTGTCAGCCCTGACGATGATTCTTACTTTGAGAGTTCTGTGTTCCAGCAGGCGAAGAACCGCACGCCCTGGCTGATGCTCATGATGCTCTCGTCGACCGTTTCGGGAGAGATACTCGGATACTATGAAAACGCAATGGCGGTGATGCCTGTACTCATCACGTTTATCCCGATGCTCATGGGTACGGGCGGTAACTGCGGCTCACAGATCTCTACACTGATGATACGTGGTTTGGCGGTGGGAGAGATTGAGTTTAAAGATATTTTTAGAGTTATATTTAAGGAAATCCGTGTGGCTCTGATCGTGGGAACCCTTCTGGCTCTTGTAAACGGCATTCGGATCTGCCTTATGTATGACTGGAATGTGATGCTTGCTCTGGCGCTTGGGATTACGATGATCGCTGTCGTGGTCATGGCCAAGTGCATCGGGTGTGTGCTCCCGCTGGTGGCAAAGAAGATCGGACTGGACCCGGCGATCATGGCGGCGCCGCTTATCACAACGATACTGGACACATGTACAATCCTTGTTTACTTTAATATCGTGACTGCTTTTTTTAAACTGTGAAAAGATACAGAGCAGTTCTGAATCTGAAATCACGGGGAGATCGTTATTTTTGTAACAATCAGATAAAAGAGAAGAATATATAAGGAGAATTGTACTTAAAAATGCACATAAAATGCGGACAAAATCCAGGGGAATCCCTTGTATACAAAAATAATTTGCTTTATAATAAATTCATGTGATTAAAAATGAAAGGTGGCACATTCAACATGGGATTTATTGATGAAATCAAAGCAAGGGCAAAAGCTGACAAAAAGACGATTGTCCTGCCTGAGACAGAGGACGAGAGAACATATAAGGCTGCGGAGACAGTCTTAAAAGAAGGGATCGCAGATCTGATCCTGGTCGGAAGCAAAGAGGAGATCGAAAAGAACAAAGGTACATATGATATTTCAGGTGCCAGGTTCGTAGATCCGGCTACAAATGAAAAGACGGAAGCCTACATTGCAAAGCTTGTGGAGCTCAGACAGAAGAAGGGGATGACGGAAGAGCAGGCAAGAGAGCTGCTTCTTAGCAATTACCTGTACTATGGCGTTATGATGGTGAAGATGGGGGACGCAGACGGTATGGTTTCCGGCGCATGTCACTCTACAGCTGACACACTGCGTCCGTGTCTTCAGATCCTGAAGACGAAACCGGGAACAAAGCTTGTTTCTGCTTTCTTCCTTATGGTAGTACCTGACTGCGAGATGGGCGACCATGGAACATTTATCTTCGGAGATGCAGGACTGGAGCAGAATCCGGATCCGGAGAAACTGGCGAATATCGCTATTTCCTCCGCAGAGTCATTCCGTACACTGACCGGACACGAGCCGATCGTTGCAATGCTTTCACATTCCACAAAAGGAAGCGCAAAGCATCCGGATGTAGACAAAGTCGTAGAGGCTACGAAGATTGCCCACGAGCTTGCTCCGGATCTGAAACTGGACGGAGAGCTTCAGCTTGACGCGGCTATCGTGCCGGAAGTGGGTGCCTCCAAGGCGCCGGGCAGCGACGTTGCCGGATATGCCAACGTACTGATCTTCCCGGATCTGGATGCGGGAAATATCGGATACAAGCTGGTACAGAGACTTGGAAAGGCCGAGGCTTACGGACCGCTGACACAGGGGATTGCAGCTCCAGTCAACGATCTGTCAAGAGGATGCAGCGCTGAGGATATCGTAGGAGTTGTAGCAATCACATCTGTACAGGCACAGGCTCAGTAGTAAGCGCGGCTCAGGATAAAAACCGGATAGAGAAAATTAAGTTGTTTGGAGGAAAGAAAAATGAATGTATTAGTAATCAACTGTGGAAGTTCTTCTCTGAAATTCCAGCTTATCAATGCAGAATCGGAGGAAGTGCTGGCAAAGGGAATCTGTGAGAGAATCGGTATCGACGGCAGACTGACCTATCAGCCGGAAGGCGGTGAAAAGGAGAAGTCGGACAAGCCGATGCCTACCCATACTGAGGCAATTCAGTATGTGATCGAAGCACTGACCAATCCGCAGACAGGAGTTGTTAAGAGCCTGGATGAGATCGGAGCGGTAGGACACCGCGTAGTGCATGGCGGAGAGAAGTTCTCTTCTTCAGTAGTGATCACAGAAGATGTGAAAAAGGCGGTTGCAGAGTGCAACGAGCTTGCGCCTCTCCACAATCCGGCAAACCTGATCGGTATCGAGGCATGTGAGAAACTGATGCCGGGAACACCGATGGTAGCTGTATTTGATACGGCTTTCCACCAGACAATGCCTGAGAAAGCTTATATGTACGGCCTTCCGTATGAGTATTATGAGAAATATAAAATAAGACGTTATGGTTTCCACGGAACAAGTCACAGCTTTGTCTCTAAAAGAGCTGCGGAGGTCATGGGAAGACCTTACGAGGATCTGAAGACGATCGTGTGCCACCTTGGAAACGGATCCAGTGTAACAGCTGTCATGAACGGAAAATCCATTGACACATCCATGGGTCTGACACCTCTCGAGGGTCTTGTAATGGGTACCCGTTCCGGCAACATCGACCCGGCGATCATGGAGTTTATCGCTCAGAAAGAAAATCTTGATATTGCGGGTGTGATGAATGTGCTGAATAAAAAGTCCGGTGTGTTTGGTCTTTCCGGCGGACTTTCCAGTGACTTCCGTGATCTTACGGATGCGATGAACTCGGGAGACAAAAAAGCGAAGATCGCTATGGATGTATTCTCCTACAATGTTGCCAAATTCATCGGATCATATGTTGCTGCGATGAACGGCGTGGACTGCATCGCGTTTACAGCAGGTATCGGAGAGAATGACGATTATGTGCGCGAGCAGGTGTGCAGCTATCTCGGATATCTCGGAGTTGACTTTGACAAGGAAGTCAATACCGGATTAAGAGGAACAGAAAAAGAACTTACAAAGCCCGGCTCTAAAGTAAGAGTATTTGTAATCCCGACAAACGAGGAGCTTGCAATTGCAAGAGAGACACTGGCGCTTGTAAAATAAAGTGCATTTCCTGGTTGACAAACATATTTTCCGTGATATAATGATTTAGGTGTGAATAGGAGAAATAACTATGTTAATTAACCTATCAGACGTTTTGTCAGACCAGCATAAGACAGTGGAGGAGACTGTACCGCTCACGATGGATATAATCCATCTGAGATCCGGAGATTATCCGGTTGTCGAAAGTGAGCCGGTTCACGTCCGGGCAGAGCATATAAAGGGAAAGGAACTGTTTATTACGGCCGATACGGTCATTACTGTTCTGATTCCGTGTGACCGATGCCTGGAGGATGTCAGATATGACTTTGTGATAAATTGTACGAAGCATGTAGACATAGGTCTCTCCGACGCAGAACTGACAGAGGAGCTGGATGAATCAAACTTTATTGACGGATATCATCTTGACGTGGACAAAATGCTCTTCCATGAGATTTTGTCAGAGTGGCCGGAAAAGGTACTCTGCCGTGACGACTGCAAAGGTCTGTGCAGAGTGTGCGGCCAGAATCTGAATACGGGGTTCTGTGACTGCGAAGATCCGGGGCTTGATCCTAGAATGTCAGTTGTCCGTGACTTATTTAAGAATTTTAAGGAGGTGTAACCTATGTCAATCTGTCCAAAGAATAAATCTTCAAAAGCAAGAAGAGATAAGAGAAGAGCCAACTGGAAGATGAGCGCTCCGAACCTTGTAAAGTGCAGCAAGTGCGGCGAACTTATGATGCCTCATCGCGTGTGCAAGGCATGCGGCGCATACAACAAGCGTGAGATCATCTCTGTTGACTAATTAAAAGCACAGGTGAAAAGACGTAAAAACTTTGTGTTTTGCGTCTTTTTTTTATTGATTTTTATAGTGTTTTACATTAGAATGAGTTCAGTAGTGTTAGGAGGAGAGAAGATGTCTGAGATTACGAAAGTTGCTCTTGATGCGATGGGCGGAGACAACGCCCCTGTTGAGATCGTAAAGGGAGCGGTAGAGGCAGTACAGAAAAGGAAAGACATACAGATCTTACTGACAGGACAGGAGAGTGTTATAAAGAATGAACTCGCAAAATATACCTATCCCCAGGAACAGATCAGAATCGTCAATGCCACAGAGGTGATCGAGACCGCGGAGCCGCCGGTAAAGGCGATCAGAGGAAAGAAAGATTCCTCGATCGTGGTAGCTATGAAACTTGTGAAAAACGGAGAGGCTGATGCCTTCGTATCAGCTGGAAGTACAGGAGCTGTCCTTGTGGGCGGCCAGGTGCTTGTAGGCAGGATCAAAGGCGTGGAGAGGCCGCCGCTTGCCCCTCTTTTTCCGACACTGACAGGAGTGTCGCTCCTGATCGACTGCGGGGCGAACGTGGACGCCCGCCCGTCACATCTTGTGCAGTTTGCAAAGATGGGATCTATCTATATGGAGAGCGTGATGGGAAAGAAGAATCCTACGGTCGGCATTGTAAATATCGGAGCAGAGGAGGAAAAGGGAAATGCCCTTGTAAAAGAGACGTTTCCGCTTCTCAAGGCATGTAAAGATATCAATTTCGTCGGCAGCGTGGAGGCAAGAGAGATTCCCTACGGCAAGGTGGATGTAATTGTCTGCGAAGCATTTGTCGGGAATGTGATTCTAAAGCTCTATGAAGGTGTAGGAGGTGCCCTGATCAAGAAAGTGAAACAGGGTATGATGTCCAATCTTCGCAGCAAGATCGGCGCTCTTCTCGTGAAGCCGGCGCTTAAAGCCACATTAAAAGACTTTGATGCCAGTGAGTACGGAGGAGCTCCCCTTCTGGGATTAAAAGGTCTCGTAGTCAAGACCCATGGAAGTTCCACTTCCACGGAAGTATGTAATTCCATTATCCAGTGCGTCACATTTAAAGAACAGAAGATCAATGAAAAAATAAAGGCAGCGATCCAGGAGACGCAGGCGGAAAGTAAAGAGAGCCAGTAGAGTAAGGAGGAATTGATTATGGAATTTGAAAAACTTCAGGACATTATCGCGGATGTCCTCAACGTTCAGAAAGAGGAGATCAAACCGGAGACAACGTTTGTGGATGATCTTGGTGCGGATTCCCTCGATATTTTCCAGATCATCATGGGGATCGAAGAGGAGTTTGATATTGAGATCGACAATGACGAGGCGGAGAAGATCGTGACCGTACAGGATGCGGTAGATCAGATCAAGAAAGCAGTGGAATAAGTAAAAAAGTCTACAATCTGAAGCGAAAAAGCCCCTGTGGGCTTTTTCGTTTTCATAAGAAAATGTGAGGAATATGGCTGAGAAATTAAAAGAATTGGAAAAGAAGACAGGATATACGTTTAAGGATTTTTCTCTTTTGGAACAGGCTATGATGCACAGTTCCTATACAAATGAAAAGCATCTTCCGAAATACAGATGTAATGAAAGATTAGAATTCCTGGGGGATGCAGTACTCGAGCTGGTTTCCAGCGAGTATCTTTTTACGGAATCTCCTCATACTCCGGAGGGAGAACTGACCAAGACGAGAGCAAGTATGGTCTGCGAGCCGTCGCTTGCACTCTGCGCGCGGGATATCGGCCTGGGAGACTATCTCCTGCTGGGAAAGGGCGAGGAGGCTACCGGGGGAAGACTGAGAGATTCTGTTACCTCTGATGCGATGGAAGCGTTAATCGGCGCTGTCTATCTGGACGGTGGTTTTACTAGTGCAAAAGAGTTTATCCACAGATTTGTCCTGACGGATCTCGAAAATAAGAAACTCTTTTATGATAGTAAAACTATCCTTCAGGAAATGGTACAGGCAAAAAAATGCGGAGAGATATCATACCGCCTGCTTAAGGAGGAAGGACCTGATCACAATAAGGCTTTCTATGCGGAAGTTCTGGTTGGAGATACGCCCTACGGTGAGGGAAAAGGCAGAACTAAGAAAGCGGCAGAACAGCAGGCAGCCTATCAGGCCATACTGAGGTTCCGTAAACAAGGGTAAAGCAGGTGACATATGTATTTAAAGAACATAGAAGTACAGGGATTTAAGTCCTTTGCGAACAAGATAAAATTTGATTTCCATAACGGGATCACCGGTATCGTGGGGCCAAACGGGAGCGGAAAGAGCAACGTGGCCGATGCCGTGCGCTGGGTGCTTGGTGAGCAGCGTGTAAAGCAGTTAAGAGGCGGAAGTATGCAGGATGTCATTTTCTCCGGTACGGAGAACAGAAAGCCGCTCAGTTATGCCTCTGTTGCTATCACGCTGGATAATTCAGATCATAAGCTCCCTGTGGATTACGAGGAAGTGACAGTGACGCGAAAGCTGTACCGTTCCGGTGAGAGCGAATACCTGATCAACGGAGCTGCATGCCGGTTGAAAGATATCAACGAAATGTTCTATGATACAGGTATCGGAAAAGAGGGATACTCGATCATTGGACAGGGACAGATCGACAAGATATTAAGCGGAAAGCCTGAGGAACGCCGGGAGCTTTTTGACGAGGCGGCAGGGATTGTGAAATTCAAGCGAAGAAAGAATCTTTCTCTGAAGAAACTGGAGGAAGAGCGTATGAATCTCACCCGTGTCAATGATATCCTCGCAGAGCTTGAAAAGCAGCTCGGACCGCTGGAAAAACAGTCGGAGACCGCAAAGGAATATTTAAAGAAAAAGGAAGAGCTAAAAACATTTGACATCAATATGTTCCTTCTGGAGGAGGAGCGTCTCCGGGAACGGATCAAAGAGCTGGAGGAAAAGTATACGATCGCGTCGTCTGAGATGGAAGAGTCCAATGAACGTTATGACAAGATGAAAGAGGAGTACGAGTCCATCGAAGAAGAAGTGGAAGAAATTGATCTTGCCATTGAGACTGCCAGAAATCAGATGAATGAGACAAATCTTCTCAAGCAGCAGCTTGAGGGGCAGATCAACGTACTGAAAGAACAGATCAATACGGCTCGGATGAATGACGAGCATTATGGAAACCGTGCAAATACCATTCATGCGGAGATTGGAGCCAGGCAGGAACAGAAAAGTTCGCTGGATCAGGAAAAAACCGAGGTTCAGACAAAACTTCAGAAGGCTCAGACACAGGACAGAGAGGCAAAATCGGGCCTGATCGAGGTGCAGAGCCGGATTGCAGAACATACAGCTCAGATCGAGGAAAAGAAACAGGAGATCATGGATATCCTGGGAAACAGGGCTTCCACAAAAGCAAAGATCCAGCATTATGACACGACAAAAGATCAGATTGCTGTCAGAAAGGCGGAGCTTGCCCGGAATATGCTGGAGATTTCTGAAGAGGCGGAGCGGCTTTCGGAGCGTCTGAATCAGTATGAGGAAGAGCTGGAGAAAGTACAGGAGACAATTCGGGGATACAATGAGCAGATTGCGGAGAATGAGCGGAAGATCGAACGATTTCAGAAAGAATTAAGTGAGAAACAGGAGAAACTTCGGATCGGGCAGACGGCTTACCACAGAGAATCCTCGCGACTGGAGTCTCTTAAAAATATAACAGAGCGATATGACGGATATGGAAACAGCATCCGGAAAGTGATGGCCAATAAGGAAAGGGAAAAAGGTCTGATCGGGGTAGTGGCAGATATCATCAAAGTGGACAAAGAGTATGAGATCGCCATTGAGACCGCTCTTGGAGGAAGTATTCAGAATATTGTAACAGACAATGAAGATACGGCAAAACGGATGATTGCTTTTCTAAAGACGAATAAATTCGGCCGGGCGACATTTCTTCCTCTTACGAGCATGCACGGGAGCGGCGGAATCCGCAATCCGGAGGCACTAAAAGAAAGCGGCGTGATCGGTCTTGCAAATACGCTTGTACATGTAGAACAGCGCTTTGAAGGTCTGGCGGATCAGCTGCTTGGAAGAACGATTGTCGTCAGGACGATTGATGACGGGATCAGGATCGCGAGGAAATACCGTCAGTCGCTGCGCCTTGTTACGCTGGAAGGGGAGCTGATCAATCCCGGCGGTTCTATGACCGGAGGTGCGTTTAAGAACTCAAGCAATCTTTTAAGCCGCCGCCGCGAGATTGAAGAATTTGAGAAGACTGTGGCCATGTTGAAGACGGATATGGACAACATGGAAAAGCAGGTCGGCACTCTGAAAAACGAGCGGGCCTCATGTTATAATGTAATCGACGAGATTCAGAAAGAACTGCGCAGGGCTTCCGTCCGGGAAAATACGGAAAAGATGAACGTGGAGCAGACCAGGATCCGTCAGAGAGAGGCGAAAGAGAGGCATGAAAGATTTGCTGACGAGCAGCGGACTCTGGAAAAGCAGTTACGTCAGATCGCTGAAAATGAAGAATCGATCCAGATGGAACTGGAGACATCCGAGAGCCTGGAACAGGAGTTAAATACCGGGATTGAGAGCCTGCAGAAAAATCTGGAGGAGGAGAAAGAGACAGAAAATATTCGTCTGAAGCAGTCGGAAGAGGTTCATCTTGCCCTCGCGGCTCTGGAACAGCAGAATGAATTTATCAGTGAAAATATATCACGTATTGAGGAGGAGATTGGTAAATTCCAGGACGAATTAAAGGAGCTGGATCAGAACAAAGACAGTGCATCCCAGGAGATACGCGCAAAGGAAGATCAGATTGCCGAACTCAAGAAGACTATCGAAGACTCGAAAGTGCTGTTTGAGGAGATTGGAAGTAAGATCGAAGAGCAGACGAAGAAAAGGGATGAGCTCAATCAGAAACATAAAGATTTTCTCCGTATGCGGGAAGAACTCTCGAAACATATTGCGGCTCTTGACAAAGAGTGTTTCCGTCTGAACAGCCAGAAAGAGTCCTACGAGGCTTCTTCTGAAAAACAGATGAATTATATGTGGGAAGAGTACGAGATCACATATAACCATGCCATGGAACTGCGGGATCCGGATCTTACGGATCTTGCATATATGAAGCGGCAGATACAGACACTGAAAAATGAAATCAGACAGCTGGGAACTGTCAATGTCAATGCCATCGAGGACTATAAGAATGTGTCTGAAAGATATGAATTTCTGAAAGGGCAGCACGACGACCTTGTGGAGGCCGAGGCTACTCTGGTCCAGATCATTGATGAGCTGGATACGGCTATGAGAAAGCAGTTCAGCGAACAGTTTAAGCGGATCGCAGATGAGTTTAATATTGTGTTCCGGGAGCTTTTCGGAGGTGGAAAAGGAACGCTGGAGCTGATGGAAGACGAGGATATCCTGGAGGCAGGAATCCGGATTATCGCTCAGCCTCCAGGAAAGAAACTGCAGAATATGATGCAACTCTCTGGAGGGGAGAAAGCTTTGACCGCGATTTCCCTGCTGTTCGCTATCCAGAACTTAAAACCGTCTCCTTTCTGTCTTCTGGATGAGATTGAGGCGGCGCTGGATGACAACAACGTGACCAGGTTCGCCCGGTATCTCCACAAGCTGACGAAAAATACTCAGTTTATCGTGATTACGCACCGCCGGGGAACAATGTCACTGGCGGATCGTCTGTATGGTATCACGATGCAGGAGAAAGGAGTGTCCACACTGGTATCTGTGGATCTTCTTGAGAATGAGCTGGATAAATAATAACTGTAAATGAAAAAGAAGGAGAGATAGCACAATGGAAGAAAAGAAAGGCTTTTTCAAGCGCCTTGTGTCAGGACTTACAAAGACCAGAGATAATATCGTATCCGGTATGGACAGCATATTCCATGGCTTTTCCAAGATCGACGATGATTTTTATGAGGAGCTGGAAGAAACGCTGATCATGGGAGATCTGGGAGTGCGTGCCACCATGAATATTCTGGATGATCTGAAAGAAAAGGTGCGCTCTGAGCATATCAAGGAGCCGATGGAATGCCGGCAGCTCCTGATCGACAGCATCAGGGAACAGATGGATGTGGGAGAGACGGCTTATGAATTTGAAAACAGGACGTCAGTTGTTTTTGTGATCGGTGTAAACGGAGTCGGAAAGACTACGACAATCGGAAAACTGGCGGGGAAATTAAAAGATCAGGGGAAACGTGTTGTCCTTGCGGCGGCAGACACTTTCCGAGCCGCAGCCGGCGAGCAGCTGAAAGAATGGGCAAACCGCGCCGGAGTGGATATGATCGGAGGGCAGGAAGGAGCGGATCCGGCCTCGGTTATCTACGATGCCGTAGCGGCTGCAAAAGCCCGCAAGGCGGATGTCCTGCTCTGCGATACCGCCGGACGCCTCCACAATAAAAAGAACCTGATGGAAGAACTGAAAAAGATTAATCGTGTGATCGACAGAGAATACCCGGAAGCATTCAGGGAGACCCTCGTCGTGCTGGATGCAACGACAGGGCAGAATGCGCTGGCACAGGCAAAAGAATTTAATGAAGTGGCGGATATCACGGGAGTAATCCTGACGAAGATGGATGGAACGGCAAAGGGAGGAATAGCCGTGGCAATCCAGGCGGAGCTTGGGATCCCGGTGAAATATATCGGGGTCGGAGAGACAATCGACGATCTGCAGAAATTCAATTCGGAAGAGTTTGTGAACGCTTTGTTCTACAGGGAAGAGGAATAAAATATCGGAAAGAAGGAATAAAAAATGATGACACTGGAAAAATTTGAAGAGGCCAGTGAGCTGGTCAAGAAAGTGACCAACCCTACAAAACTGATCCACAGCGAATACTTAAGTGAGCAGACAGGCGGAAAAGTGTATTTGAAACCGGAAAATATGCAGCATACAGGTGCGTATAAGATCCGTGGAGCGTATTATAAGATCAGTACGCTTTCCGACGAGGAGAAAGCCCGCGGACTGATCACAGCTTCAGCGGGAAATCACGCTCAGGGCGTGGCGTTCGCAGCGAAAAAGTTCGGATGCAAGTCCGTAATCGTTATGCCTACCGTAACTCCCCTGATCAAAGTGAACCGGACGAAGAGTTACGGGGCTGAAGTAATCCTGCACGGAGATGTTTATGACGATGCCTACAAGTATGCATGTGAGCTGGCTGAAAAGGAAGGGTATACATTTGTACATCCTTTTAACGATACAGATGTGGCGACGGGACAGGGAACGATCGCAATGGAGATTGTGCAGGAACTGCCTACAGTGGACTATATTCTCGTACCCGTGGGAGGCGGCGGACTGATTTCCGGAGTGTCAACTCTGGCGAAAATGCTTAATCCGAAGATCAAAGTAATCGGTGTTGAGCCTGCGGAGGCAGCCAGCATGACGGCGGCTCTCCGTGCAGGTGAAGTAGTGGAACTTGACAGCGCCAACACGATTGCAGACGGAACTGCGGTGAAAGCTGTCGGGGATAAGATCCTGCCTTATGTACAGGAGAACGTAGACGATATGCTGCTCGTAGAAGACGACGAGCTGATCGGGGCGTTCCTTGATATGGTGGAAAATCATAAGATGATAGTGGAGAATTCCGGTCTTCTGTCTGTAGCCGCTTTAAAACAGCTGGATCTCAGAGGAAAGAAAGTGGTCTGTATCTTAAGCGGCGGAAATATGGATGTGATTACAATGTCTTCTATCGTGCAGCACGGACTGATTCAGAGAGACCGTATCTTTTCCGTATCTGTCCTGCTTCCGGATAAGCCGGGCGAATTGGTTCAGGTGGCCAAGACCATTGCTGATGAGCAGGGAAATGTAATAAAACTGGAGCATAATCAGTTCGTCAGCACAAACAGAAATGCGGCTGTGGAGCTCAGGATCACTATGGAGGCTTTTGGAACAGAACACAAGAACAGAATCCTGGATGCGCTGGAGAAAAACGGGTTCAGACCAAAACTGATAAGCGCGAAACTATATTAAAACCGCTTGGAAAGGAGCGTGCGTCATGGATAGAAGGCTTCCGAAAAAAGGAGACATTTACAGGCATTTTAAAGGGAAAAAGTACAGGATCCTGGATCTTGCCGTGTGTACGGAAACCGGAGAAGACATGGTCATATTTGAGACGACAGGAGAAACACGGAAAGTGTATGCCAGCTTTCTTGAGGCTTTTTTAAGTCCGCTGGATACCGGGAAATATCCTCATTCGGATCAGAAATACCGTTTTGAACTATGCAGAGATCAGAGAACAGGAACTGCATTGGGACTGAAGCGTCATGGAAATACCACGACATTGATCCTTGAATTTCTTGATTTGAATGACAATGAAGAGCGGATACAGTTCCTTCAGAAACACCGGCCCGAGATTGACGCCAGATTTCTTACGGCAGCAGCGGAAAGCCTGGAATTTACGGAGAATTCCGATACGGTAGAAGAACGATACGCAGCCCTGATGCGGTTTTTAAAAACAAAGAGCAGGTATGAGAGCGGCCGGCTCAGATGAGACGGCATATAAAAAGAATGCAGGAACCGGTATACGGTTTCCGCATTCTTTTTCTTTCTATCTGAGTCTGGGTCAGGCTTAGAATTGTTCCCCGCGCGCTTTCTTTTCCAGAAGCGTATGGATCTTGTCAGTCGGATTCATTACAGTTCCGATTGTCACGTCATGGTTCAGGGAATCTATGATAAGGGCAAGAAACTTACTCATGTCTGCAGGAACAAAATATGGTTTTTCATACAGTTCCGGAGGAAGATAAGTAAGGTTCGTAGTTACGACTTTATTGATGTAACCTTTCTCATAGTACTCGTCGAATTTATCAAGGCCATCCGTGAACAGCCCGAAAGTAGTACATACAAAAACGCGTCCGGCATTGCGGTCTTTTAACTGTTTCGCTACATCCAGCATGCTGCCGCCTGACGAGATCATGTCATCGACGATGATCACATCTTTTCCTTTTACGTCGTCTCCGAGAAATTCATGTGCGACGATAGGGTTTTTGCCGTTTACGATGACAGAATAATCGCGTCTCTTATAGAACATTCCCATGTCCACACCGAGCACGTTGGAAAAATAGACGGCTCTGTGCATCGCTCCCTCGTCGGGACTGATGATCATGAGATGCTCTTTGTCCGGGATGAGATCCGGAACCGCACGGAAGAGCGCTTTCATAAACTGATACGGCGGGTTGAAACTGTCAAAGCCGCTCAGAGGAATGGCGTTCTGTACACGCGGATCATGGGCATCAAAGGTAACGATGCTGGAAACCCCCATAGCTGTCAGTTCCTCCAGAGCAAGTGCGCAGTCGAGCGATTCTCTCTTGGTACGCTTGTGCTGGCGGCTCTCATAAAGAAACGGCATGATTACATTGATACGGTGGGCTTTCCCGGTAGCGGCGGAGATGATTCTTTTCAGATCCTGATAGTGGTCATCCGGAGACATGTGGTTCAGATGTCCGTTTACAGTGTAAGTGAGACTGTAGTTGCAGACATCGGTCATAATGAAAAGATCGGTTCCGCGGATTGTCTCTCTTAAGATACCTTTTGCCTCTCCTGTTCCGAAACGGGGGCACTGGCAGTCTACCAGGTAATTGTTTGATCTGTAGTTGACATACAGGGAAGATTCGGATACTTCGTTGATGGTGTTCTGACGGAAAGATACGATATAGTCGTTGACTTTCCGGCCGAGTTCCCGGCAGCTCTCCATAGCCGCTATTTTCAGAGGAGCAACGGGAAGTGTTTTCTCTAATTGTTCGACATTTGTAGACATTTTTTTCTCCTGTTTGATATAAAAAGTGAAATTTACATATCATTTATATCATTTTTATACCCTAAATTCAAGTACAAGGAGCAGAATAACCTTTGCTCAGGTTGTGAATTGTGTTATACTTGACAGGAATCAAGAGAGGAGTCAGCAGTCTGTTATGAAAATTCATGAACATGTTGTAAAGAGTATCGTTCCCGGAAGTATTGCCGATGAGCTGGGAATCGAGCCGGGGGACAGACTTTTGTCCATCAACGGCAATGTGATCGAGGATATCTTTGATTATCAGTTCTATTCTGAAGATGAGGAGATACTTCTTCTGATGGAGAAAGCCGACGGTGAACAGTGGGAGCTGGAGATCGAGAAAGATGCGGACGAGCAGCTGGGAATGGAATTTGGTCCGGGCCTTATGGATGAATACCGTTCCTGCAGGAATAAGTGTATGTTCTGTTTTATCGATCAGATGCCGGAAGGGATGCGGGATACGCTTTACTTTAAAGATGATGACTCCCGGCTATCTTTCCTTCAGGGAAATTATGTGACGCTTACCAATATGAGCGATCACGATATTGAGAGGATTATACGGTACCGGCTTGAACCGATCAACATATCCTTCCAGACAACAAATCCTGAACTTCGGTGTAAGATGCTGCATAACCGGTTTGCAGGAGATGCGCTGAGGAAAGTGGACCAGCTCTATCAGGGCGGTATTGAAATGAACGGGCAGATTGTCCTCTGCAAAGGCGTCAATGACGGGGAGGAGCTGGAGCGATCGATCCGTGATCTGACAGGGTATCTTCCTCTTTTGAAAAGTGTATCTGTAGTGCCGGTAGGGCTTACGAGATTCCGGGAAGGGCTGTATCCGCTGGAGCCTTTTACGAAAGAGGAAGCGGGAGAAGTGCTCTCTGTCATACACAGATGGCAGAAGAAAATCTATGAGGAGTACGGAGTTCACTTTATCCATGCCGGAGATGAGTGGTATCTGCTGGCGGAACAGGACATCCCGGAAGAAGAGCGTTATGACGGTTATCTCCAACTGGAAAACGGAGTGGGTATGCTGCGCCTTCTGATCAATGAGTTTGAAGAGGCATACAGCCAGGCAGAAGGAGACGGCAGAAGAAGGTCGGTTTCTATTGCCACAGGAAGACTTGCCGGACCGTATCTGGAGAAAATGGCGCAGAAACTTAAAGAAAAATATCCGAACATCAGGATCAGCGTCTATCCGATCCGAAACGACTTTTTCGGAGATCGGATCACTGTGGCGGGGCTTGTGACTGCGCAGGATATTATGGCTCAGCTTGCGGATAAAGAACTGGGAGAAAAGCTACTGCTCCCGTGTAATATGTTGAAAGCGGATGAGGATATTTTTCTGGATGATTATACGGTAAGTCAGGTGTCTGACGCTTTACAAGTTCCTATAGTTATTGTAAAATCAAGCGGACAGGATCTGATCGATGCGATCCTGGGAGAGTAAATTAATCAGAAAGGCTGAATATAAAAATGAGTAAACCAGTAGTAGCCATTGTAGGACGTCCCAATGTAGGAAAATCTACTCTGTTCAATGTGCTTGCCGGCGAAATGATCTCGATCGTCAAAGATACGCCGGGAGTGACAAGAGACAGGATTTACGCGGATGTGACATGGCTGGATAAAGAATTTACACTGATCGATACAGGCGGAATCGAACCGGACAGCAAGGATGTGATCCTCTCTCAGATGAGGGAACAGGCACAGATTGCAATAGAGACTGCAGATGTGATCATATTCATTACCGACGTGAGACAGGGGTTGGTGGACGCTGATTCCAAGGTGGCCGATATGCTGCGCCGCTCCGGGAAGCCGGTTGTCCTGGTAGTAAATAAAGTTGACAACTTTGAAAAATTTATGCCTGACGTCTATGAGTTCTATAATCTGGGTATCGGAGATCCCGTTCCGATTTCAGCGGCTTCCCGTCTGGGAATCGGGGATATGCTGGAAGTGGTAACAGGGTATTTCCCGGAGGGCAGCGGTGAGGAAGAGGAGGATGACCGGCCCAGGATTGCTATCGTGGGCAAGCCGAACGTAGGAAAATCTTCTATTATAAATAAACTGCTCGGAGAGAACAGGGTGATCGTTTCTGACATTGCGGGAACGACACGAGACGCCATTGATACGGAGATCGTCCACAACGGAAAAGAATACATTTTTATTGATACCGCAGGATTACGCCGCAAGAGCCGTATCAAAGAGGAGCTGGAGCGGTACAGTATCATCCGCACAGTGACTGCGGTGGAACGGGCGGACGTTGTGCTTATGGTCATAGATGCTACAGAGGGAGTTACAGAGCAGGATGCCAAGATCGCGGGGATTGCTCATGAGAGAGGCAAAGGAGTTATCATCGTGGTCAATAAGTGGGATGCCATAGAGAAAAATGACCGTACGATGAGAGAGTACGAAAAGGATATCCGGCATGTGCTCTCCTATATGCCGTATGCAGAGATCATGTATGTGTCTGCTCTTACCGGGCAGAGATTGAATAAGCTGTATGATATGATTGACATGGTCATTGAAAATCAGACGCTGCGCATTGCGACAGGAGTGCTCAATGAGATCATGACAGAGGCGGTGGCGATGCAGCAGCCGCCTTCGGATAAGGGAAAACGGCTGAAACTGTATTATATCACGCAGGTTTCGGTCAAACCTCCGACTTTCGTGATCTTTGTCAATGATAAAGAACTGATGCACTTTTCATACACCAGATATCTTGAGAACAAGATCAGGGAGGCATTCGGATTCAGGGGAACTTCGCTGAAGTTCTTTATCAGGGAGAGGAAAGAAAAGGAACAGTAGAGTAAAGGAGCAGTAATGATTATGGAACGTTTGATCTGTCTTGCGATCGGATATGTGTGCGGCCTTTTTCAGACCGGCTATATCGTAGGTGAGATGAGCCATGTTGATATCAGAAAGAAAGGAAGCGGAAATGCGGGAACAACAAATGCGCTCAGAGTGCTTGGGTGGAAAGCGGGGATTCTGACATTTGCCGGGGATGTGATCAAATGCGTAGCTGCATTTCTGATCGTATTTTTCATGTACCGGGGAAGCGACTGTCGCCCGCTGCTGACGCTCTATGCAGGCGCCGGAGTTACGCTGGGGCATAATTTCCCGTTCTATATGAATTTTAAAGGCGGAAAAGGGATTGCCGTGATGGCCGGACTTGTGGCGGTCAACAGTTTCTGGCACCTTCCGGCGAGTCTTCTGATGATCCCGGTCACGCTGGTATGTTTTCTCGTGCCGGTGATCGTGACAAGATACATATCTGTAGGTTCCCTTGCGGCCTATACGGTTTTTTTCATTGAGATGATCCTGATCGGACAGATGGGCTGGTTTGATATGAGGGAGTCATACTGTTATGAATTGTATGTTATTCTCGGTCTGATGACAGCGCTGGCCTGGTACAGGCACAAAGAGAATCTGAAGCGCCTTGCGGCGGGAACAGAAAACAAATTCGGATCAAAGAAAAAAGAGTAGCAGACGAATAAGGGAAAAGATCAATAAAGGAGTGGCAAAATTATGGCAAATGTAGGCGTACTTGGAGCAGGAAGCTGGGGAACCGCTCTGTCAGTTCTCCTTTCGGACAACGGACATCAGGTGACAGTGTGGTCCATTGATGAAAATGAAGTGAAGATGCTAAGTGAAAAGAGGGAGCATGAACTGAAACTCCCGGGAGTGAAACTTCCTGATGATATGGTAATCACAGGAGATCTTGAACAGACGGTAAAAGGGAAAGATTTTCTCGTTCTTGCCGTGCCGTCTCCTTTTACCAGAAGTACGGCCAGAAAGATGTCTCCTTTTGTGGCGGAGGGGCAGATCATTGTTGACGTGGCAAAAGGAATTGAAGAGTCCACCTTATTGACCCTTTCCCGCCAGATCGAGCAGGAGATTCCGCAGGCGGATGTGGCTGTGCTCTCGGGACCCAGCCATGCGGAGGAAGTAGGCCGAAGGCTTCCGACTACCTGTGTGATCGGAGCGAAGACCAGGAAGACGGCGGAGTATCTTCAATCCATGTTTATCAGCAATGTATTCCGTGTCTATACGAGCCCTGACATCCTGGGAATCGAGCTGGGCGGTTCTCTTAAGAATGTCATTGCCCTTGCGGCCGGAATCGCGGACGGACTGGGATACGGAGACAATACGAAAGCGGCTCTTATTACGAGAGGCATCGCGGAGATCGCACGCCTTGGGGTCAAGATGGGAGGAAAGATCGAGACATTTACAGGTCTGACCGGGATCGGGGATCTGATCGTCACATGCGCCAGCGTACACAGCCGCAACAGAAAGGCCGGATATCTGATCGGTCAGGGAATGTCCATGAAGGAGGCGATGGACGAGGTAAAGATGGTAGTGGAAGGCGTCTATTCCGCCAAAGCTGCGG
Source organism: Candidatus Mediterraneibacter surreyensis (assembly GCA_019118885.1). Taxonomy (GTDB): domain Bacteria; phylum Bacillota; class Clostridia; order Lachnospirales; family Lachnospiraceae; genus Mediterraneibacter; species Mediterraneibacter surreyensis. The sequence continues at coordinate 20,808 of DWYB01000072.1, read as the reverse complement.
CAAAGCTGGCAAAAAAATATGACGTACGCATGCCTATTGTGGACGAAGTCAACGCGGTTCTCTTTGAGGGGAAATCTCCTGCGGATGCAGTGAACGATCTGATGATGAGAGAATCACGCAGTGAGAACCATGCGCTTACATGGGATGAATAAAACGTACCTGCATAGAATGAATAAATAAATGTCATACCCCCGCTGTTCTGAGCATACATTGTATCAGCAGAACAAGGGGGTAATTTTATGGATTCATTTCAGGTATACAGAGATATGAAAGCACGCACAAACGGAGAGATATACATCGGTGTCGTGGGGCCGGTGCGGACAGGCAAATCTACATTCATCAAAAGATTTATGGATCTGCTCGTGATTCCCAACATGACGGATGAACATGCGAGAGAGCGGACAAAGGATGAACTTCCCCAGTCTGCATCCGGAACGACGATCATGACGACAGAACCCAAATTTGTACCGAAGGAGGCGGCTTCGGTAAAGCTCTCTGAAGATGTGGAGGTAAAGATCCGGCTTATAGACTGTGTGGGGTTCATGGTGGAAGGCGCCTCCGGACATATTGAAAACGATGTGGAACGGCAGGTAAAGACACCGTGGTTTGAGTATGAGATCCCATTTACAAAGGCGGCCGCGATCGGCACACAGAAAGTGATCCATGATCACGCAACCATCGGATTCGTTGTCACGACAGACGGCAGCGTAACAGATCTGCCAAGAGAGAATTACATAGAAGCGGAAGAAAAAACAGTCAGGGAACTAAAATCCATCGGGAAACCATTCCTGATCCTGTTGAACTGCAAAAAACCATATGCAGATGAAACACAAGCGCTGAGAGAGGAACTGGAACGAAAATACGGTGCGTCTGTGGTAGCGGTAAACTGCGAACAGATGAAACCCGAGGACATCCATGAGATCATGCGTCAGGTACTCTACGAATTCCCCATCACCGAAGTTGAATTCTTTATTCCGAAATGGGTGGAAATGCTCTCACGGGAACATCGGATCAAGAAAGATCTGCTCGAGCAGGTACGGGCAGTGATGGATACTCTCGAAGATGTACGGAGCATCGTATCCAGAGAACTGAATGTCGACAGCTCGTATATACGTGATATGACAGTGGAACAGATCGAGATGGACACCGGAAAAGTCCGGATCCAGATACAGTATGAGCAGTCTTATTACTACGAGGTACTCAGTGAACTTACCGGTACTCAGATCACAGGCGAGTATGAGCTGATCTCTACAGTAAAAGAACTCTCTTCCATGAGAGAGGAACTAAGCAGTCTGAAAGACGCTTTTACAAATGTGAAGATGAAAGGCTATGGCGTAGTTACGCCGTCAAAGGAAGATATCAGATTGGATGAACCTGTCATCATCAAACAGGGCAGCAAATTCGGGGTCAAGATACGTTCAGAGGCTCCGTCCATCCATATGATCCGCGCCAATATCGAGACGGAGATCGCGCCTATTGTGGGGAGCGAGAAACAGGCTCAGGATCTGGCGGAGTATATCAAGAAAGAGAGCGAGACCCCGGAAGGCGTGTGGGGAACCAATATCTTCGGCAAGACAGTGGAAGAACTTGTCATGGACGGCATGAGAAATAAGATTGCCATGATAGGCGATGAAAGCCAGATGAAGCTGCAGGATTCCATGCAGAAGATCGTGAATGATACGAACGGAGGACTGGTGTGTATCATTATCTGAGGGGGATTTGTTTGTTATAGAAATCGTGCGATATTTTCAACAAAAATTTTCAAATGTATAAACTGACACAGAAAAAAGGGAAACTGCATCGCCATGCCGGCCCGCTCTACCTCAAAGATTTGAATGGATGTAACGACGCAAGGGAATGCTCGTCCAGTGGAACTCCTATTCCCTTGCGTCTAACATCCAGAACAAATGCTTTTCGGAACGCTCCTGCCTTGACGCATGGCTCAAACAGTTCCCCTTTTTTCTGCTGTCTTATCAGATCTGAATATTTTCTATCCGGCTATCACAGCTATCTCTAAACAAATACTCATGGAAACGGGAAGAGAGCGGAACTTATTCGACAAAGCTCCCCTTCCTTCCCTCTTATCTTAGCGTCCGCAATTCAAAACAGATTCCTTTTTTGTTTTCAGTGGAAGATCTATATAACAAACACGACCAGTTATCTCGACAACTTCGGTTTTAGAGGTTATAATAGCATTTGAGACATGAAGATGAGGCATAAAAGGAGGCGCTCTATGAGCAGACAGTATGAAAAGCTTGAAACGTGTTATGAATACTACAGGTCATTGACCGATTTTGTGCCCAGAGTGGGGCTGATCCTTGGTTCCGGACTGGGCGGATATGCGAAGAATATGAAAGTGGAAATGGAAATCCCGTACGGAGATATCCCGGGATTCCCTGTCTCTACTGTTCAGGGGCATGAAGGAAAGTTCCTGCTGGGATATATTGGAAATGTGCCGGCGGTTGCAATGAAAGGCCGCGTACATTATTATGAAGGGTATGAGATGGAAGACGTAGTGCTTCCGACAAGACTGATGAAGCGGATGGGAATTGAGATCCTCTTTCTGACGAATGCAGCAGGGGGAATAAACGAAAAATTTCACGTAGGTGATTTTATGATGATCACGGATCAGATTTCCAGTTTCGTGCCGTCTCCGCTGATCGGGGAAAATGTGTCTGAACTCGGCGATCGTTTTCCGGATATGACTCACATCTATGATGAAGATCTGATGAAGCTGATCCGGTCAACGGCAGCGGAGGAAGGAATTTCCCTCCAGAGCGGCGTTTATGTTCAGACGACAGGTCCGAATTTTGAGAGCCCTGCCGAGATACGCATGTTTAGTGTGCTGGGAGCAGATGCAGTGGGAATGAGTACTGCATGCGAGGCGATCGCAGCACGTCACGCTGGAATCCGTGTATGCGGCATTTCCTGTATTTCCAATATGGCAAGCGGACTCTCGAAGGAGGAGCTGAGTCATCTGGACGTGCAGAGCGTAGCAGACCAGAGGGCGTCGGAATTCGAACGACTTGTGACGAAGAGTATCGAGAAAATGTAAATCCTCCTGCTTGTTCACGGAGTGTCTGCACATATCCGGGAACAGGAAGAGAAGGACAGTAAGGAGACAATAATGAGGACAAGAATATACAATGCAAGAATCCTGACAATGGAAGAAAACAGAAAGATTTTTACCGGAGAGATCCGGATTGAGGACGGCAGGATCATTGATGTGAGATCCGACGGAAAAAATGAGGAAAAAGACGTATCAGAAGCAAGGGGGTGGGATGAAGAGATCGATGCCTGCGGCAATCTGATCATGCCCGGGTTTAAAGACGCACACACTCATTCTCCGATGACATTTTTGCGTTCTTACGCAGATGATATGAAGCTGCAGGAGTGGCTTTTCGACAAAGTATTTCCTGCTGAGGCAAAACTTACGGAAGACGATATCTACTGGCTGACCAAACTTGCAATTATGGAATATCTGACCAGCGGGATCACTTCTTCATTAGATATGTATAAGCTGAAACATGAGACGGCAAGAGCCTCCGAGGAGACTGGATTCCGTATGGTGCTGTGCGGAGATGTCAATAATTTCGGAGGTACGGCGGATGATGTGGAGCAGGACTATCTGAGATACAATAAAGACAAGGAAAGCCTCGTATCCTACCGCATGGGATTCCATGCGGAATACACGACAAGCCGGGAACTGATGGAAAGTCTGGCTGAAACAGCGGACAGGCATCAGGCTCCCATCTGCGTTCATTGTTCCGAGACGAAGAAAGAGGTGGAGGAGTGCCGGGAACGCTCAGGAGGTTTATCACCGGTGGCTTACATGGATTCTCTGGGTCTTTTCCGCCATGGAGGGGTTCTTTTCCATGGGGTTCACATGGATGAATCGGATTATGAGATCATAAAACAGCGCGGAATCTGTATAGTTACAAATCCGGCGTCCAATCTGAAGCTGGCGAGCGGCATTGCACCGGTGAAACGTTACCTTGATCTGGGGATCCCGGTTGCCATCGGAACGGACGGCGCTGCCAGCAACAACTGTCTGGATATGTTCAAAGAGATGTTCCTTGTGACAGGACTGCAGAAAGTTCTGTGTGATGATCCGGAGGCGGTCCCGGCGATGGACGTGCTTAAAATGGCTACGGTAAACGGAGCGCAGGCGATGGGGCTGGATGACTGTGATGTGATCGCGCCGGGCAAGCGTGCGGATCTGATCATGATCGATCTGACGCAGCCCAATATGCAGCCGCTTCACAATATTGAGAAAAATATTGTTTACAGCGGCAGCAAGCAGAATGTGAAACTGACAATGATCAACGGGAAAATATTATACCAGGATGGCGCATTCAGGATCGGGGAGACTCCGGAAAATATCTATGCGAATGCAAACAGGATTGCAGAGCGTATACTCGGAGAATAAGAATTTGGAAGAGTGGTATCCGGTAAAGAGAAAGAAACATACGGGGAAGATGAACAGAAGATAAACACAGGAAAGGGGTAAACATATGATGAGAGCAGCAATATTTACGATTGATACAGGGGCATATAAGGCAAAGGCGGAGAGCGCTGCGGCGACTGCGCTGAAACGTCTTCTGGAGCAGACGGGATTTGAGGTAAAAGCAGCCGGGGTGCTGCCTCAGGAAAAACAGGTGATCACAGCTGTGATCACCCAGCTGGCAGATTCGGAATCTGTGGAGCTGATTTTGACTACAGGGGCAGTGGGATATCAGAAAGAAGACTGTGCGGCGGAAGCTCTGACTGACGCAGCTGAGAGACTTCTGCCAGGAATCCCGGAAGCACTTCGCGCTTATAATTTGAGATATTCAAAAAAAGCAATCCTCGAATCTATGGCGGCGGGGATCCGGAATAAGACGCTTGTGATCAATCTGCCGGAAAGTGCAAAGACATCGAAAGAAGATATGGAATATATCCTGCCGGAAGTCGTGCAGGTAGTGGAGAATATCAGCATATGATGAAAGTAACTTATATGGGACACAGTGGATTTCTCCTGGAGATGGACAGGATCTACTGTATGTTTGATTATTATAAAGGGGAGTTTCCGAAGTGGGATTCGGGGAAGAAAATGGCGGTATTCGTAAGCCATGCCCACTATGATCATTTCGGGAAAGCGATCTTTAGCCTGCGTAAGGTGTTCAGTGAGATCTGCTTTATCCTTTCATCTGATATACCGGTGACGGAATATGAGGATGAGGGGGATGTTATATGCGCAGCTCCCAATGAATCGTTTGATGTATTTGGCATGCAGGTCAGGACACTGCGGTCAAATGACCAGGGTGTGGCATATCTGCTCCATGGCGAAGGGAAAACGATCTATCATGCAGGAGATTTGAACTGGTGGCACTGGGAAGGAGAATCCGAAACTTTCAATAAGATGATCCGCCGTACTTATCAGTCCGAGATCAATAAGCTTCAGAACGAGAAGATCGACGTTGCTTTCGTACCGGTGGATCCGAGACTGGGAGAACAGTACTGCTGGGGAATCGACTGTTTTATGAAGAGAACAGATACAAAATGTGTATTTCCCATGCATTTTTGGGGAAATTATGAAGTTTTCGACCGGCTGATGCTGGAGAACTGTACGGAAGCATACAGAGACAGGATCATGAAGATCGGGCAGGAAGGGCAGACTTTCCTGCTGGAGTCATAGTATGACGGTTTTAGCAGGAAAGGAGAAAGCGATGTTTGTAAAAATATATACAGACGGGGCGGCCAGGGGAAATCCTGACGGACCCGGCGGTTATGGCAGTATACTTGAATATGTGGATACAAAAGGGGAGCTGCATGTAAAGGAAATATCTCAGGGCTATGTGCGAACCACCAACAACCGGATGGAACTGATGGCGGTGATCGCAGGACTGGAAGCTTTGAACCGGCCGTGTACGGTGGAGGTCTATTCGGACTCCCAGTACGTTGTCAATGCTTTTAACCAGCACTGGGTGGACGGCTGGCTCAAAAAAGGATGGAAGAGAGGAAAGAATGAGCCCGTCAAAAATGTAGATCTCTGGAAACGTCTGCTGGAGGCAAAATCAAAGCACAGCGTTACATTTCACTGGGTGAAAGGGCATGACGGCCATCCTCAGAATGAGAGGTGCGATGAACTTGCGACAACAGCGGCGGACGGAACGGAGCTTATTGTTGACGAAGGTGTTTGAAAATAGTATAATCAGTAACTGTGTCAAGTAAGACAGACGATCGCGGATGCTGGAGCCGAAAGGCCGCATACGAGGAAAGTCCGGGCTTCACAGGGCAGGATGCCGGATAACGTCCGGTGGAGGCGACTCCAAGGCCAGTGCAACAGAAATAAACCGCCGGGAATTTTTCCCGGTAAGGGTGGAAAGGCAGTGTAAGAGACTACCGCCCTGCTGGTAACAGCAGGGGCACATGTAAACCCCATCCGAAGCAAGACCGGATAGAAACGATGTGGCTGCCCGTCACGTTTCAGGTAGGTCGCTCGAGCGCAGCGGCGACGCTGCGCCTAGACAGATGATCGTCCAACGACATAACCCGGCTTATCGTCTTGCTTGACACTATTTTTATGACTGGAGATAAAAAAGATGGGAATGAAGATAAATGCAGAACTGCCTCTGCCGGCAGATTTGAAAGCGGAATATCCGCTCTCAGATAATATTGTGAAGATCAAAGAAGAAAGAGACCGTGAGATCAGAGATATCTTTACGGGGAGATCAGATAAATTTGTGGTGATCGTGGGACCGTGCTCGGCGGATAATGAAGATTCCGTCTGCGAGTACGTGAACCGTCTGGCTGCGGTGAACGAGAAAGTTGCCGACAGGCTCATGATTATCCCCAGGATTTATACAAACAAGCCCCGTACAACAGGGGAAGGATATAAGGGAATGCTCCATCAGCCGGAGCCTGACCAGGCGCCGGATCTTCTGGCCGGCATTATCGCCATCCGGAAAATGCATACCCGGGCGATCGAGGAGAGCGGCCTGACCGCGGCGGATGAGATGCTCTATCCGGAGAACAGAAGCTATCTCGATGATATCTTATCCTATGAAGCGATCGGAGCTCGTTCGGTGGAGAACCAGCAGCACCGCCTGACAGCAAGCGGCATGGATATCCCTGTGGGGATGAAAAATCCTACAAGCGGCGACTTCTCAGTAATGCTCAATTCCGTCGTGGCGGCTCAGAGTTCTCATACATTTATTTATAGAGGTCTGGATGTGACGACAAACGGAAATGATCTTGCCCATGTGATCTTAAGAGGCGGCGTGGATAAATACGGAACCTGTATTCCAAACTATCACTATGAGGATCTGGTGCGTCTTCTGGACGCTTATCAACAGAGAAACCTTAAAAATCCGGCGGCTATTGTGGATGCAAACCATTCGAACTCCAATAAACAGTTCCATGAGCAGATTCGTATCGTCAGCGAAGTGCTCCACAGCAGAAATTATAACCCGGAGCTTAAGAAACTGGTCAAAGGAGTCATGATCGAGAGTTATCTGGAAGAAGGCTGCCAGAAGATCGACGAGAACAGAGTGTACGGAAAGTCGATTACAGATCCGTGCCTGGGCTGGGCGGATACAGAGAGGCTTATCTATAAAATAGCGGAAGAGTGTTGATAAATTCGTAATTTTTCGTACCGGCTACGATTGGAAAATCCTTCGAAAAGCAGATATTTACAGCTTGTCTGATTCACGTATTCGCGGACAGAGGGGGATTGTTTCCGGCTCCGGCTACAGAGTATAAGAGAAACTAACAAAGCAGGACAAATGCTAAATACAAATCGATCAAACGGAGAACTCCCAAAGGTCAAACAACTCCGTTTGATCGATTAACGCATTCATCCTGCTTTTAAGTTTCTCTAATACTCTTACGTAGTCGCCGGAAACAATCCCCCTCTGTCCACGAAAGGCGCATCAAATCGTTTCTATATATCTGTTTTCCGCGACTTCCTATCCATCCACCGGTTCGATAAATACTCATATGAGCTGAAAGAAATCAAAACTTTTTTGACTAAGATCCATGTATTTCAACTGAGATAAATCCATTAAGTTATGGGTTCGGATTCGAGCCGCAATGATTTCTGGCAGATATAAAGCAGACAAGCGGAACCAGAAATCTCTATAACCGGAAACGGTTCTCTGCCTGACCTATAAATAAGTTCTTCTCGATTACTTCCTTCTTCAACCGGTTTCTTTGACTTTCAGTTTTGTCGGAGTGACTGCCGGATTCGATGAAGTAGAAAACGGACGGAGATGAGGCGCAGGAAGACTTGAAAAGAGATGAACGGTATGTGAGGAAGGCGACTTCGAAGTAATTTTTCCCGAATTACGGAGCGGAGCCTGAAGCACATGCCGTTCATCTCAAAAAAGTATTTCAGTGCCTCATCTCCGTCCGTTTTCAGACCTCATATCATCGGCATTCAGTCCGACAAATTACGAATTTATCTTCTCCGGCTGTATTTCTCTTCACAGTATTTGCATCTGTAGATCTGATTCTCCTCGTCAGTGAGCACAAATACATGATCCAGACCCTGTTCGATGGAGGTGATACATCTCGGGTTCTTGCAGCGGATCACGTTGCGGATCTCTTTCGGGAGTTTCAGCTGTTTCTTCTCAACGATCTTTTCGTCCTCAATGATATTGATCGTGATGTTGTGATCGATGAATCCGAGGATATCCAGGTCCATGAAGTCGATCGGGCACTCAATCTTGATAATGTCTTTTCTGCCCATCTTATTACTCTTTGCGTTCTTGATGATAGCGACGCAGCAGTCCAGTTTGTCCAGGTGCAGATATTTATAAATATCCATGCTTCTGCCTGCCTCGATGTGATCGAGAACAAAGCCTTCAGAGATACTTCCTACGTTCAATGTATTTTTTACCATAGTCGTTTCCTTTCTCTATTCGGGATATGATCGATTCGGGATATGAGTGAACCTGATCATGATCCGTGTATCTGTCAATGCGTGGTTTCATGTTATATCCGCGGCGCGGCGGATCTGTTTAGTCTACATGGATGTCAAGCAGTGTCAGGATCAGTGCCATGCGGACATATACGCCGTACTGTACCTGGCGGAAATATGCTGCCCGGGGATCATCATCCACCTCAACGGAGATCTCGTTTACCCTCGGGAGAGGATGCAGCACATACATATCTTCCGGAGCAAGTTTCATCTTTGCCTTGTCAAGTATGTAGAAGTCTTTCATGCGGACATAGTCTTCTTCGTTGAAGAAACGTTCTTTCTGCACGCGCGTCATATAAAGGATATCCAGATTCGGCATTGCGTCTTCGAGACGGACAACTTCTTTATATTCAATATTGTTGCGGTCCAGCACATCGTGACGGATATATTCAGGAAGTCTTAATTCCTCCGGTGAGATCAGGATGAAACGGATATTTTCATATCTCACAAGAGCGTTGATCAGGGAATGTACGGTACGTCCGAATTTCAGATCTCCGCACAGACCGATGGTCAGGTTGTTGAGTCTTCCTTTGACATTGCGGATCGTCAGCAGGTCTGTCAGTGTCTGGGTCGGATGCTGATGTCCGCCGTCTCCTGCATTGATGACCGGAATGGAAGAGTGCTGGCAGGCTACCATCGGCGCACCTTCTTTCGGATGTCTCATGGCACAGATATCTGCGTAGCAGGATACGGTGCGGATTGTATCGGAAACACTTTCGCCTTTGGATGCAGAGCTGGAATCAGCAGAGGAGAATCCAAGTACGCTTCCTCCCAGATTCAGCATGGCAGCTTCATGGCTTAAACGTGTTCTAGTACTCGGCTCATAGAATAATGTGGCAAGTTTTTTCCCTTCGCATGCGTGTGCATACTTTTTCGGGTTAGCCTCGATATCCTGCGCAAGGTCCAGAAGCTTGTCAAGTTCTTCCACGGTAAGATCCAGTGGGCTCATCAAATGTCTCATAAGTGTCCTCCTTAAATATAGAAAATGTATTTACAAAAAAGTATTTGTCAATGACAGGCAGCGTTTTGCATACCTATCTGTACTGAAGCAGTTCATCAACTGACTTTCTCTTCGGCGCGGCGGGCTCGATATCAGGATGCCCGATCGCAATCAGAGCCGCCAGTTCCTGATCCTCTGGAAGATCGAGCAGTTTACTGATTCCGTCCTCGTCAAATACGCCCATGATCACTGTGCCAAGGCCATGATCCCAAGCTGCGAGGCAGAAACTCTGACATGCCACTCCAACGTCAAACATCTGCCAGCGGTCGCCTTTTTTGGTCGTAAAGGATCCGTCGCGCTCATAGCCGCAGCGCCCTTTTTTAAAGGTGACAGCGATCAGCACGTTTAACTGACGTATGATGTTTGAATTATATTCCGGGGTATACTTGTCCGCGATCTCAGCAAGAAGAGAAGAATCTTCAATTGCAATATAGCGGGTAATCTGAGTGTTTTTCCAGGAAGGGGAATAAGATGCCAGAGAAACAATAGAATCAATAACAGAATGATCAACCGGTTCAGCCGTGTATTTACGGATACTTCTACGGGTTTTTAAACATTCAGTGACGTTCATTTGTGTACCTCCCTAAATTCTCCACATAATCATATAATAAATCAGAGCGATTTTCAACTCCAAAGTAGATTTTATCCGAGAAATGTACTATACTGATTTACAGTTCACTTGCATGTATGTGTGAACTGTGGTTGAGCAAATCGAAAGGAGTAGTGAAATGGAGTCACTGGAAGTACTCAGAGATAAACTGGATAAGATAGACGACCAGATCGCAGCGCTTTACGAAGAAAGAATGAAAGTCTGCGGCCAGGTCGGTGAATATAAAGTAAAAACCGGACGGAAAGTGTTTGACAGACAAAGGGAAAAAGAAAAGCTGGCCGATGTTGCGTCAAAGGTCAGCGGAGATTTTAATAAGAAAGGAATACAGGAGCTCTACCAGCAGCTTATGTCCATGAGCAGGAAGCTTCAGTACCGGCAGCTTGTCGAAGCGGGGGCGCTGGGAAAACTGCCGTTCATCCGGATCGACGATCTGGACCGGCAGAATGCAAGAGTCGTTTTCCAGGGAACTGAAGGCGCGTACGGTCAGGCTGCTATGCATCAGTTTTTTGGAGACAGTGTGAACAGTTTCCATGTGCGGACATTTCGCGAGGCGATGGAATCGATCGAAGAAGGAGCGGCGGACTATGCGGTGCTTCCTATAGAAAATTCTACAGCAGGACCGGTGATCGAGATGTACGATCTGCTGGATGAGTTTGAAAACTATATTGTTGCGGAGACGATACTGCCGGTCGTACATACTCTGTCAGGTCTTCCGGGAGCAAAGCTTTCTGATATTAAGAGAGTTTATTCCAAAGCGGAAGCACTGATGCAGACCACAAGTTTTCTTGATGAACATCCGGACTGGCAGCGGATCAGCGTGGTAAATACGGCGATCGCGGCCAAGAAAGTGCTTGAGGAGAACGATATCTCGCAGGCGGCGGTATGCAGTTCTTACGCGGCGCAGGTGCACGGTCTTTCTGTGCTGGTGAACGGGATTAACGATGATGAGGATAATTCCACGAGATTTATTGTTGTGACAAATCAGAAAGTGTTTTTAAAGGATGCGTCCAAGATCAGTATCCGGTTTGAACTGCCTCATCGGAGCGGTTCTCTCTATGGAATATTGTCACATTTTATCTACAACGACCTGAATATGACAAAGATCGAATCCCGTCCGATTAAAGGAAGGCCGTGGGAGTACTGCTTTTTCGTGGATTTTGAGGGAAATCTGGAGGAACCGGCGGTGAAGAACGCGATCCGCGGATTAAGAGAGGAATCCCAGAATCTTAAGATCCTTGGCAATTATTAAGAACGGAAATCAGGAGGAAACAAAATGCGCACAAATGAGCTGATGCTTTATAAAAATATGGACTATGGAGACATCCTGCAGGATATGACATTTCTCATGGAGAATCATGGGAACGAATACTATAATACAGAAGATCTGAGAAGTCTCCTCTTCGAATGTGTCAATGAACTTCTGGAGCTGTCGGTGAGTCATGGATTTGAGGGGAATCTCTGGCATACTTATCTGACTTTTCTCCTTGTAAACGACGAGAATGCTTACAGTACTTCCTGCGAGATCGTAGGAGAGATCGAGGGAAGTATCAATGCCGTTGCTCTGCATGACTTCGGCATTTTCAAGGAGCTGTTTGACTATGATTTCAGTGAGCTTGAAAAAGATCTGGGGGCGGACTGCATTCAGGTACTTATGGATTATACAAATGGCAGCAGGAATGGAAAGGTCTTTAACCGGCGGGTGAGAGACCGGATCTGTACACTGGCAAAAGCGCTTGGAGATGCCGCGGACGCGGAAGAGTTCAAGCAGAAGATGACTCAGTTCTACAAAGAGTTTGGAGTCGGAAAACTGGGACTGCACAAGGCATTTCGCATTGAGCATCCGGAAGGGGGAGATATGGAGATCGTACCGATCACAAATATCGCTCATGTTAATCTGGATGATCTGGTAGGGTATGAGATTGCCAAGAAGAAACTGATCGACAATACGGAGGCTTTTGTGAAAGGCCGCAGAGCAAACAACTGCCTGCTCTTTGGTGATGCGGGAACGGGGAAATCTTCGTCGATCAAAGCAATCCTGAACCGGTATTACGATCAGGGACTCCGCATGATCGAAGTGTATAAGCATCAGTTCAAAGATCTGAACGATGTGATTGCCCAGGTGAAAAACCGCAATTACAAGTTTATTATTTACATGGATGATCTTTCTTTTGAAGAATTTGAGATTGAATATAAATATCTGAAAGCCGTGATCGAGGGAGGACTTGAGCGAAAACCGGAAAATGTGCTGATCTATGCGACCTCGAACCGCAGACACCTGATCCGCGAGACATTCAAAGACAAAGCAGACAGGGATGAAGATCTGCACACAAATGATACTGTACAGGAGAAGTTATCCCTTGTGGCCCGCTTCGGCGTGACAATCTACTTCGGATCGCCGGATAAGAAAGAGTTTCAGGAGATCGTCCGTGTGCTTGCGCAGCGGGGCGGCATTGACATGCCGGAGGAACAGCTGCTCCTAGAGGCGAATAAATGGGAACTGGCCCATGGCGGATTGTCGGGCAGGACGGCGCAGCAGTTTGTGGATTATCTGATGGGGCAGGACGGCGAAAAGAAATAAATCCGTGTTTGTTGTATAGATTACTCTGCAGAAAACAAAAAAGGATCTGATCTGAATTACGGACGCCGTGAGAAGCGGATACTGTAGCGCCATGCCGGCCCGCTCTACCTCATCCCCTGGAATCCCTGTAACGAAAAAGCAAATGCTCGTCCATTGGAACTTGCATTTGCTTTTTTCTAACAGGGAGAACCAGGTGTATTCGGAACGCTCCTGCCTTAATGCATGGCTGATACAGTATCCGCTTCTCTCAGCTGCCGCATCAGGCGTCAGATTTCCTGGTTATCCGCAGTGTACTCTATCAACCAACATTCGTAAAACGGGAAGAGAGGGGAGTTTTATCGAACAAGCCCCGATCTCTTCCCGTTTCTATGAGTATTTGTTCAGCGATTGTTGCGATTATCGGCACGGAAAATCTATCGATTAGATGAACCAGTAAAAAAGACGGAAGTGCGTGAGCCATGCATCAAGGCAGGAGCGTTCCGAAAAGTATTTGTTCTGGATGTTAGGTGAAAGGAAATGGGAGTTCCAATGAACGAGCATTTCCTTTCGCCGTTACATCCATTCAAATCTTTGAGGTAGAGCGGGCCGGCATGGCGATGCAGTTCCGCCTTTTTTGCGTCTTCTTATCGATATGACATTTTTAATCGGTATAACGCATAATCTCTGAAACAAACACGAATTTCACAGTCAGCCGGTAACTTCCTGTATCCCACTGATATCACTGTCGATCACCAGTGAATAGTTTGTATAATATACGACGAATCCCGGCTTCGCACCTTTTGGCTTTTTGACATGTTTTTTTTCTACATAGTCGATTTCAACTTTGTCGCTGCCCCGCATGCTGGAGTAGTATGCCGCAAGCCGTCCGGCCTCCTCAAAAGTCGTATCCGGCAGCTCATCCCCGTTTGTTTTTACGATCACATGGGAGCCGGGGGCCTGTTTGGCGTGGAACCACCAGTCGTTTCCGGTGGCGAAATTAAAGGTGAGCTCGTCATTTTGGAGATTATTCTTCCCAACATACATATGGTAGCCGTCGCTTGAAATATAGTGAAGAGGCGTGTTTTTGATCTTTACCTTTTTCTTTGTAAATCTCCGCTTGATATAACCGGTATTTACAAGCTCCTCCCGGATTCCGGCAAGATCATCTTCAGTAAGGGCAATATCCAGGGCTGTCTGTATGGATTCCAGGTAAGTGATGTCATCCTTTGTTTCCCGGCTCAGCTCGGAGAGCGCTTCAAAAGTTCGTTTTTGCTTGTTGTATTTCGCAAAATAGCGCTGCGCATTCTCCTGCGGTGTTTTCGTCGGATCAAGCGGGATGGAGATCATTTCATTTGTATAATAGTTCAGCGCTTCCAGCTTTTTCGCGCCTTCTTCCACGTTGTATCCATAGGTGTTGATCAGTTCGCCGTAGACTTTATATTTTTCCCGGTTTTCTGTATCTTTTAACTGACGGATCTGGAGGTCGTATTTTTTGCGGTTCCTCTCAAGGGCAGTCTGGACAATGTGGCGCAGATCCGCTGATTTCTGGCGGATGCGTGTGAGCCGGCTGCGGGTGGAGTAGTAAGTGCGCAGTACTTCGGACATGGAAGAATACTCCCTGTACTCGTACTGCGAAAAATGGGTCAGAGGCAGTGCGGAAAATTCTTTGGGCTCCCTGCCGTCATAGTAAATAGCGGGTGAGAACCGTTCTTCTTTTACTGCGGAGAGATAGATCGCAAACTGTGTGTACAGGTGTAAAAGGATGTCATCTGAATATTCTTTAGCAGGAACAGATGAATCCATACCTGCAAGGAAACAGATCTCCTCTGCCGTGACCGGACTGATGCCGGTGAAACTGGTATAAATTGCCTTGGAGACAGGAACAGGTTTCGTTGACAGCAGTTCTTTAAATGTTTCTGCATCTGCCGTGAGAGGATCAGCCTTGTGCATGGTATCCGGGATGAAATACTCACGTCCGGGCAGAACTTCCCGCACGGAACTCATCTGTGCGGAGACGTGCTTGATGCTGTCGATGATCTTTCCGTCCTGTGTGCAGAAGATAATATTACTGTGTTTTCCCATGATCTCCACGATCAGTTCTTTCCGGCACAGATCCCCCATCTCATCTAAGTGCTCGATTGTGAAATGTATGATGCGCTCAAGTTTCGGCTGTGTGATATCTACGATCCGTCCGCCTCCGATATGTTTACGCAGGAGCATGCAGAAATTGGGGGCGGTCATAGGAGCCGGTTTGTTTGCATATGTCAGATATATGAGCGGAAGCGAGGCGTCCGCGCTGATGAGAAGCCGTTTCTGTCCGTCTGACGCCTTGATCGTGAGCAGCAGTTCATCGTTCTCCGGCTGGACAATCTTCGCAATCCGTCCGTTTATCAGTTCTTTTTTGAATTCGTGGACAAGATCTGCCACGACGATTCCGTCAAAAGCCATTCGTTTTAAGTTTCCTTTCGGTTAAGAATTCCCTGCCGGTATCTCTCCGGCCGGCACTAAAAGAAAGTATAACACAATCGGATCAAACGAGAAAGAGTTTCAACAGAATTGACTTTTTTCAAAAAAAAGGAATATAATTGTTCTCTGGGTGGAAATAAATATGAAAAAGTACGAACAGATCATGAAAGACTATGACGACATGATATGAAAGGAAGGATGGAAAATGATAGTAGAACATGGTTTGATCTCTTTTTTACAGAAATTTGATGAGCAGCCTTTTCTTGTAAAGCTGGGAGGTAAAGAGTATAAGATCGGAGAAGGCGAGCCTACGTTTACCGTAAAGTTTAACAAGTCTATTCCGGTGGGAGATCTGATGACAAGCACATCGATCGCTCTGGGCGAAGCATACATGAACGGGGATCTGGAGATCGAGGGCGATCTCTATGAAGCGCTGGATCATTTCCTTGGACAGATGGGAAAGTTTTCTACAGATCAAAAAGCGCTAAAGAAGCTGATCTTTACGTCATCAGGCAAGAAGAACCAGGAAAAAGAGGTGCGCAGCCACTATGATATAGGAAATGATTTTTACAAACTGTGGCTGGATGAGACAATGAGTTACTCCTGCGGATATTTTGCGCACGAGGACGACACGCTGTACCAGGCGCAGGTCAACAAAGTAGATTACATTCTGAAGAAGCTTTATTTAAAAGAAGGAATGTCACTTCTGGATATCGGGTGCGGCTGGGGGTTCCTGCTGATCGAGGCGGCAAAGAAATATAAAGTCCACGGCACAGGCATCACGCTGAGCGAAGAGCAGTACAAGGAATGCCAGAACCGGATCAAGGCGGAAGGACTTGAGGATTATGTGGATGTTGAACTTATGGACTATCGCGATCTTCCAAAGCTTGGCAGACAGTTCGACCGTGTCGTGAGCGTGGGCATGGTAGAGCATGTGGGCAGGGATAACTATGATCTCTTCCTTAAATGTGCGGATCAGGTGATGAAGAAAGGCGGATTGTTCCTCCTGCATTTCATCAGTGCACTGAAAGAGCATCCTGGCGATGCATGGATCAAGAAATATATCTTTCCGGGAGGAACGGTTCCCAGCCTGCGTGAGATGGTAAACGCCATGGCGGAACATGATTTCCACACAATGGATATCGAAAACCTGAGACTCCACTATAACCGAACGCTGCGCTGCTGGAGAAAGAATTACCTGGAACATCTCGATGAAGTGAGGAAAATGTTTGATGAGAAATTTATCCGTATGTGGGATCTCTATCTGGCGGCCTGCGCGGCAACGTTCCACAACGGTATCATTGATATCCATCAGATTCTGATGACAAAAGGCATCAACAATGATCTGCCGATGGTGCGCTGGTATTAAGCATTGGTCCGGCCGTTTGCCGGCGGTATTAACTGTTGACCATTCCGGTACAAGAGGGTATAATAATATAGATTTACTCCGCACTGCGGAGGTGAGCTAGAATAGTAATGTACAGAGGATGGTTTGACATGATAAAGAGCATGACCGGTTTCGGCAGATGTGAGGTCCAGAAAGATTCAAGAAAGTTTACCGTAGAGTTAAAGAGTGTGAATCACCGCTATCTTGATGTAAATATCCGGATGCCGAAGAAACTGAATTTCTTCGAGACCGCCATAAGGACGCTTTTGAAGTCCTATGCAAACAGAGGAAAAGTGGATATTTTTATTACATATGAAGATCTCTCCCAGGCTCAGGTGTCCGTGAAATATAATGCGGCGCTGGCAGCAGAATACATGAAATATTTAAGACAGATGGAAGAAGATTTTGGACTGGAGAATGACGTTCGCGTTTCTACTCTTTCCCGATACCCTGAAGTCTTTACGATGGAGGAGCAAAGCGAGGATGAGGAAGAGCTGTGGAATGGCCTGAAAGAGGCGCTGGAAGGGGCTTTCACCCAGTTCGTGGAGACCAGAAAGACAGAGGGAGAAAATTTGAAAAAAGATATCCTTTCCAAACTGGATCTCTTAAGTGAGCAGATCGGATTTATCGAAGAGCGGTCTCCGAAGATTGTCGCCGAGTATCGTGCGAAACTTGAGGATAAGATGAAAGAGCTTCTGGCCGACACTCAGATTGAAGAAAGCAGGATCGCTGCGGAAGTGATCCTTTTCGCTGACAAGATCTGTACGGATGAGGAAGTTGTAAGACTTAAAAGCCATATCAGTCATATGAGAAATACGCTGGAAGAACAGGACGAGATTGGAAGAAAGCTTGATTTTATCGCACAGGAGATGAACCGGGAGGCGAACACGATACTGTCCAAGGCAAACGACATCGAGGTGTCTGACCGTGCGATCAGACTGAAGACAGAGATTGAGAAGATCAGGGAACAGATTCAGAATATAGAGTAAGAGGGATGGGCATGAACGAAAAAGGAATATTGATCGTAGTATCCGGATTTTCCGGCTCGGGAAAAGGAACGATTATGAAAGAACTTCTGACCCGGTATCCGGATACATACGCGCTCTCGATCTCAGCGACGACACGTTCGCCGAGAGAAGGAGAAGCCGATGGCAGAGAATATTTTTTCCTGTCGAAAGATGAATTTGAAAAAATGATTGCCAAAGGCGAACTGATAGAGTATGCTAAGTACGTGGAAAATTACTATGGTACTCCGCGTGACTATGTAGAAAAGAAGCTGGATGAAGGCAGGGATGTGATTCTCGAGATAGAGATTCAGGGAGCTCTTAATGTGAAGAGGATGTTCCCGGATACACTGCTTTTGTTTGTCACACCGCCCAGCGCAGAGGAACTGAAGAAAAGGCTTGTGGGAAGAGGAACTGAGACGATGGATGTGATCGAATCCCGCATGAGCCGTGCCTGCGAGGAAGCGGAAGGGATGGAGAATTATGATTATCTGATCATCAACGACAATCTGGACAGATGCGTTGAGGAGATGCATGATATCATCCGGGGAGAACACCGAAGAAGTTCGCGCAACCGTGAATTTATGAAAGAGATAAAAGAAGATCTTGAAAGAATGAAACACTCAGGGAAAGGAGAATATTAGATTATGCTGCACCCATCTTACACGGATTTGATGAAAGTAGTAAACAAAGATGTCGAGGAGGGCGATACAAAGGTTGTTAACAGCCGGTATTCCATTGTTATGGCGACGTCAAAAAGAGCGAGACAGCTTATTGCGGGGGATCTGCCTCTGGTAGATGCGAAAGAGGGAGAAAAACCTCTTTCCATTGCGATTGATGAACTTAATCAGGGAAAACTGAAGATCCTGGCCGAGAATGCAGAAGAAGAGGAATAGGTTCAGACAGGGCAGATGCACAAGTGGTATCTGCCTTTTTTGTGATTGAGAGTGCGAAAACTATGACCGGAGGTTAATATATGAAGATACTGTTTATTTCTCTCGGATGCGACAAGAATCTTGTAGATACGGAAGTGATGCTGGGTCTCCTGGCATCAAGAGGATACGAGATGACGGACGACGAGACACAGGCAGATGTGATTGTGATAAATACCTGCTGTTTTATCCATGACGCGAAAGAGGAGAGCATTCAGAATATACTGGAAATGGCAGAATATAAAAAGCAGGGCAGGATCAAGGCGCTGATTGTGACAGGATGTCTTGCCCAGCGCTATCGTCAGGAGATCATTGATGAGATACCAGAAGTAGATGAGGTGCTTGGAACAACGGCATATGACAAGATACTGGATGCTGTGGATGCGGCTCTGGCCGGAGAGCATGAAGTGATCCTTTCAGAACTGGACGCTCTCCCCCTGCCTGATACAAAGCGCCTTGTGACTACAGGCGGACATTTCGCATATCTGAAGATCGCGGAGGGGTGTGACAAACACTGTACCTACTGTATTATACCGAAGATCCGCGGGAACTTCCGCAGTGTTCCCATGGAGCATCTTCTAAAAGAAGCACAGGAACTTGCGGATCAGGGCGTGAAAGAACTGATCCTTGTGGCTCAGGAGACGACTTTATACGGAAAAGACCTTTATGGGAAAAAGTCGCTTCATGTTCTGCTGAAAGAGCTCTGTAAAATTCCCGGAATCCGCTGGATCCGTATCCTTTACTGCTATCCGGAAGAGATCACGGATGAATTGATCCAGGTGATGAAAGAAGAGCCGAAGATCTGTCACTATCTGGATCTGCCCATCCAGCACGCCAATGATACGATACTTGGCAGAATGGGACGCAGAACTTCAAAACAGGAGCTTGTGGATATTATAGGAAAGTTAAGAAGCGAGATCCCTGATATCTGTCTGCGGACAACACTGATCACAGGATTCCCGGGAGAGACAAAAGAACAGCATGAAGAGCTGATGGAATTTGTGGATGAGATGGAGTTTGATCGTCTCGGGGTGTTTACGTATTCACCGGAAGAAGATACGCCGGCGGCGGAGATGCCGGATCAGATTGATGAGGAAGTAAAACTTGACAGGCAGGCGGAGCTGATGGAGCTTCAACAGGAGATTGCCTTTGATAACGCAGAGGATATGGTGGGGCGCGAAGTGCTCGTGATGATCGAAGGAAAGGTGGCTGATGAGAACGCCTATGTAGGCCGGACTTACCGGGATGCGCCCAATGTGGACGGCCTGATCTTCATCAACACAGATGAGGAACTGTTGTCCGGTGATTTTGCTAAAGTGAAAGTGACCGGGGCTGTAGATTATGATCTGATAGGAGAATTATTATGAATTTGCCAAATAAACTGACTGTTCTTAGAGTTATCATGGTGCCGTTTTTTGTATTTTTCATGCTGACTGACGTAGGAGGTGCGGCAAATAAGTGGATCGCTTTAGCCCTTTTTGTCATCGCCAGCCTGACCGATATGCTGGACGGGAAGATTGCCCGGAAATATAATCTCGTGACAAATTTCGGAAAGTTTATGGATCCGCTGGCGGACAAGCTTCTTGTCTGCTCGGCCATGATCTGTCTGATCCCCACCGGAAAGCTGAATACGGCTATAGTTATCATTATTATTGCAAGAGAGTTCATTATCAGCGGCTTCCGTCTTGTAGCATCCGACAGTGGAATCGTGATTGCGGCGAGTTACTGGGGAAAGTTCAAGACTGTGTTTCAGATGGCAATGATCATCGTGCTGATCGCGGATTTCGGCGGCGTGTTCGATCTCATCGGTGAGATCCTGGTCTGGATCGCACTGGCGCTTACGGTGATCTCACTGATCGATTATATATGGAAGAACCGCCAGGTGCTCAC